>JALERL010000037.1 GCA_022764465.1 Lachnospiraceae bacterium | reverse complement strand
CTGGTGTATCAGCTGGATACCAGATCCATAGCTGGGTAGCCAAGTCCGGAAGGGATAAACGCTGAAGGCATCTAAGCGTGAAGCCCCCCCTGAGATGAGATATCCCTACCCCTGAGGTAGTAAGACCCCTGAAAGAGTATCAGGTAGATAGGGCAGAGGTGGAAGCACGGTAACGTGTGGAGCTGACTGTTACTAATAGGTCGAGGGCTTGACCAAAAAGAAAAGAAAATGATCTGACAGATGTTGAAGAAGTGAGAAAGCTTGCTTTCGTAGCTGATGAAATATCTGGAAGGAAATTTGCGAAGCAAATGACACTGAGATGAAGCGAAGCGGAATTGAAGTGACCATTTTCGAAAAAGATCGGATCATCTGTATGAAGTTTTCAAGGTATAAATCTTTCCTAAGATGGCGTAATCTATACGTCATTTTAGCATATAGGGGTGTAGTTCATCGGTAGAATAAGAGTCTCCAAAACTCCAGAGGAGGGTTCGATTCCTTCCACCCCTGTTCTTAAGAAGAAGTCCAATGGACTTCTTTTTTTGCTTTATAGGAATTCCAACGGAATTTCCTATAAAGCAAAAATCAAGCATGCATGCTTGATCGTAAGATGCGCACCTCGCGGAGTGGAAGGTTATGCGATGCATCCGCTCGGGTGCGGGAGTGTGCGGCAGGCGCACACTTTATTTTTTAAAAATACACTAAAAATTCCCGGTTATCATACAATAGAATAAGAAGCAGAAAAGAGAATGATAATTTTTTAACAAGAAAATCTGATAAAAATTGTCAAAAAATATTGAGAAACAGCCAAATACAGACGTTTTTTTGGGTAAATGGCACAATGAATTGTATAGAACTATCTGAAAAAAGAAAAAACGGTTTTTCATGGAATACTACAAAGCCCAAAATGGGCGTAAAACTTGTGTAAAGTGTGCATAAATACTGGGATTTTCGAAAATTGGGAAAATTGACAAATGAAAAAAATGGTGGCATAATGCGTAAAGATTCAGGGATAATTAAATCTTTGAATTAATAAATTGTTCCAATGAAGTTAAATTAGTCTATTAGTTAGGAAGGTGAGAACATGAACGAAAAACAGATCAGATTATCTGACACAGAAGAGGTACGTGATTTTGTGAAGGAAGCTGAGAAATGTGACTTCGACATTGATATCTCTTATAACAGAGTTGTAATTGATGCAAAGTCATTTCTGGGAGTTCTGAGCATGGACCTTTCTCGGGTACTTACGGTACAGTATGGCGGTACTGATGCGCGTTTCGAGAATGTGTTAAAACGTTACGCAGTTGCTTGATATATCGTGACATAAAGGAATCTATATTCCAAAAGAAGAGAAGACCAAGAAATTGGTTTTCTCTTTTTTTTGATATCCTAATTCTGTACAGTAGAATAAACAGATGCTATAATGGTTAGATGAAACTAACAGATTCTGCAATCTGATTTGTCAGAACCGGATCTGATATTTTGGATTGCGATGTTTCTTATATTTATATAGAAGAAAGAGAGGTTTTTATGTCAATAAAGGTTTTCTATGGAATTTTGATCCCGTTTCTTGGAACGAGTTTAGGTGCGTTTTGTGTTTTCTTTATGAAGAAGTCTATGAGTGACATGGTTCAGCGGATCCTTACCGGATTTGCTGCCGGTGTGATGGTTGCAGCGTCAATCTGGAGTCTTCTGATTCCATCCTTAGAGCAGTCAGAGCCGATGGGAAAGTGGTCTTTTATCCCTGCAACGGTTGGATTCTGGCTTGGAATTCTGTTTCTGCTGTTATTAGATCATGTGATTCCACACCTGCATCGTGGAAGCCGGGATGCAGAAGGTCTTAAGACACGTCTACAGAGAACAACGATGCTGGTACTTGTAGTAATGCTTCATAATATACCGGAGGGTATGGCGGTTGGTGTTGTATATGCAGGTTATCTGGCTGGAAACGAAAGCATTACTGCAATGGGAGCATTGGTTCTTGCAATTGGAATTGCAATCCAGAACTTTCCGGAGGGTGCGATTATCTCCATGCCGCTTTGGGCAGAAGGCATGGGAAAGGGAAAGGCATTTCTTGGCGGAATGCTTTCCGGTATCGTAGAACCGATCGGAGCCGTGCTTACGATTCTTGCGGCAGGACTGATCGTACCTCTGCTTCCGTATCTGTTAAGCTTTGCGGCAGGAGCGATGATCTATGTAGTGGTAGAGGAGCTGATTCCGGAAATGTCGGAGGGTATACATTCGAATGTCGGAACGGTATTTTTTGCAGCCGGGTTTACACTGATGATGATCCTTGACGTTGCGCTGGGATGATTTTACATACTTTCCTGTTTGATTTTTGAAGTAAGTAGAGTATAATTTAGAAAGATATTGTGATAATCAATGCAGGAAAGGACATATGTGTGAGGGGAATGTCTTTATTTCAGAGAAGGTACAGATCAGGGGAGCGTCAGGAATTAGAAAACAGAATATGCCAGTTGGAGTTAGAAAAACAGGAAGCACAAGAGGCAGTTACCGAGCTGAAAAGACAGTGTGAGTTAAAAAGTGCCTACCTGTCACAGATCAGTCACGAGATCCGGACACAGATCGATGCGATCAATGGACTGACGAAGATAATGGCAGAAGCAGCGATAGATCATCCGGTGGTAGCAGACAACATGCAAAAGATTTCCTATGCCTGTCAGGCAGTACAGAATGTGATCCGGGATGTTTTGGATATGACAACAGTGGAGGTAAACCAGATAAAGATCAGAACAGAAGAATTTGATCTCTATGAGCTGGTAGTATCGATCGGGGAAATGTATACACAGCTGTGTGCACAGAAGCAGATCCGTTTTGTATTATCTGTGGATGAACGGATCAAAAAACCGGTAATTGGGGATCCGCTGCGGGTGAGTCAGATCTTAAACAATCTTTTGTCAAACGCGTTAAAATATACATCGGAAAATGGAACAATCGAACTATCTGCCATGCCCGGTAAGATCAAAGAACGTAACATTTATGTCCGGTTCTTTATCCGGGATACAGGCTGTGGGATCAAAAAAGAGCAGTTAGAACAGATCTTTACTCCACATATACAGCGGAGCGGTAAAAGTGAAAGTCCGATGCCGGGAGCAGGAATCGGGCTTCCGGTCACAAGCCGGCTGGTGCATCTGATGAAGGGTGCGGTTGAGGTGGAAAGTGTATATGGAGAGGGAAGTACTTTTACGGTATCTCTTCCATTTCAAAGAGTGGAAACTTTGCATGAAACAGAATCATCCGGAGAAGAAAAGGAAACGGCACAGACAGTAGATTTTCATGGTCACCGGATCATGTTAGTCGATGATACGGTTTTTAACCGGGATATTGTAGAAGAACTGCTGCGGCAGACCGGACTTGCGGTTGTCTGTGCAAGGGATGGCAGACAGGCAGTAGAATTGTTTACAGAGAGTGAACCGGATACCTATGATCTGATCCTTATGGATATCCAGATGCCGGTGATGAATGGATATGATGCACTGCGTGCGATCCGAAGATCGGATCATCCACAGGCAAAGCAGATACCGGTGCTTGCCATGACGGCGAATGCGTTTGCAGAGGACATTTCAGAGTCCTTTGCTGTAGGTATGACGGATCATCTAACAAAGCCGATTCATGCAGAGGAACTGTATCAGATTCTTGCAAAATACATGAATGAAAAATAGAGAGTATCGGAGGATAAAAAGATGTGGATTGGTTTGTTTTTGGATCTGGTTATGTATCCAATTTTACTTGCATGTTACTTTATGGGGAAGAATTATAAAAAGGAAGAAAAAGGGCTTTGTTTTGCTGTAACCCTGCCGGGTGAGCGGATGCAGGATGCACGGGTGCAGGCGGTTGGCGAAGCATATAGAAAGCAGATGCGCCGGATATTGATCTTTTTATTGATATTTCCACTGCCATTTTTATTTACCGGATATTTTTCCATCAATTTCCTGGCATGGACGATCTGGTTTGTTCTTATGGTTGTGTTGCTGATGCTTCCATGGGCAAGGGCACATAAGAAGTTACTTGTGTTAAAGTGTACTGAGGGCTGGCAGAGTGAACTGCCGGAAGGCACTGATACAGAGGATGCATACTGGAAATGGGGCTTATGTTATTATAATCCGGATAAGACAGTAAGCAGTGTAGAAACACGGGTTGGTGTTGGAACGACCTTAAATATGGCACGTCCGTGGGCAAAGCTTTTAGGCATTTTCTGCCTGCTGGTAGTTCTTGCGATGCCGGTATTTGGAGGCTATTGTGTGGCAGAAGAATTTACCCCGCTTTTTCTGACGGTGCAGAAGGAATGCGTGGAGGCAGGACAGTTTCGTGACACTTACCGGATTCCGGTAAAGAGTATCGAGAGCATGGAATTATTAGAGGAACTGCCGAAAATGTCAAAGTCCTCCGGAACAGGTCTTGATAACTTACGTAAGGGGACATACCATATCCGCAATCAAGGGAAGTGTCAGGTGTTATATCACCCGAAGAATCAGAAGTTTATCTATATTAAGACCGTGGATCAGACCTACTATCTGAGTGGTGAGACAGATGAAGAAACAGTGCAGGTCTATCAAGAGATCAGCGGGTTACAGGAAGAATAGGAAGGAAAGCTATGTTAAAAATCGGATGTCATTTATCCTCGTCAAAGGGATATCTTGCAATGGGAAAAGAAGCAGTAAAGATTGGTGCAAATACATTTCAGTTTTTTACCAGAAATCCAAGAGGCGGTGCGGCAAAGCCTCTCAACGTAGAAGATATGCAGGCATTCTGTACATTTGCCTCTGAACATGGGATCGGACAGATCTTAGCACATGCGCCATATACCTTGAATGCCTGTGCGGCAGATGAGGGATTGCGCGATTTTGCAAAAAATGTGATGACGGATGATCTGATGCGGCTTTCTTATATTCCGGGAAGCATGTATAATTTTCACCCGGGCAGCCACGTGAAGCAGGGAGCAGAAGCAGGAATCACATATATATCGGATATGCTGAATGCTATTTTAAAGGAAGATCAGACAACGACGGTTTTACTGGAAACAATGGCAGGAAAGGGAACGGAAGTCGGCAGAAGCTTTGAAGAGATCCGCGCGATCATTGACCGGGTGGAATTAAGTGGCCATCTCGGGGTATGCATGGATACCTGCCATGTCTATGATGCCGGATATGATATTGTGGATGATCTGGATAAAGTCTTAGAAGAGTTTGACTCCGTGATTGGACTGTCGCGTTTAAAGGCGGTCCACTTAAACGACAGCAAGAATCCGTTTGCAAGTCATAAGGACAGACATGAAAAGATCGGAGAGGGAAGTATCGGACTAGAGGCAGTTACACGTATCATCAACCATCCGCTTTTAAGAGAATTGCCATTTTATTTAGAAACACCGAATGATCTGGACGGTTATGCAAAAGAAATTGCAATGTTGAAGGATCTGTACGGAAAATAATCACAGATAATAAAATAAGCCAGGAGCTCCGGTCGGCTGCTTATGCAGCGGTCGGCTTGCTACTGGCTTATTGAAACATTTCTACGATGTAAGCAAGGATAGAAAGCGGTTTCTCATTTTTTGCTTCAGTTCTTTTCACATAGTGGTCATATGCATCTAAGACCCTGGAAAATCCTAAAGCAGCATCCTTTTCTGAAAACATAGGGACACCTCCTTTGATATTTTGTTCTTACAGCTTGCATTATAGAATGATATATGGTAATTGTCAACAATATAGATGTTAAGATTTTGTTAAATATATACAAAGGAATTGTAAAAATAAGGAAAAATCAATTTCAGAGTGAGTATGCATAGGAATGAGGCATAAGATGGACGAAAGAACAGGACAGAGAGGAACAGCCGGTATGGCACATCGGAAAAGAAGGATGAGAAAGAGAAAACGGCAGAGAATGATCAGGCGTATGGTGCTGATCCTTATTTTGGTGCTGGTCGTGATTCTCGTTGGCAGGGTGATTGCACAGATTGCAGGAAACCGGAAGGCGCAGACATCTGCAAAGCCACAGAAGGTTGTAGAGGATCCACCGGCGTATGATGTTGAACTTCTGACGGTGAATGAATACTCCAGACCGGGGACTGCGATCGATCCGGTTACCGGAATTGTCGTTCATTATACAGCAAATCCGGGAACATCGGCGATGCAGAACCGGGATTATTTTGAGGGATTAAAGGATTCACATATTACACATGCAAGCAGTCACTTTGTGGTCGGCATTGAGGGAGAACTGGTTCAGTGCATTCCTTGTAGGGAGATCTCCTATGCATCGAATGACAGAAACCATGATACGATTTCGATTGAATGCTGCATTGCGGATGATACCGGAAAGTTTTCGGATGCGACCTATCAGACACTGGTACATTTAGTGGCGTGGTTAGTCGGCAGATATGATCTTCGTGTGGATGATGTGATCCGCCATTATGATGTGACAGGAAAGCTGTGTCCGAAGTATTATGTAGAGCATGAGGATGCATGGGAGCAGTTTAAAAGTGATGTCGCGGATTATATTGAAAAAAATGGCGTAGAGCCATCGGAATAGGAGTGATTAGCGGCTTGCCAAAAGAGTTTCTATCAAGTAAAATAAAAGTGGATTTTAATGTAAAAAAGGAAATAGGAATAGAATATGATTGCTGATTTACAGGAAGAAAAAAATATCAGAGAGACGTTGATACGGATCAAACAGCAGATCCGTGAAGACGAAGACTATAAGGCACGATTCCTTCAGTGGGAGCAGGAACATCACAGACTGCCGGAATGTCTGGGTCACGAAGATCCGAAGGTGCGTAAGAATGCGGCACTTTTAATCGGAGAGCTGGGACTGCAGGAAGATATCGAAGCACTCTGGGAGGCATACCAGACGGAGCAGACATTGTTTGTGAAAAGCGCTTATCTGACAGCCATAGAGAAGCTGGATTTTCATTCGTATACAGAAAAGCTGCATGAGTTGTATGAAAAGCTGTGTTCCATACAGCCTGCGGAGAATGAGAAAAAGCATTATAAGGAACAGTTAAAGGTACTCGGACAGATGCTTCGATCCATGGAACCACATAAGAGACACAAGTTCAGCGGATATGATAAGGAACTGGATGTTCTCTTACTTACGAATCCGTCTTATCGTGAAGTGACTGCATCCCAGATCCGGGATGGCAAGGTACTGCTTACGAAGGCCGGTGTCCGTGTGAAGACAACCAATCTGCGGGAACTGCTTGCTATCCGCACCTATCAGGAGATGATCTTCTTTTTACCGGGAGTAAAGCGTGTGCAGCCGGACCCGGAGAAGATGGCAGAGATGGTGGTACAGGCAGGAATTGTGGATTATCTGAAGAAGCTTCATGCATCACAGGAGACACCGTTTTATTTTAGGGTGGAGATGCGTGGCAGACAGGATGATCACGTGAGAAGAAGTCTGATCCATAAGTTTGCGGATGCACTCGAGGAGCAGTCAGACCGTGCACTGATCAATGCAGTCGATGATTATGAAGCAGAGATCCGTTTAGCACCGGCATCTGATGGCACGTATCTGCCATGTCTGAAGCTTTTTACGATCCCAATGCGGAGATTTGCATACCGGAAGCAGTCGTTTGCGGCAACGACACAGCCTGCGACAGCGGCACTTTTGATGCAGCTGGCGAAAAAATATCTGATCGAGGGTGCACAGGTACTTGATCCGTTCTGCGGAGTTGGTACGATGCTGATCGAACGGGATCTTCTTGTGGCTGCCGGAGATATGTATGGAACCGATATTTTTGGTGAGGCAGTAAAAAAGGGCAGGGAGAATGCACTTGCGGCCGGAATGAATATTAATTTTATCAATCGGAATTTTTTTGACTTTACCCATAAGTATCTGTTTGATGAGATAGTTACGGATATGCCGTTACGCGGCAAAAAGACCAGAGAGGAGCAGGATGGATTTTACGCAGACTTTTTTCGGAAAGTCACAGAAGTATTGCGGCCGGGGGGCTACATGTTCCTGTACTCGAATGAGAATGGTTTTGTGAAAAAGCAGCTGCGTCTGCATAAAGAGTTTCGGTTGGTGAAGGAAGACTGTATCCGTGAAAAGACAGGATATTATTTTTTCGTGATCAGATATAAGGAGTAGGATAATGGCGTATGCATGGGAAACAATACAGGAAGAAGATCTAGGGGAGACACTGTTAGACAAGGGACTGATCCAGAGCCTGCAGGACCGCTTTTGCGCAGCAAATAATGTATACTGTGTATGCTTAAGCAAAACGAGCGGAGTACTGACAAAAGCTTATGGCAGCAGGGAAGAATTGGATTATGTGCATGGTAAGATCAGTATGAACCGACATGTAGTCCTGTTAAACCGTTTGTTAGAGAGTGAGATTGAAGATATCATCGAAGAACCGTTGGAAGAAGATTATCTGAAGATGTCCGGGATCAGTATCCATGTTGGCGGCAAGGTGGCTGCCATCTGGATCGTGATCGGAGTTATCCGGGATGGAGAGATACATGGAGAGGATGTACCGGATTATGTCCAGACGACAACACTTGGTCAGTATTACAGGGCAATCGAATTTCTCGAGATGCTGACAAAGCAGTATTTTGCGGTAAAGTTAGATGAAGTGCTTGCACAGGAGGGTTTTCAGCAGAGCAGGGAAGCGCAGGAGCGTATGAAGGAAGAACTGCACCGCAATGAAGTGCTGACTTCCGTATTGCAGAAGTTAGAGAGTGAGCATGAATTTTCCAAGCTTGCAGAAGATATCTTACGGGAGGTCTGTGGGTATCTGAAGATAGAATGCGGTGCCCTGATGCGTGTAAACAGGGATGGAACATGCGCAGATATGATCTGCGAATATGTGGAGGATGCTGCGGATACGGTACTTGCAGACATGCAGAATCTGCCGGTTGAAAAGCTCCCGTATATGACAGGAAAGCCGTTTATGATCTCTTCCGATTCTGCACTTCCGGCAGCTTTCCGTACGATGTTTGATGCGTTTGGCTATCAGGCATTTATCAGTTTCCCGATCGAGGTCAATCAGACCGTTGGAATGTATCTGATCTTCTATGAGAAAAAGAAAGAACGCACATGGAATTCGAATAATATTAAGTTTTTAAATGAGATTAAGCAGATCGTGCAGAGTATTTTATCCAAGCGGATTGCGAAAAATTCGCTGGCAAGTTCCTATGCATCACTGGAAGCAATTTTAGAGAATGTGGGCTGCGGTATCTGTGTAAGGGATCCGGAGCATGGCAAGACTTTATATACCAATGAACGGTTTCAGAATCTTTTTCCGGAAAAAGAAGGAACTGCAAGGTTCGAAGAAATCTTCAGGCAGCGGAAGGATGGTCGGGAAAACGGAAGGTTTTTAGAGTACTATTCGGAAAAAGAAAACCGCTGGTATGATATCCATCATAATCATATCAAATGGGTGGATGGACGAAACGTAATGCTTTCTACCGTGTATGATGTGACCGATAAGAAGCTCTATCAGCAGAAGATCGAAAAACAGGCGAACAATGACTTCTTAACCGGATTGTATAATCGGATGCGCTGCGAGCATGATGTGGAACAGTATATCAGGCAGGCAAAGGATGCAAACGGGCATGGGGCACTGCTTTTCATCGATCTGGATGATTTTAAGCACATCAATGATGGACTGGGACATCAGTATGGGGATGTACTGCTAAAGGCAATCTCCCACAGTTTACAGCGTATTGCCGGAATTGCAACGACCTGTTACCGCATGGGCGGAGATGAGTTTATTATTGTGGTTACGCATCATCAGTACCATATGTTAAATGCAATCTTAGACGAGATCAGTTCGATCTTTGCAAAGCCATGGTTTTTAAAAGGTGCAGATTATTACTGTACGATGAGTATGGGGATTGTGAAGTTCCCGGATGATGGGGACAATGTACAGGAACTGATCAAGAAGGCGGATATTGCACTTTATGAGGCGAAAAAGGCAGGAAAGAACCGGATCGAATACTATGACGAAAATGTGGAGACAAGCTCCTTTAAGCGTCTTGATCTGGAGAAAAATATGCGTTATGCAACGCTCAATTCCTGTGATGAATTTGAAGTCTATTATCAGCCGATCATTGATATTTCAAAGCCGGGCGATCCGTGTGCCGGGGCAGAGGCACTGGTACGCTGGAATTCCGAGAAGCTTGGTTTTATTTCACCGACGGATTTTATTCCATTGGCAGAATATCTCGGACTGATCAATCCAATCGGGGAATTTGTGCTGCGCGAGGCATGTAAGCGCTTAAAATACTGGAATGATATGGGACATCCGGAGTACCGTGTGAATGTCAACCTGTCAGTGGTACAGCTGTTACAGAATGATATGGTCGACCGGATCCGCAATGTGATCACAGAGACCGAGGTCAATCCACAGAATCTGACACTTGAGGTGACGGAGAGTCTTGCGATCAATGATATGGGAAGAATGAAGAAGATCCTTGGACAGATCAAGCAGCTTGGGGTATGGGTTGCTCTTGATGACTTTGGAACCGGATATTCATCCCTGAACCATATCCGTGAGATGCCGATCGACATTATTAAGATCGACCGCTGTTTTATCATTGATATCGGTAAGGACGATTATTCCGAGGTCTTTGTCAAGATGGTGGCAGAGCTTGCCGAGACGATCGGTGTGCATATGTGCGTGGAAGGTGTGGAAGAGACCGACCAGCTGCAGAAGCTCCGTGACATGAAGATCCAGTATATTCAGGGGTATTATTTTGGCAAGCCGATGAAGGCTGCAGATTTTGAAGAAAAATATCTGTAGGGAAGCCGGATGGCAGTTTTTGAAAACGACGATTGTATGGGTTTTACAAATCTGGGAATGCTAAAAGAAAGGAGAAGGCATATGTTAGAAAAAATTGATCTGAATAGAAAAATGGGGAAAAAAGAATGCAAGCAGTATATGGATGACCTGCAGCCGAGACTGGCCTATCTGCAAAGAGCCTGCAAGGAAAGCGGCATACCGGTCATTATTGTGTTTGAAGGCTTAGGGGCAGCCGGCAAAGGGACACTCATCAAGCGTGTGATCGAACCGCTTGATCCAAGAGGATTCGCGGTATATTCGACTGCGGTTGAGACGAAGGAAGAGCGGATGCATCCATTCTTATGGAGATTCTGGACGAAGACACCAGAGCGCGGAAGGATTGCAATCTTTGACCGTGGCTGGTACCGTAGAGTCTTAACCGACCGGTTTGACGGGGTGACAACCGAAGCACAGCTTGACAGTGCCTATGGTGAGATCTGTTCCTTTGAAAAGCAGTTAACGGATGATGGTGTCGTGATCATCAAGTTTTTTACTTATATTTCGAAAAAAGAGCAGAAAGCCCGGTTTGAGCATCTGATGGAATCGAAGAAGACAAAATGGAGGGTTACGAAGGATGATCTCAGACGAAACCGCCATTATGAAGAATATCTTGCGATGAATGAAGAGATGTTAGAAAAAACAGACAGTGACTATGCACCGTGGAATATCATTGAAGGAACAGACAGGGAGTATGCGGCTGTTAAGATGATGCAGATCGTTGTGGATAAGTTAGAGTATGCAGTAAAAGCGAAAAAGGATGCGGCATCATCGAAAAAGGCACAGGCAGAAGGTACGGAGACTGCGTCTGAAAACAGTGAAAATACGATCTTAAAGTCTTCGGTACTTGCAGGAATTGATCCGGATCAGAAGATGGAAAAGGACGAGTACAAGAAGAAGCTTGCACAGTTACAGGAACGCCTGAGTGAACTTCATAATGAACTGTACTGTTACCGTATTCCGGTTGTTCTTGCCTTTGAAGGCTGGGACGCAGGTGGAAAGGGCGGTGCGATCAAGCGGCTGACACAGGCACTTGATCCAAGAGGTTATGTGGTGAATCCGGTTGCTGCACCAAACGATATAGAAAAGGCACACCATTATCTATGGCGTTTCTGGACGAAGATGCCAAAGGCAGGCCATGTTGCAATCTTTGACCGTTCCTGGTACGGCAGAGTTATGGTGGAACGGATCGAAGGCTTTTGCAGCGAGGATGAATGGAAGCGTGCATACCGTGAGATCAATGAGATGGAATCTGAGCTTGCGGCAGCAGGTGATATCGTGATCAAGTTCTGGATGCAGATCGATAAGGACGAGCAGGAACGGCGTTTTAAGGAACGTCAGGAGAATCCGGCAAAGCAGTGGAAGATTACGGATGAAGACTGGCGGAACCGTGCAAAGTGGGATGAGTATGAGAAGGCAGTCGATGAGATGTTAGTCCGTACCTCTACCAGCTATGCACCATGGGTGATCGTGGAGGCAAACAATAAGTATTATGCAAGGATCAAGGTGCTTGAGACGGTGATCGCAGCGATCGAAGAACGTCTTGCAAAAGAGCACAGATCATGACCATGATGATCTGCGTGTGGATGCAGATTTCAGAATATTAGGAGTAATGTGAGTAAATAAAATGACAAACTATAAGATACTACTGCAATATGATGGAAGCAGATATCATGGGTGGCAGGTACAGAAGAATACAGACATGACGATCCAGGGCAAGTTAGAACAGCTGCTGTTTAAGCTGACCGGGGAAGCTGTGGAGGTACACGGCTCAGGAAGAACGGATGCCGGCGTGCATGCGTATGGACAGGTAGCAAATTTTAAGCTGAGAAGGGAGATAACCGAGGATCAGCTGCTAAGAGACCTGAATCACTACCTGCCATCGGATATTGCGGTGCTCACAGTGGAAAAGGTACCGGAGCGTTTTCACAGCAGATTAAGTGCGGTGCGAAAGACATACCGGTACCGTATCTGGACTTCAGAGATCCCGAATGTCTTTGAACGGCGTTTTGTAACGGCTTTTACACAGGACTTAGACGTTACGAAGATGAAACAGGCAGCAGGTTATCTGACCGGAACACATGACTTTACTTCCTTTTGCGGAAACCGGAGATTCAAAAAGTCCGCAGTCCGTACGATCGAGCAGATCAGAATTGAAGAAAAGGAGCGGGAGATCGTTATCTGGGTCACCGGAAACGGATTTTTGCAGAATATGGTGCGGATATTAACAGGAACACTGGTCGCAGTCGGAACAGGTGAGATTGCACCGGATCAGATTCCGGCGGTTTTAGAAGGAAAAAACCGTGATCTGGCAGGAAGCACGATGCCGCCGGAAGGGCTGGCACTGATGTCTGTAGAATACGAAACGATAAGACAGGATACCGGGAATTAAGATGGAAAAATGGATTGAAACAAGAAAAAGCGGAAACTTTACAGAGATCGGAAAACGGCATGGCATTGACCCTGTGATCGCGCGTATTATGAGAAACCGTGATATTTCCACCGATGATCAGATCGAGGAATATCTGCATGGAGGGATAGAACATCTGAATGATCCGCATCTTCTGAAGGATGCGGATCGTGCAGCAGCGATCATCCGGGAGAAGATAGCAGAAGGAAAAAAGATCCGTATTATCGGTGATTATGATATTGATGGTGTGAATGCAACCTATATTCTGCTGAAGGCATTACGAAGATGCGGAGCAGATGTGGATTATGCGATCCCGGATCGTGTGCGTGACGGCTATGGAATCAATGAGCATCTGATCGAATGTGCATATGAGGATCAGATCGATACAATCATCACCTGTGATAATGGGATTGCCGCGCGGGATGCGATCGCACTTGCAAAGGAAAAACAGATGACCGTGATTGTAACGGATCACCATGATATTCCATATGTAATGGTGGATGGACAAAAACAGTACCAGATTCCGGAGGCGGATGCGGTGATCAATCCCAAGCAGGCAGACTGTCCGTATCCATATAAGGAACTGTGCGGAGCAGTGGTTGCATTTAAGCTGGTGCAGATTCTATATGAGAACACAGATTACGACGTGATGGAGTTTTTGGAGAATGCGGCATTTGCAACTGTCGGGGATGTGATGAATCTGACCGGTGAGAACCGGATTCTGGTAAAGGAAGGGTTAAAAGCCATTCATACCACGAAAAGCCCGGGACTGCTTGCTCTGATCTTACAAAATGAACTGGTACCGGAAAATATCGCCACCTATCATCTGGGATACGTACTTGGCCCATGTATGAATGCAAGTGGCAGATTAGATACCGCAGAAGCTGCAGTGGAGCTGCTGTTAAGTGAAGAGGATGCCGTGGCATCCGGCTATGCAAGACGTCTGATCGAACTGAATGCAGAACGTAAGAATCTGACTACAGAAAACTATGAACTTGCAGTAGCACAGATCGAGGAACATCACTGGGATAAAGACCGTGTCATGGTGGTCTACCTGCCGGAGTGCCACGAGTCTTTAGCCGGAATTATTGCAGGAAGGATCCGGGAGCGTTATTACCGTCCGGTATTTGTACTGACGAAAAGTGAGGATGGAGTAAAGGGCTCCGGCAGATCCATTGAAGAGTATTCGATGTATGAGGAAATGAATAAGATCGCCGATATTTTTACCAGGTTTGGGGGACATCCAATGGCAGCAGGACTTTCCCTTGCCGGGGAAGAGAAGGTGGATGAGTTCCGCAGGCGGCTGAACGAGCAGTGCAGTCTGACAGAGGACGACCTGACCGAGAAGATCCGTATTGATGTTCCGGTTCCGATCTCCTATGTGTCCCTTCCGCTGATCACGCAGCTTGCAGTATTAGAACCCTGCGGAAAGGGCAACAGCAAGCCGGTTTTTGCAGACCGGAAGATACATATCCGCGAGGCGCGTATTGTTGGAAAGAACCGGAATGTTTTAAAGCTGGTCTTGGCAGGGGAACATATTTCACAGATGGATGCTGTTTATTTTGGTGACATTGAGGTGTTTCTTAACTACTTCCGTGAAAAGTTCGGTGAAGATCAGGTCGATGCGATGTTACATGGAAAAACCAACCGGATCGAGATGGCAATGATCTATGATATGGCGGTGAATGACTATCAGGGACGGCAGAGTCCGCAGATCATTGTCCGGCGTTACCGTTAATTTGTAAGAATGGAGATTAGTGTGAAAAATAAGATTTTTCACACACAAGATTTGTGCTTGCACACAAACTTGGTATGCGCAAAAAACAGCGCAGGAATGGAGATTAGTGTGAAAAATAAGATTTTTCACACACAAGATTTGTGCTTGCGCACAAACTTGATATGCGCAAAAAACAGCGCAGGAATGGAGATTCATATGGCAAAGGAAGAAGTATTTCATTTTTTATCTAAGGATGGAAAGACAAAGGTACATGCAGTCCGCTGGATGCCGGAGGATGGCTCTTATCATGCGATCCTTCAGATCACGCATGGCATGATAGAATTTATAGAAAGGTATCGTCCGTTTGCAGAGTTTTTGACAGAGCAGGGGTATCTGGTCGTTGGTCATGACCATATCGGTCACGGAGAATCTGTGGCATCTACGGAGGACTGGGGCTATTTTGCAAAGGATCATCCGAGTGATGTCCTGATCGAAGATATGAACACCCTCCGCGTTATGACACAGAAGGATCATCCGGGTGTACCATATTTTATGATGGGACACAGTATGGGTTCTTATATGCTCAGAAAATACCTGACCCGGTATGGCGATGGACTGTCCGGTGCGATCATCATGGGAACCGGAAGTGTTCCGGATAAGCTGACGAAGCTTGGCATGCGGGTAGCACGCTTTTTATCCTTTTTCTTTGGCTGGAAGCATCGCAGCAAGCTGTTAACGAAGCTTTCTTTTGGTACACCATATAAGAAATACGATCTGACCGGGAAAACGACGGATAACAGCTGGCTTACCAAAGACAAAGAGATCGTAGATTTTTATTATCACGAACCAAAGTGTACGTTTTCTTTTACCTTAAACGGATATATGGGACTGTATGAAGCAGTATATTACGACAATCAGATGGAAAATATTGAAAAAATCCCAAAGACGCTGCCGCTTTTTCTTGTGTCGGGAGCAGATGATCCGGTCGGAGACTGTGGCGAAGGAGTAAAGCGTGTGTACCATCAGTTTACGGAAGCAAAGATCGAGGATGTGACATGGAAGCTTTATCCGAATGACCGGCATGAGATCTTAAATGAAACAGACCGCGATCAGGTCTACCGGGATATTCAGGCATGGATGAATGTTCATCAATCTTAAGAAAATCTTACGTTTATGTTTCCGGGAAATAAAGATACATATGTAAGAATGTTATTACAGTCTGGAAAGGAGTAAAAGATGAAGAACTTAAAAAGAAGATCGATCAGTCTGTGTCTGGTACTTACAATGGTTCTTACACCGGTCAATGCATTTGCAAGTGATACGGATGGAACGGAGGAGATTGAGAGTACACAGATAATGGATACCGAGGATACCTCTTCTGCGGATGCACCGGCAGTTGAGTTAAAAGGATCCTATTCCGGGGATGATAAAAAACAGGAAGAGACGAACAAGCAGGAGGAAGTCGATGATAATGTTGTCATTGAAAGCAATGACAAGCCATATCTGGCACTGGGAGCAGACCTGTCCGATGAACAGCGTAATACGGTGTTAGGACTGATGGGAATCGCACCGGAGGATCTTGGCAATTATGATGTATCCTATGTGACGAATCAGGAGGAACATCAATATCTGGATGCCTATATTGCTTCTTCTGAGATCGGCTCGAAGTCCTGGTCATCCGTAGTGATCGTAAAAAGAGATAAGGGAAACGGAATCAACCTGTCTACGAAGAATATCAACTACTGTACGGTAGGTATGTATAAGAATGCGCTGGTAACGGCAGGAATTGCAGATGCGGATATTATTGTGGCAGGCCCACAGATGATCTCCGGAACGGCAGCACTGGTTGGAATTTTTAAGGCATATACCGATATGACAGGAAATGAACTTTCGAAGGAAAATATCGATACGTCCTTAAATGAGTTAGTCCTGACCGGAAAGTTAGAAAGTGCAACCGGAGCAGGCTCGGAAGAGATCGAATCCATGGTTGCCTATTTAAAGCAGAAGGTAGCAGAAGGTGCCTTAGAGGATGAGAACAGCATCAGCCAGGCAATCGATGATGCCTGTAAGCAGTTTGATGTGTCGTTATCCGATGAAGAAAAGAGCCAGTTGATCGATCTGCTGCTGAAGATCAAGGATCTGAATCTTGACGTTGATACCCTGTTAAATCAGGCACAGACGATCTATGATAAGCTTTCAGACTGGGGAATCGATACCTCATCGGACAGTGGAATCGGAGCGGCGATCAAGAACTTCTTTTCGAATATTATTGATACCGTGAAAAACTTTTTTGCCGGATTATTTTCCTGATGTAACAGAGAATATCCGGAGATAGAAAATGAAAAGGATTGCAAAAAAAGTGTGCCGTTTATATGGCACACTTTTTTAGATACGCTTTTTTAAAAGAGAGATCAGTTTTTCGAACTGGAGTGGCTTGCCCTGGATCTGCTGTACCTTTAAGCGGTTTTGCTCACTGAAACCGACTAGAATATTGTGGTTCGCTTCTGCAAGGTAATCCATGATACCGTCAATATCAGACTTTAAGTTCTTCGGACACTGGATATACAGGTGCTTGTTGGCTGTGATATGCAGTGTATACGAGATACTGAAATGATACCAGAACAGCTTATGCAGGGTGGAATGCTTGTAGATCCAGATGATCTCCTGGATCGGAACGATCGCGATTCCGGAGGAAGCGATCGCAATGAAGTAATGCTCCGTAATAAACATATCCTCGGTTGCAAGCTGTGGCAGTGTCGCAAGCTCTTCCTCTGCCTGCGCGAGCAGTTCGGACGGCTTGCCAAATAGTGCAAGCTGCTGGCATGGCGGTGACAGTACCGGGAAAAAGTAATAGATAATACAAAGCAGGATCGAAATGATCGAATAGATTCCGGTTACGGCAAATACAACGATCAGGATCATGCTCGGAACCCGGCGGAAGCCCGGTTCGTTGATGGTATAAGGACTTACCTTTTCCGTAATACCGGTTGTCGTCCAGTGCAGATCGGAAGCAATCTTTGTCAGCAGTTCATGAAAGCTTGCATTGCTGCGTACCAGCTTGGCATTGACCGTGATATGTTTGATCTCTGGGAGTCCCTCCTCACTGCTGCGCGGAGAGAGCAGTACCATTGTACAGGTATCATCCCGCATGGTGTAATAATAGTATCCGGAGGTATGCCCAAACAGTGTCTGGGTATATCCGGTAAAATGCAGATCCGTCAGTGTGGTACGGATATACTGATCGTTGTCCTGATAAAGTTCGTCAAGGCTGTCCGAATCGCTGATCTTCGTAGGAAAGAGGATCGAACTTAAGGGAAGTGCGATCCAGAGTACCAGCAAAAGGATCAGGTATATGATCGGAGAAAAGAGCTTTCTCCGGTAAACGCTTTTGATGCTTCGCGTGATGTAGTGTTTCAGGTATTCAGTCATAATTCCTCCAAACGTTTTACTGCTTTTTAGTATAAGGGTTGGGGGCGAAATAATCAAGCGTGCGGCTTGCTTTTTAAGAGGAAAGTTGATACTATGATAAGTGCTATATCAGTGCCATCCGGTGTGCCGGAAGAGCATAGTCTGACATATAGTGGGAGGATAACGTGGAAGCGTATACAGGATTTGCACAGGTATATGACATGTTCATGGACAATGTTCCATACAAAGCATGGCGGGATTATATCGTGCGTGAACTGAAAAAGGAACATATAGAAGACGGGATCATCTTAGATCTTGGCTGTGGAACCGGGAAGATGACAAGGCTTCTTGCAGCGGAAGGTTATGATATGATCGGAATCGATCTGTCGGATGAGATGCTGATGATCGCAAGGGAGGAACAGACCTTGGAAGATGGTATCCTGTATCTGCAGCAGGATATGCGGGAGTTCGAACTTTATGGAACAGTACGGGCTATCATCAGCGTGTGCGATTCGATGAATTATATTTTAGAGGACAAGGATCTTTTACAGGTGTTTTCACTGGCGAACAATTACTTAGATCCGGGTGGAATATTTTTGTTTGATCTGAACACAATGTATAAGTATGAGAACCTGCTTGCAGAGAATACGATCTGTGAAAACAGAGAGGAAGGCAGTTTCATCTGGGAAAATTATTATGATAAGGAAGAAGAAATCAATGAGTATGATCTGACTCTGTTTATCCGGGAAGAAGACGATCTCTACTGTAAGTACGAGGAAACACATTTCCAGCGTGCATACCGGATCGAACGGATCAAGGAATTGTTAGCACAGGCAGGCATGGAATTTCTGGGTGTCTATGACGTATCGGACAGCGGTCCGGTACGTGCGGACAGTGAGAAGGTATATTTCCTTGCAAGAGAACATGGAAAGCAAAAAGAAGCATGTACCAAAGAATAGAAAAGAGGAATAAAGATGACAGATTATATTGTAAGAGCAACAGCAGCAGCAAATCAGATCCGGGCATTTGCCATTACATCAAGAGAGATGGTAGAGACTGCAAGAGAGGCACATAATACAAGCCCGGTTGTTACCGCAGCACTCGGCAGACTGTTAAGTGCAGGTGCAATGATGGGTACGATGATGAAGGGGGAGAAGGATCTGCTTACACTTCAGATCAATGGAAGCGGCCCGTTAAAGGGAATGACAGTAACCGCAGATGCCAGAGGCTTTGTGAAGGGGTATCCACAGGTTGCGCAGGTTGACCTTCCGGCAAATGCACAGGGCAAGTTAGATGTAGGTGGTGCAGTCGGAATCGGTATCTTAACCGTGATCAAGGATATGGGCTTAAAGGAGCCGTATGTCGGACAGACAGCGTTACAGACTGGTGAGATCGCGGAAGACCTCACATACTATTTTGCAACGAGCGAGCAGGTTCCTTCTGCAGTCGGTCTTGGTGTACTGATGACAAAAGAAAATACGGTAAAACAGGCAGGTGGCTTTATTATCCAGCTGATGCCGGATACTTCCGAAGAAGTCATTGCAAAGTTAGAAGAGAAGATCTCCGAGATCAAGTCTGTGACTGAGATGTTAGAGGATGGCATGACACCGGAGAATATCTTAGAGGAGCTTTTAGGAGATCTTGGTGTGGAGATTACCGATAAGCTCGAAACCGGATTCCGTTGTGATTGTTCGAAGGAACGGATCGCAAAGGCACTTGCAACGATTAGTAAAAAAGATCTCGATGACATGATCGCAGATAATGAACCGATTGAAGTAAAGTGTCATTTCTGTAAAAAGAATTATAAATTCGAAGTCGAGGAATTAAAGGAGATAAGACAGTGAAGCACGGATATGTAAAGGTAGCAGCTGCAACACCGAAGATTGTTGTGGCAGATCCGAAGGAAAATGCAAAGCGGATCCTTGCACAGATCAAAGAGGCAGAAAAGGAAGATGCAAAGCTCATTGTTTTCCCGGAACTTTGTATTTCCGGTTATACCTGTGGGGATCTGTTCTGGCAGGAATCTGTATTAGAAGAATCCAAAAAGCAGCTGCTGTGGCTTGTAAAAGAAACAAAGCAGACAGACGCCATGATCTGGTTAGGACTTCCGTTTACCGTACAGGGCAAGTTATACAATGTGGCGGCGGCCATCTGTAAGGGAAAAATTCTTGGACTCGTGCCAAAGCGTCATATTCCGAATTATAATGAATTTTATGAGGCAAGATATTTTACACCGGGTATGCAGATCCCGGAAAAGGTTACAATTGCAGACGGGGTCGATGCCTGGATGGGAACGAATCTGATCTTTACCTGCACGGAGCTGCCGGAACTTACGGTTGCAGCAGAGATCTGTGAGGATATCTGGACACCACAGCCGCCAAGTATTGCACATGCACTGGCAGGAGCGCAGGTGATCGTGAATCTTTCTGCCAGTGACGAGACAACCGGCAAGGATGTCTACCGGAAGAATCTGGTGGAGGGACAGTCTGCAAGACTGATCTGCGGATATATCTATGCCAGTGCCGGAGATGGAGAGTCTACGCAGGATGTGGTCTATTCCGGACACAACCTGATCGCAGAAAACGGAACGATGCTCGCAGAGTCGAAGCGTTTTACCAATGAGACCATCTATACCGAACTGGATGTAAAGCGTCTGTCTGCGGAACGCAGAAGAATGTCCACCTTTGTAAGCAGTACCAAGGAAGACTATCAGTACCTTCCGTTCAGCTTAGATGTTACAGAAACAAAGCTGACACGTTTTGTAGATCCTGCACCGTTTGTACCGGGGAATAAGAATGACCGTGACAAGCGCTGTGAGGAGATCCTTGCGATCCAGTCCATGGGACTGAAAAAGCGTTTAGAGCATACCGGGTGCCAGAGTGCCGTGATCGGTATATCGGGTGGGCTGGATTCTACACTGGCACTGCTTGTTACCGTGCGTGCATTTGATCTGCTGGGGTTAGAGCGGACGAAGATCACGGCGGTGACGATGCCGGGATTTGGTACGACAGACCGTACCTATGAGAATGCCCTTAGTATGGTAAGAGGACTTGGGGCGACTCTTAAGGAAGTGAATATCTGTGATGCTGTCCGTGTGCATTTCCGGGATATTGGGCAGGAAGAGAGCTGCCATGATGTGACCTACGAGAATGGACAGGCAAGGGAACGTACCCAGATATTGATGGATATTGCCAATAAGCAGAATGGAATGGTGATCGGAACCGGGGATATGTCAGAACTGGCACTCGGCTGGGCAACTTATAATGGAGACCATATGTCCATGTATGGTGTGAATGCATCAGTACCAAAGACCCTTGTCCGTCATCTGGTACGCTATTATGCGGACACCTGTAAGGATCAGGTACTGTCTGATGTGTTATATGATGTCTTAGATACACCGGTAAGTCCGGAACTGCTTCCACCGGAGGATGGCAAGATCGCGCAGAAGACAGAAGATATTGTGGGACCGTATGAGCTGCATGATTTTTATCTGTATTATGTCATGCGTTTCGGATGTCCGCCGGCAAAGATCTACCGCCTTGCAAAATATGCATTTGCGGGAACGTATGATGCAGAGACGATCTTAAAATGGCTGAAGACCTTTTACCGCAGATTCTTCTCCCAGCAGTTTAAGAGATCCTGTCTGCCGGATGGTCCGAAGGTAGGAACGGTAGCCGTATCTCCGCGTGGAGATCTCCGTATGCCGAGTGATGCATCGGTACGGATCTGGATGGATGAATTAAATACACTTGCATAGTGGAGCTTATATAGAAGATAGAGAAGCAAAAACACCAGCGGTTGATCCAGATACGGACGACCGCTGGTGTTTTATTAAATAATTAAATATGATGTGCAAGATCTTCAAAGGACTTCTGTCTGCTGAATGCGAAGCCTTTGCCATAGACGAAAGAGTACATGACGATCGCAAGTAAGAATGCAGTAATCACATCGAATACGGAATGCTGTTTTAAGAACATCGTTGCTAAGATAATGCTCGTCATCAGCACGAAGGATGTGATCCGTACCGGCTTATTCTTACGAAAGCATTCACTGTTCATAATCGCAAAGTGGACACCGAGCGAATTATACACATGGATGCTTGGAAACAGATTCGTCGGAGTATCGGTTTCATATACCCACTGGACGAGTGTCACAAAGATATTATCGTGTGCAAAGCTCTGCGGCCGTAAGTGCTGACCATTCGGGTAGAGGGTCGAAACGATCAGAAAAATGGTCATTCCTGTGATCAGAAAGGTACAAAGCTTATAGTAGTCATTTTTATTTTTAAAAAAGAAATACAAAACGGCATAAGCGACGTATCCAAACCATAATAAATAAGGGACAATAAAATATTCAATAAACGGAATGTAATCATCGATCTTCATATGGATCACATTAAACTGGGTGGTAACATGTGTCTCAAGATAACGAAACCATGGAAAATAGATCAAGACGTAGAGCAGCACCCAGGCATGTTTGTATTTTTGGATCAGTTCTAATGCTGTTTTTTTTGCTTTCTGCAACAAAAAAATCGCCTTCCTTACCTATGATATTAACTAGAATATGTTTCTTGTGGGATTATAGCACATGCTTTTTTGTGAAACAACGGATTTCCATGAACTTTAAAAAAATTAGGAAAAAATTAATAAATCAATCTGCTTTTATTTGCCGGTTTGTGCAATTAGACAATAAAGATTTTAAATAAATATTACATTTTCCGGATTCGGTTGACAAAGAAAAGTGCATACCTATAATAAGTAAAGTGAAATCAGAGAAAAGAAAGAAAAAGAGGATAAATTATGAAAAAAGAGAAAGTATCCGGTCATTCCGGAAAGTGGATCGCAGGAGTCAGTATCCTTACTGTTTTACTTGTGTTGCTGGCAGTGTATCTGGTGTTTGCAGTATATTTTCAGAAACATTTTTGTTTTCATACGATGGTAAATCATGTGTCCGTATCGGGGGCATCGGCAGCAAAGACGGAAGAGAAGATCGCGGAAGAGATGAAGGGCTATGAGTTAGTGCTGAACGAGCGTGAGGATCAGACCGAGAAGATCAAAGGCGCAGATATTGATCTTGCACCGTCTTTTCATGGAGAAGTGCAGGATATGTTAAAAAAGCAGAATGCATTTGCTTGGCCGTATTATCTGATTGTGGGACAGAATCTGAGCACCGATGCAGTGATCACCTATGATGAAGAAAAGTTAGATGCAGTAATCGATGCATTAGACTGTATGAAGCAGGAAGGTCAGAAACAGTCAGAAAATGCAAAGATCTCAGAGTATACGCAGGATGGTTATCAGATCATTCCGGAGGTATATGGAACACAGATCAACCGGGATAAGCTGATCGAAGAGGCAGGAACGGCGGTTTCGGAGTTAAAAGAGAGCTTAGATCTGTCTGAGGAAGGCTGTTATGAAGATCCTGCCATCACCAGTGAGTCGAAGGAGTTAGTAGCAGCCCAGGAGAAGATGAACCGGTATGTGAATGTTACGATTACATATGATGTGGACGATAATGTGGAAAAATTAGATGCCGAAGAGATCCATAACTGGCTTTCTGTGGATGATAAGGCAGAGGTTTCCATTGATGAGGCTGCGGTAGCGGAATATGTCAAGGGATTGGCGAAAAAATATAATACGGTATACCGTCAAAGATCCTTAGATACTTCCTATGGACAGACCGTTTCCATCCAGGGAGGGGATTATGGCTGGAAGATTGATAATGATGCGGAAAAAGAGATGATCTTAGCAGATCTTGAAGCCGGAGAGGATGTAGAGCGTGAGCCGGTTTATGCACAGACGGCAAACAGTCACGGAGAGCATGATTACGGCAATACCTATGTAGAGATCAATCTTACGGCACAGCATCTGTACTTTTATAAGAACGGTTCCCTGTTGGTAGATTCTGATTTTGTATCGGGTGATATTTCAAAGGGGCATAATACACCGGTTGGTGCCTATGCAGTAACTTATAAGCAGAAGGATGCAACACTTCGTGGACCGGGATATGAATCCAAGGTGACTTACTGGATGCCATATTGTAATGATGTCGGAATGCATGATGCAACCTGGAGAAGTGACTTTGGTGGCAGTATCTATAAGCGGAATGGTTCCCATGGTTGTGTGAACCTTCCGGCAAGTGTGGCAAAGACGATATTTGAAAATATCGAAGCGGGCTATCCGGTCCTTGTCTATGAGCTTCCGGGAACAGAGAGTGCCAAAGGAATCGCACAAGATGCGGCAGCGGCAACGGATGCAGCTATTAAAGCGATCGGAGACGTAACCATAGAAAGTGAACCGGCGATCACAGCAGCCAGAGCTTCCTATGATGCCTTAGATGACACGGCAAAGAGCTATGTCAAGAATCTGGACATCCTTACCGCAGCAGAAGCAGCCTATGCACAGTTACAGCAGCAGGCAGCAGAACAGCAGGCACAGACGGATGCGCAGATGCAGGCGCAGGCAGTGATTAATCAGATCGCAGGGCTTGGTACGGTTACGAAGGACAGTAAGGCAGGAATCGAAGCGGCGAGAAGTGCTTATGATGGATTGTCTGACATGGCAAAGGCCTATGTATCGAATTATGCGGATCTTGAAAAAGCAGAGAGTGATTATAAGGCATTAACAGAATCCTAAAATTATAAGATTTTCTTAAGAGAAGGTCAAAAAATATACATCAAAAACAGTATGTGGTATAATACAGATGTCTGTGATATGCGGACGATTGTACAATATCACATACTGTTTTACTGTATAGGAAATTCCGTTGGAATTCCTATACAGTAAAAGTAAGTAATCAAGCACGTATGCTTGATCGCAAGATGCGCACCTCGCGGAGTGGAAGATTATGCGATGCATCCGCTCTGGCGCGAGAGTGTGCGGCAAGCGCACACTTTATTTTATTTGAAATGCAGCATGTCTGCATGGATTTCATGGCAGTTATGTGAAGTGGGAGGAATAGAAAGATGAAGAAAGACACAAAGAGTGAAAAAGGAAAAAAGAGAATGTCTGTAAGGAAGATGGTTCTGCTGGTGTGTGTAGGCATGTCCATGGTTGGTGTGATGACGATCGGAGGAGTCGGTATCAGTGGAATGCTGCGGATGCAGAATATTGCTATGAGGGAATATGAAGATGCGGCAGATCAGGGGTATAATGATCAGATCAAGGCGCAGGTAGAGACAGCCGTTTCTGTTTTACAGACTTATTCAGATATGGCGGATAAAGGGGAGATGACCGAGGAAGAAGCAAAGGAAAGCGCCAAGGAAGTCGTACGTGGTATGCGTTATGGCGAAGACCTTGACGGAGACGGTATCGGAGACGGTTACTTCTGGATCGATGATACGGATTATAATCTGGTCATGCATCCGATTCTAACGGATAAGGAAGGTACGAACCGTAAGAACTTAGAGGATCAGAATGGTGTCATGATCATCCAGAATATTTTAAAGAGTGCATCCGAAGGCGGTGGATACAATGAATTCTATTTTACCAAGTCGGATGGAAAGACGGTTGCTCCAAAGATTGCATACTCCCAGGGCTTTGATAAATGGAACTGGGTGGTAACAACCGGTAATTATGTAGATGATATTGAGGAAGCAAAGGCATATGCCAACGGTTATATCCGGGGAATCTACTATCAGAATATTTATATTCAGAGTGCCATTACGGTATTGATGTGTATTATCTGTATTATTTTAAGCCGCAGGGCAGCAAGAAGAATCTTAAAGCCGATCCAGAGTGTCAGTGATAATCTGACGAAGTTTGCAGATGGTGACTTACAGTTTGAAGTAAGTCAGGATGTCTTAGCAATGCCGGATGAGATGGGAGAACTGGGACGAAGCATGGAGCATCTGCAAAAATCGATGGATCATATTGTTGGTGAGATTAAATCATCCTCCGACCAGATCGCAACCGCAGGTCATAATGTTAATGAGATGGCAGCACGTAGTAACCAGGTATCGGATGGCATCAGTCAGGCAGTGGATGGAATCTCAAAGGGAGCTGTTTCACAGGCGGAAGAGATTGAGAATGCAACCAGAGAAGTCGAGACGATGGATGAAGTGCTTGGCAAGATGAATGAAGAACTAGAACAGATCCGGAATCTGTCACAGGAGATGAAGCAGGCAGGTCAGAACTCCGCAGATATCATGCAGGAATTAAATGCGTCCAATGACCAGACTACGACCGCGATCAGACAGGTTGCAGGACAGATCCAGAAGACCTACGATTCGGTACAAAAGATCAAGGATGCAACGGAACTGATCACAAATATTGCATCCCAGACGAATCTGCTCAGTCTGAATGCAAACATTGAAGCAGCCCGTGCCGGAGAAGCCGGAAAGGGATTTGCAGTGGTAGCAGATGAGATCAAGAAGTTAGCGGAACAGTCGAGTGAATCCGCTGCAAGTATTGAAGAGATTATCAACACCCTGATCCAGGAGTCGGAAGAGATGGTAGAGATCATGGGTAATGTATCAAGTCTTACCGCAGAACAGCAGGAGAAGTTACAGGAGACAAGAGAGAAGTTCCGGATCGTCAATGAGCGCATCATCACTACGGAGCAGGATATTGCCAAGGTAAAAGAGCGTGCAGATGTCTGTGATGAATCAAAGAACCGTGTCAATGATGTCGTAAGTAATCTTTCTGCGATTTCGGAGGAGAATGCAGCTTCGACGCAGGAGACGAATGCATCGATGCAGGATCTGGATTCGAATATCAGCGGACTGGCAGCTTCTGCGAAGAGCTTAGACGAGATTGCAGAGCAGTTAAAGGAGGCAATCGGCTTCTTCCGCTAGTTATTCCATAACATGTAAAAATGTTGCAAATGTATTTCTGAAATGTTGCTAACACAGGCTGACTTATTGAAAATATCAAGATACGAAGTATAATGTAAATAAAGATAAATTTGCAATCATGTTGCAGAAACGGTGGGTAAGAAAGGAGAAGCTGTATGGAAAAGAGGTTAATTGAGAAGTTCGAGGAGCTGTTTGGCAAAGGAGGCGATATCCGTGCCTATTTTGCACCGGGACGTGTGAATCTGATCGGTGAGCATACCGATTATAACGGAGGACATGTTTTCCCATGTGCATTGACGATCGGTACCTATGGAATTGCCAGAAAACGTACGGATAACAAGCTTCGTTTTTATTCCATGAACTTTGAGCAGCTTGGCGTATTAGAGTCATCCATTGAGGGATTAAAGCCGGAGAAGGAAGCAGACTGGACGAATTATCCAAAGGGAGTGATCTGGGCGTTCCAGGAGAAGGGCATGCAGCCGGATAGCGGATTCGATCTGCTGTTATTTGGAAATATCCCAAATGGTTCCGGATTATCTTCTTCCGCTTCCGTAGAGGTATTAACAGGATTTATTTTACGGGATCTGTTCGGTTTTGAAGTGACGAATCAGGATCTGGCACTGATCGGTCAGTATTCCGAGAACAAGTTCAACGGTGTCAACTGTGGTATCATGGATCAGTTTGCAATCGCAATGGGAAAGGCAGAGCATGCAATTTTCTTAGATACTGCAACCTTACAGTTTGAGTATGCACCGATCCGCTTGAAAAATGCAAAGATCGTAATCTCATGCAGCAATAAAAAGCGTGGACTGGGTGATTCAAAGTATAATGAGAGACGCAGTGAATGCGAAAAGGCACTTGCACAGCTTCAGGAAGTGATCGATATTAACAGTCTTGGTGATCTTACAATCGAAGAATTCGAAGAGCATCAGGATGCCATTACCGATGAAGTATGCAGAAAACGTGCAAAGCATGCCGTCTATGAGAACCAGAGAACGATCCAGGCAGTAGATGCCTTAAAACAGAATGATATTACAAAGTTTGGAAAGCTGATGAATGAATCCCATGTATCCCTGCGTGATGATTACGAGGTAACCGGTGTGGAACTGGATACCTTAGTGGAGGAAGCATGGAAGGTAGAGGGCGTGATCGGTTCACGTATGACCGGTGCAGGCTTTGGTGGCTGTACCGTAAGTATCGTAGAAGATGATGCAGTCGATAACTTTATTGCAAAGGTTGGAGCAGCATATGAAGCAAAGATCGGTTACGCGGCTGATTTCTATGTAGTAGAGATCGGTGACGGTCCGGTAAGATTATAGAAAGAAGGTGGAGCATTATGGTACAGGAGTCTATTTTAGCACTGACGGATTATGCAGAAGCTACCGGACTGATCGAGCCGGAGGACAGACGCTATACGATCAACCGTCTGTTAGAGCTTTTTGCTCTAGATGAGATTGAGGAAGAGATCGAAAGCAGCTGGGCAGACAGACCGAAGATGGATCAGCAGCAGGCAGAGGATGCCTTAGAGGGCATCTTAAAGGATCTTTTGGATTATGCCTGTGAGCATGAACTGATCGAAGAAAACAGCGTGGTATACCGGGATCTTTTTGATACGAAGATCATGGGATTACTCGTGGAGCGTCCATCGGATGTACGGAAAAAGTTTTACCGGTTATACGAGAAGAATCCGGTTGATGCTACCGATTATTTTTATAAGTTAAGCCGTGACAGTGATTATATCAGACGGTATCGTGTGAAAAAGGATCTGAAGTGGACGGCAGATACCGAGTACGGTGACTTAGATATTACGATCAATCTTTCTAAGCCTGAGAAAGACCCGAAGGCGATTGCAGCAGCAAAGCTTGCAAAGCAGAGCGGTTATCCGAAGTGCCTGCTGTGTAAGGAGAATGAGGGATATGCAGGACGGATCAATCATCCGGCAAGACAGAATCACAGAATTATTCCGGTGACGATCAATCACAGTGACTGGTTTATGCAGTATTCCCCGTATGTCTACTATAATGAGCATTGTATCGTGTTTAATGCGAAGCATACACCGATGAAGATCGAGCGTGCGACCTTTGGAAAGCTGCTTGACTTTGTAAAACAGTTCCCACATTACTTTGTCGGATCAAATGCCGATCTGCCGATCGTAGGTGGATCGATCTTAAGCCACGATCACTTCCAGGGCGGTCATTATGAATTTGCAATGGCAAAGGCTCCGATCGAAAAGGAAGTTACATTTGCAGGATTCGAAGATATCAAGGCAGGAATCGTAAAATGGCCGATGTCCGTAATCCGCTTAAGCGGAGCAGATACAGACAGACTGATCGAACTTGCAGACAAGATCCTGACCTGCTGGCGTGGTTATACGGATGAACAGTCCTTTGTCTATGCCGAGACGGATGGAGAGCCGCACAATACGATCACACCGATCGCAAGAAAACGTGGCGATGCATTTGAACTTGATCTGGTACTTCGGAATAACATTACAACGGCAGAGCATCCGCTTGGAGTCTATCATCCACATGCAAAGTTGCACCATATCAAAAAAGAGAACATCGGACTGATCGAGGTTATGGGATTAGCAGTTCTTCCGGCAAGATTAAAGGATGAGATGGCAGCATTAAAGGAAGCCGTCTTAAACGGAGATGACTTAAGAAGTAATCCTGCACTTGAAAAGCATGCAGACTGGGTAGAAGAGTTCCTTCCAAAGTATGAGAACATTACACCGGATAATATCGATGATATTTTACACAAGGAGATCGGACTGGTCTTTTGTGAGGTATTAAAGGATGCCGGCGTATACAAATGTGACGAAGCAGGACGTGCCGGTTTTGCACGTTTTATCGATGCGGTAAATCAGTAAATACATACGAAGCACAGATAAGCACACAGCGAAAAACTGTGTGCTTATTCTTTACTTTACCGGATAAATGTAGTAAAGTTGTGAATAGTATAGGAAAGGAAAAGTGTGTAAAACACAGGTTTGAATGTAAATGAAAGCTTGGGAGAAAAATATACGAAAGGTTGTTCCGTATGTACCGGGTGAACAGCCGAATCAGCCAGATATGATAAAGTTAAATACCAATGAGAATCCGTATCCACCTGCACCGGGTGTTGTCGATGCGATCAAAAGCTTTGACACAGACCGGTTAAGATTATATCCGGACCCGACGGCAAAGATCTTAGTGGATGCATTAGCAGCAGAGTATGGTTTAAAGCCGGAGAATATCTTTGTAGGTGTTGGATCGGATGATGTACTTGCGATGATCTATCTGACCTTCTTTAACTCAGATAAGCCAATCTTTTTCCCGGATATTACCTATTCGTTTTATGATGTGTGGGCAGATGAATTCCGGGTTCCATATGAGGTACAGCCGCTTAATGATGATTTTACGATCAATAAGAGTGATTATTACAAGGAAAACGGAGGTGTGATCTTCCCGAATCCGAATGCGCCGACAGGTATTATCATGGAGCTTTCCGAGATCGAGGATATCATTCAGGCGAATCCGGATGTGATCGTGGTTGTGGATGAAGCATATATTGATTTTGGCGGAGTATCTGCATTGCCTTTGATCGAAAAGTACGACAATCTGATCGTGGTACAGACGTTCTCGAAGTCCCGTTCCCTTGCAGGAATGCGTATCGGATATGCCATGGCACAGCCCAAGCTGATCCGTTATATGAATGATGTGAAGTATTCCTTTAATTCCTATACGATGAATCAGCTTACGCTTGCAGCAGGTGCAGCAGCATTGGCAGACCGGGCATATTTTGATGAGACACGGAATAAGATTATTGCAACCAGAGAACGGACGAAGAAGGAATTAGCAGCACTCGGATTTGTGTTTGGCGATTCGAAGAGTAACTTTATCTTCGCTTCCCATCCAAAGGTTTCCGCAGAAGAACTGATGGGTGCACTCAGAGAGCAGAATATTTATGTCCGCCACTTTACGCATCCGGAGCGTATCCGCAATTATCTTCGTATTTCGATCGGTACGGATGCAGAGATGGATGCACTGATCGCATTTTTGAAGAACTATCTTGCGTAAGAAAGCTTTGGCTATTGTATAGAATAAGAACATAGAAAGGTATTGTTATCCGATGTTAAAAAAATATTTACTGGTATTTCTGGTATCGATGGTTCCGCTTGTGGAGCTTCGTGGTGCCATTCCGATTTCACAGCTTCCAACGATGAATCTGCCGATCCTTCCGTCTTATATTATCAGCATCATTGGTAATATGCTTCCGGTTCCGATCATCTATCTTTTCGCAAGAAAGGTACTGATCTGGGGCGCAGATAAGCCGGTGATCGGAAAGCCGTTTAGCTGGTGTCTGGAAAAAGGAGAAAAGGGCGGTCAGAAGTTACAGGCAAAGGCTGGAAGAGGATTGTTTTTAGCATTGCTTCTTTTTGTCGGCATCCCGGTTCCGGGAACCGGAGCATGGACCGGAACCTTAGCTGCAAGTATCCTCGATATGGATTTTAAGTCGAGTGTGGCAGCAGTTATGCTTGGAGTTTTACTTGCCGGTGTCTTAATGATGATCGGAAGTGTGGGAATTTTCAGTCTGTTTTAAAAGAACGTCCTGCAATGTATCGTATGGAGTGTCCGGATACATGACAGGACGTTTTGTTTGCTGTATAGGAAAAGCAAGCAATCAAGCGCACACTTTATTTTTTTAGGGCTTCTTTTGCATACTCGGTTGTTACGAGCTTCTCATAAGGGACATCGGTATCTAATACACCGGCATCTTTTAGGATACCGGTCATCAGTTCATAGCTGTCTTTTGTCAGGATCAGATCGGTTTTCCAGGTATCCTGATCGTAATATCTGGTAACAATCGTTGTGATCGTCTCAAGATCTGTGTCTTTAAATTGTGGCTGGATCACAGCAGCGATTTCGGCAGGTGTGTGTTTGGAAGTATATTCCATACCCTTTTGCAGTGCCTTTGTGAAGGCCTCGATGACCTTTGGATTCTTTTCCATATAACTCTTTTTCGCAGAGAAGGCGGTATATGGCAGATAACCGGATTCTACCCCAAGAGAAGCAACGACGTATCCGGCACCTTCTTTTTCAAGTGCAGTTGCACCCGGCTCGAATTCGATCGTATAATCGCCCTGACCACCGGAAAAAGCGGCAGCAGTAGAACCAAAGTCAATGCTCTGATCGATCCGAAGATCCTTGGCCGGGTCGATGCACTTTTGCTTTAAGATGTATTCGAAGACCATCTCCGGTGTGCCACCGGCTCTTCCACCAAGCACATCGGTGTCCTTTAGCGTATTCCAGTCAAAGGAATCATTTGGTTCTCTTGCAACCAGAAAGTTGCCGGCACGCTGGGTAAGCTGGGCGAAGTTGATCACATAGTCTTTGGCACCTTCGGCATAAGCATAGATACTTGCTTCCGTTCCCATAAAGCCGATGTCGGCATCGCCGGAGACAACGGCGGTCATGGTCTTATCGGCACCAAAGCCGGTCACAAGTGTCAGATCAATGCCTTCCTCGGAAAAATAACCGTTTTCCATCGCAACATACATCGGAGCATAGAAGATAGAATGTGCAACTTCGTTGAGGGTAACAGGTGTTGTGGGATCGGCTGTTTTCTTCTTGCAGGCAGTGATGCCGGCAAAAAGCAGGAGCATCGAAGCACCAAGCAGGGTAAACACACCGATTTTTTGTAAGGATCTTTTTTTCATGTGGATTCCAGTTCAAAACTTTTGGTTTATTTTATGAAAAAGGGAAAAAAGAGTGTATAGAAAAAACAGGAATTGAAAAAGAAAATATTTACTTTCATACTTTAATATGTTAAAATTTTAATATCAATGGAAAAGGAGACAGGCATATGAGTAAGAATGTCAGAACAGAAGCAGTAGATCATTTGTTTGATGCAATCTTAAGCCTTGAGAATAAAGAGGAATGTTACAAGTTTTTCGAGGATGTATGCACCGTAAATGAGTTACTGGCTTTCTCGCAGCGTTATGAAGTTGCGAAGATGTTAAGAGAGCAGAAGACATATCTGGATATAGCGGAGAAGACCGGAGCATCGACAGCAACGATCAGCAGAGTCAACCGTTCCCTGAATTATGGCTGTGACGGATATGACATGGTATTTGCAAGAACGAATGTAAGACCAGACGGAGAATAGGTCATGCAATGGAAAAGGAACGATTTATATTTTAGAAGAATCTGATCGTTCCTTTTTGTGTTCCTTATTTTTCTGTTTTTTTCTCGTGCTCTGCAGATTTTTTCTCAGCCTTTTCCGTGGCTTTCTTTTCTGCTTCCCTTGCATTTACTTCATCGATGATCTTTTCAATCAGCATCTTTTTCACAAATACATCAAAGCTTAACATACAGATAAAGGAGAAGGTGTGTAAGAATTCCTGCTCCTCCTCCGGTGCATCTAAGAAGGTCTGCTCGAAGCTGGTATTAAACTTTTTCGTGATGTCCTTCATCAGATTTTTCACTTCATCGCTTTCAAGACTAAAGACTTCTTCATAGATCGCAGTCAGGTCGATATCGGAATCTGATGCAAAGTATTTTTCTGTCAGCGGATGCAGGATGCTCTGGATGTCACTGATGCTTAAGATGTTTTTAAAATAATAGATGAAGATCAGTGTCAGCACATGTTCCTTGGAATATTTCTTCTTCACCGGCGGTGGGAGAAGATTATTCTTGGCATAGTTATTGATCATGGTCTTGGTGAGCACCTTATCGTCTTCGTAGCGTTTGGACTTGCTTAACTGGGTGTCCATAAAGGTCGTGATCTGATCCATATATAAATCAATGTTCGGAATGCTGTCCGGCTTAATGTAATCAATGCGTGAGAGACTTGCAAGGATACTGTTTAGAAAATCATGTGTGTCAATCGTCATAATAATCCCCATTTCTGCACACGTTTCGGTGCAATTTCTACGTTTGTTTTATCTGAAATGTAACGTCTGTCTTCTGTATTATATAGTATTTAAAACTAGATGACAAGTCCGGTATAAATGTTTTTGACATGTATGTACTAGATGATGCAAATTACAGATGCTTTTGATTTACAAAATGCGAAAATATGTTCGAAAATATTGTGGAAAAGAATTGACACTAATTATAGAAAATGTTAGGGTAGATACAGAATCTTTTCGGAGAAACAATCAGACAAAGACGAGGTAAGAAGAATGTCATCTTATGAGACAATGAACGATATGCAGCAGGAAGCTGTTTTTCATACAGAGGGACCGCTGCTGATCTTAGCAGGGGCAGGTTCCGGTAAGACAAGAGTGCTGACGCACCGGACTGCCTATCTGATCGAAGAAGTGGGTGTGAATCCCTATAATATTATGGCGATCACCTTTACGAATAAGGCAGCAGGGGAGATGCGTGAGCGTATTGATGATATGGTAGGTTACGGATCGGAGAGCATCTGGGTATCGACCTTTCATTCGACCTGTGTCCGTATTTTACGACGTCATATTGACCGGATCGGCTTTGATACGAATTTTACGATCTATGATGCAGACGATCAGAAGTCTTTGATGAAGGACATATGCAAGCGGCTGAATATTGATACGAAGATCTACAAGGAACGCACCTTTTTAAGCGTGATCTCTTCTGCGAAGGATGAACTGATCAGTCCGGAGGCGTATACACTGCGTGCACAGGGTGATTTTACGAAGATGAAGCAGGCGGAGGTATACCGGGAATATCAGGAGAACCTGCGGAAAAACAATGCATTAGACTTTGATGATCTGATCGTAAAGACCGTGGAACTGTTTCAGGCGGATGCAGAGGTCTTAGACTATTATCAGGAGCGTTTCCGCTATATCATGGTTGATGAGTATCAGGATACGAATACGGCGCAGTTTATGCTGATCAAGCTCTTAGCCGGAAAGTACCGGAATCTTTGTGTCGTTGGTGATGATGACCAGTCGATCTATAAGTTCCGCGGTGCGAATATCTATAATATCTTAAACTTTGAAAAGGAATTTCCGGATGCGAAGACGATCAAGCTAGAGCAGAACTACCGTTCCACGCAGAATATCTTAGATGCTGCAAACGGTGTGATCGCCAATAATCAGGGAAGAAAAGCGAAGCGTCTGTGGACGGATAATGATACGGGAGAGAAGATTGCTTTTCATCAGTTTGAGACCGGATATGATGAAGCGGATTATGTGGCGCGGGACATCATGTCGAAGGTCAAAGAAGGCGTATATGAGTACCGCAACTGTGCGGTATTATACCGTACCAATGCACAGTCCCGTTTATTCGAGGAGCGGTTTATCCGTTCCAATATCCCATATAAGATCGTTGGTGGAGTGAACTTCTATGCCAGAAAGGAGATCAAGGATCTGCTTGCGTATCTGAAGACGATCGATAACGCGAGAGACGATCTTGCGGTACGAAGGATCATCAATGTACCAAAGCGCGGGATCGGTGCGACGACACTGACGCGTGTACAGGATTATGCGGTCCAGGAGAATATCAGCTTTTATACGGCACTTAAGATGGCGGGGGATATTCCGTCACTTGGCAGGGCAGCAGCTAAGATCCGGCCGTTTGTTACCTTTATCCAGACAATGCGAAGTAAGCTGGAATTCATCAGTATCTCGGAACTGTTGCAGGAGATTATTGATGAGACCGGTTATGTCGCAGAATTAGAAGCAGAGAATACGGAAGAAGCAGAGCAGCGTATCCAGAATATCGATGAGTTGATCTCGAAGGTCGTGGCATATGAAACAGAGGCAGAGGATGCGGGAGAACCGGCATCGTTAAGCGGTTTTTTAGAGGAAGTCGCACTGGTGGAAGACATCGATTCGGTGGACGATGAGCAGAACTATGTGGTTCTTATGACCTTGCATAGTGCAAAGGGCTTAGAGTTCCCGCAGGTCTATTTAGCGGGTATGGAAGACGGACTTTTCCCAAGCTATATGTCCATCTGTTCGGATAATTCCGCAGAAGAGATCGAAGAGGAGCGGCGGCTCTGTTATGTTGGTATTACGAGAGCCAAGGAACGGCTCTCGATCAGCTGTGCAAGACAGCGTATGATCCGTGGCGAGACGCAGTACAATAAAGTATCCCGCTTTGTAAAAGAGATCCCAAGAGAGCTTCTTGCAGGGGAGATCCGCAAGGAGAGAGAGCCGGAGAGTTATCAGCCGTCTGTCAGCCAGCTTGCGAAAAAGGCATTCCGTTCCAAGCCGGTGGCGATGACAAGAGTGGGTGTGCCGGATGCCTTTCAGGCGAAAAACTTCACCGGAACAGCCAGTAAGGCAGCCTTAGATTATGCTGCCGGGGACCGTGTAAAGCATATAAAGTTCGGTGAAGGCACGGTAAAACAGATCGTGGAAGGCGGCAGGGATTATGAGGTTACCGTGGAATTTGACGGGGCAGGGGTAAAGAAGATGTTTGCTTCTTTTGCAAAGCTTCAGAAGCTCTAAAAAGATATAAATTTTTTATGAAATTGTATTTTTTTATAGTAGAAGCGCATGGAATGTGTTATACTATTTATAAATTCAAAGTGTACGAATAATTTGTGTAAAGGAGAGGAAATACATGAATAAAGTAGATGAATTACGTGATTTGCTTTCAGCAAATGTTTCAAAGGTTTCTGAGTTATTGAACAAGAAGGAGAAGGAAGAGATGGAAAAGAAAAAATCACCTGTTTGTATCATTCTTGCAATCGTTGGCGTGATCGCTGTTGTTGCCGCAGCAGCATATGGTTTATATCGTTTCTTCGCACCGGATTATCTGGACGATTTCGAAGATGATTTCGATGACGACTTCGAAGATGATTTCTTCGATGATGAAGACGAGGACGAGACAACAGAGGACTAATGGAATAGGAATGAGAAGCCCCTCCACCGGAATCCGGCGGAGGGGCTTTTGTATCAGTTTATAAAAGTATTTAGTCGGAACGCTGTTAAGTGCATTGATTGCGATTATAAAATATCTGTCAGTTCGTGCAGGTCACTTATAATGTAGGTTGGATTCAAGTCACTTGTGTTGGGAGTATTACCAGGGTTGTACCAACAGGTATCTATTCCGGCATGAATACCTCCTTGAATATCACTCGAAAGCGAATCTCCGATAATCAGGACTTCTGATAAATCAGTAATTCTAAGTTCATCAAAAACTGCGGTGAAAAAAGCGGAATTCGGCTTTTCATAGCCAACTTTTTCAGAAATAAACACTGCATCCATTATGTCTGATAAACCGGAATTTACTATTTTTTTTTCCTGTGCAACAGCAGTTCCGTTTGTTACAGCCACAAGCTTATATCTTTTTTTCATATCTAAAAGGATGTTTTTGGCATCATCATGAAATATGATAGTATCTCCAAGGGTCAACTGATAGTCATTATTGAAATCCAAGGCTATACTATCATCAAGTCCTTCAGATGAAAAGAATTCTTTAAACCTGCCTGTTAAAATAGCTTCTTTTGACATTTCACCCCGCTCAAGTGCCTGCCAATACCGCTTGTTGATCAGAGAATATCGATGCAGCATTTCATCTGTACAAATACCTAGCTGATATTTTTCGAACAAGCTTTGAATAGCTGTTTTTTCTGCAGTCTTAAAATCAAGAATTGTATCGTCAATGTCCCATAATAAATACTTATACTTTGACATTATTTTTGTCCCTTTTCAAAATAATGATCACTTTACCCTCATCCCGTATCATCGAAATCAATATCTATAAATCATTGCTTTGGGATAAAAGAACAACTGTCTCTACATGTACCGTACCTGGGAACATGTCCACACAGCACACACGCTTTACCTCGTAGCCTCTTGCCTGTAAGGTCTCAAGGTCGCGCGCAAGTGAGGTTGGCTTGCAGGAGATATAGACCATGCGCTTTACGCCATAGCGGATGATCTTCTCTAACGCCTTTGGATGGATACCGTCTCTTGGCGGATCAAGTACGATAAAGTCCGGCTTCTCAGCAATCTCATCTAAGACCTTTAAGACATCTCCGGCGATGAACTCACAGTTCGTTAATCCGTTTAAAACGGCATTCTCCTTTGCAGCTTCTACCGCTTCTTCGATGATCTCGACACCGACGACCTTTTTGGCAACCGGAGAGAGCATCTGTGCGATCGTTCCGGTACCACTGTAGAGATCGAATACGACCTGATCGGCATTGTCATCTAAGGAACTTCCGATATAGTCGCGGGCAGTCTCATAGAGAACTTCCGCACCGAGGGAATTCGTCTGGAAGAAGGAGAACGGAGAGATCTTAAACTTCAGACCGAGAAGCTCCTCGAAAAAGTAATCCTGACCGTATAAGATATCTGTGCCTTCATTTGCAATCGTATCTGCAACACCGGTGTTTCTGGTATGAAGGATTCCGGTGACCTTGCCGGTATAATCAAGTGCCAATAATCCCTTTGTCATACCGTCTAGTAATGTCTGTTCGTCAGGGGTATTTTCCGGAAGCTCCGATTCGGAAGCAGTGACAAGATCGATTAAGATCTCACCGGTTTTTACAGCCTTCCGCACCAGAAGATGACGCAGATAGCCGGTATGGCGCAGTCTATGGTAAAATGGGATTTTATGTGTGTCAAAGTATTCCTGCACAAAGGCTAAGATCTTCCGGTAATCCTCATCTACGATCTGACAGCCACTGACCGGGACAATATCATAGAAGCTGCCACGCTTGTGCATACCGAGTGCAAGCGGGCCATCCTTATAGGCATCGCCAAAGGTAAACTCCATTTTATTGCGGTAAGAAAACTGGTTCGGGCTTGGTTTGATACCTTCAAAAAGTGTATCGGACCAGTTCGTGATCACCGGTGCTAAAAGCTTTTGTACCTGGGTGGACTTTAACGCAAGCTGTTCTTCATATGGGAGACTCTGATAAGTGCAACCGCCACAGCTTCGAAAGTGCTCACAGTATGGAGTATCCAATTCTGCCGGAGCTTTTTCTAGGATTTCAAGAAGTCTTCCTTCCGCTTTTCCTTTCCGGAGTTTATTTACGGAAAAAGAAACCGTTTGTCCGGGAATTGTATTTTTTACAATGACGGAGCGTGTTTCATTTTCAACTTCCACCACACCTTTGTTGGGAAAGTCTGTATATGCAACCACTCCTTCGAATACCTGTCCTTTTTTCATGTTGATCCTCATTTCTATTGCTGTTTTCTTTGCCTATTTTACCTTATAATCCGTGAATCCGCAATTCTTATCTTGCAGTGAAAAACGGGAATAATCGAAAAAAAGATAGCATTCAAGTCACAGAGATGGTAGAATATAACTACAGTCTGCATAGTTGATATGCACAAAAGACAGCGTAGGAATGGAGATTAAAATGGAAAAGAGACAAATACCAAATATATCAAATGAGAAAGCAGAACAGGCGATCAAGGATTATGGACAGGAACGCACGAAGGAGAACTTAGCGAAGATCGTGAATCTGCTCCGTCCATCGGGACTTTTTGTGCCGGCAATGTTAAATGAAGAGAAGAAGCCGGTTCCATATTTTTTAAAGAGTGCAGAGGGAGATCAGTATCTTGCAGTTTTTACAAGCAGGGATCAGGCACCGGACGAGGTGAAGCAGAAGTCCGTGATGATCATGCCGTTTACGGTATGTAACAGTATCGTGGCAAATGAGCAGTTCGGATTAAAGGGAATGGTCATCAATCCATATACAGATAATCTGATCTTAAAGACAGAGCTGATCAGCCAGCTTCACGAGGCAGATAAAGAGCTTGCTAAAAAGATGAAGGAGCGCAGACAGAATCTGACTCCGGAGCAGTATGTACAGTACATGAGAAACCAGATCGAGTTCGGGGTACTGCCGCAGCGTCTTTATACAGAGGGCGAGAGCTTTGTAAACAGTATCTGTGATCAGAAGGAAGAGGCTGTAGAAGAATTATTCCGCAAGGGCTTCAAGGAAAACAGTCCATATCAGAAGAAGCAGTTTGGTGTCATGGCACTGACGATCAGTGAGACACTGTTACTGATCCGTATCGATATGCCGGCAGGACAGCCGATTTCCCCATATTGTGTACGTGTCTACATTACCTGGAATCCGAAGGAACAGAAGGCAGGTTATTATACGATCGAACAGCTTCCGGGAGAGAAGAAGCTGCGCTTAGGATGCGTAGATCAGGAAGGAAAGCATACCAATCTGGAAGAAGCTCCGGTAGAGGGTGCAGAGCTTACCCGCATCATGGAGCTTGTAGGTGAGAATATCTAGGAAGATACATTTTTCCATACCACATATCATATACATTAGAAAAAGATGTGTGTGGATGGAAGCGTTGAAGCAGGAAAATAATTTGCAGATAAATAAATTGCACGCAGTGACAACATCACATACCGGATGGTCGCAGCGTGCAGTTTTTTTACATCATAAAAAGCTTGATTGCAGGAGTGCACGAAGCATACGTTTGTTTTTGCAGGCAATCGTTGTATGCCTTGGGATCTTCGCTTTGTTCCTGTTTGCGGGAACTAGAAGCAAAGAAGAGGAAATGGCGCGTACAGCAAGCAGTAATGCCTATATCAAATGGGTGGATTTTAAGGTGTCCTATGAGGCACTTTGCAAGGCAATGGAAGCAGATATCTGTTCCCATGCGACAAAGCATCCGTTAGACTGGATCGAACTTCTGGCATATACGGCGGCAAAAACCGGAGGTGAATTCCCGCAGTCAGCCCTGCGGGACATGGATCAGACGATACAAAAGCTGACCGGACTAGATGAGTCAAAAGAAGCGGAAGCGTCGCTTACGATGGAAAAGCTTGCGGCAGATCTGAAGTATTACTCTTATTATAAGGAAGCATACACGGCAGTTCTTGGTGGATATATCGGGGAATATGAGATACAGAAGGTGGATGAAGCGGGGAAAAAGACATGGGAAACCTGTTATGGATTAAAGGCATATTCACCGATCGCAAAGGGCTTTGAATACCGGGATTACGATGACTTTGGGGCATCCCGTACCTTTGGATATAAAAGAGAACATCTTGGGCATGATATGCTCGGACAGATCGGAACACCGGTGATTGCAGTCGAAAGCGGCTATGTGGAAGCACTTGGCTGGAACCGCTATGGCGGCTGGAGGATCGGTATCCGCAGTTTCGATGGCAGACGTTATTACTACTATGCACACCTGCGGCAGAATTATCCGTATGCGAAGGATCTTGCGGTTGGAAGCGTAGTAACCGCAGGAAGTGTGATCGGGTATATGGGACACACCGGATACAGTTCCACGGAAAATGTAAATAATATCGATGAGGTGCATCTGCATTTCGGTATCCAGTTGATTTTTGATGAGTCACAAAAGGAGGGCTGTAGTGAGATCTGGATTGATGCATACCAGCTTGCACGGTTTTTAAGCCATAACCGGGCAGAGGCTGCAAAGCAGGGGGATACGAAGGAATGGGCAGCCGTCAATCCGATTAAAGACCCTGCGGTGGAGAAATTCTTGCAGGACAAAAAATCCATAAAGCTCTTAAAAAGGTTAAAAGAGGAGCAGGGTACGGAAGGCGGCAGGCAGGAAAAGGAGACACTGCTGGTTGCCCCTTAGCAGTGTCCGGTATGCGGCTTCCCGCAGGGCTTCTATGAACTGAATTGTGAAAATTACGAAAAAGAGGTATTTTGCACAAAAAAGCGAAGTATGCATTGATTCTTTGGAGAAATCGTGATAGGCTATTATTCGTTGGTTCGTATCAGAACCAGTCGAACTCTGGAGAGTCTTTGAAATAGAAGCGCCGAAGGTGTACGGCAGGAAGCTGCCAATCTCTCAGGCAAAAGGACAGAGCATTCAGGTGCATGTTCTACTCTTTAGAGGGCTGATGTTATATCAGCTCTTTTTTACTGCCAAAAAGCAGTAAAAAGTATGTTCAACAAAAGAAAACAATACTAAGGAGAGAAAAAATGTTAGACCAGGTAAACAATTTATTGAAACAGGTGGACAATTTCGTCTGGGGAATCCCGCTTATCGTATTGATTTTAGCAGTCGGTGTGTTTATGACGATCCGCTTACGGGGCTTACAGATCACGAAGCTTCCGCTTGCAATCCGGCATATGGTTGCCAATGAGAAAACAGGCGAGCATGGCGAGGTATCGAGCTTTGCAGCACTTTGTACCGCATTGTCGGCAACGATCGGAACCGGTAATATCGTCGGTGTTGCAACCGCACTGGTAGCCGGAGGACCGGGCGCACTGTTCTGGATGTGGTTAGCAGCACTCGTCGGAACGGTTACAAAGTATTCCGAATGTCTGCTTGCGGTGAAGTATCGTGTAGTGGCAGATGACGGACATATCATCGGCGGACCATTTTATTATATTGAGAATGGGATGGGTAAAAATTGGAAATGGCTTGGTAAGATCTTCGCATTTTTCGGTGTAGGTGTAGGTCTTATGGGAATCGGTACCTTTACACAGATCAATGGTATCACAAGTGCAGTCAATGATTTCTTTGATCCGGACAATAGTTGGACGGTGGATCTGTTCGGCAGAACCTATTCCTGGACCGTGATCATTGCAGGAATCCTTCTGACGATCTGTGTAGCCCTTGTTATTATCGGTGGCTTACAGCGGATTTCATCGGTTGCACAGGTTATCGTACCATTTATGGCACTTACTTATGTCGTTACCGTTTTAATTATTTTACTGACAAACTTAACTGCAATCCCGGCTGCGATCGTAGAGATCGTGGAGTCTGCATTCGGACTGCGGGCAGCAGCAGGCGGTGCTGTCGGAGCAATGATCGTTGCGATGCAAAAAGGTATTGCGCGTGGTATTTTCTCAAACGAAGCCGGACTTGGTAGCGCACCGATCGCGGCAGCAGCAGCACAGACCGACAGCCCGGCAAAGCAGGGACTGGTATCCATGCTTGGAACATTTATCGATACGATCATTATCTGTACGATGACAGGTCTTGCGATCGTCATTACCGGAGCATGGGATATGGGCTTAGAAGGTGTGGCAGTTACCACGAAGGCATTTCAGATGGGACTTCCATTTCCACCACAGGTGGCATCCTTTATCCTGATGGTATGTCTGGTATTTTTTGCCTTTACCACAATCCTCGGATGGGATTATTACAGTGAGCGTTGTCTGGAATATCTCGTAGGCGGTAAAAGAAAGATCGTAAAGGGATACCGCTGGCTTTATATCCTCTGCGTCTTTATCGGACCGTTTATGACCGTATCTGCAGTATGGACGATAGCAGATATTTTTAACGGACTGATGGCACTTCCGAACCTGGTTGCAATCGTGGCACTAAGCGGAGTTGTTGTAGCAGAGACGAAGAAATATTTAGACCAGGTGAAGCTGGAAAAAAAGAACAATTAGAATAAAATTCTATTGATTGTGTAATTTTGCATATATGAAAGAAAAAAAATTCCCTGACTAATCAGTCATAAAAATGAAAATACTTGCATATATAAGAGTTTGTAGCTTGATTTTTGTTTTTATGAAATGAGGAGTGAGGAAATGAAAAAATTCATAACAGCCCTGTTACTGGTCTGTATGGTAGTTCTTGGGACAGGTAGTACCTTAGATGCTGCGGATGCAGATGTGGATACGTGGATACCGGAAGAGTACCGGAATTATTGTGTGCAGGCAGGCGAACAGTATGCGATCGTACCGGAACTGTTAATGGCAATGATGGAAAGGGAATCCTGGGGCGAACCATGGGTTTCTAACGGTGCATGCAAGGGTCTGATGCAGATCAATGAACCATATCACAAGAACCGTATGATCAGACTGGGAGTTGCAGACATCTATGATCCCTATGGAAACATACTGGTAGCGGCAGATTATCTGTCCGATCTTTTTACGGAATACGGTGACATGGGAACGGTTCTTATGGTGTATAACGGATCTTCTCATGCAATAGAGCGTGGAGAAAGCGGAGATTATACGGAATATGCTTCATCGATTATCGCTAGAACCTCACAGTTAGAGCGGTTACATGGAAAATAATGGAAATAAAATCAAACAGGACTGTCTGGAAGTAAAGCCGGGCAGTCTTGTTTCTTTTCGCGGAGATTTGCGAAAAATGGGAAAATGTTGTATGATGGACGCGGTGAGTACGCCATATGGGTTATACAGAAGTAAGAGAAAGTAAATGAGGAAAAAAGAATGAGAAAATTGCTCGTGTATCTGAAGGACTATAAGAAGGAGAGTCTGTTAGCACCACTTTTTAAAATGTTAGAGGCTTCCTTTGAATTATTTGTGCCGTTAGTCATGGCATCCATTATTGATGTCGGTATTGCCAATGGTGACCGGACACATATTATGAAGATGTGCGGTATGCTGATCCTGCTTGCAGTGATCGGTCTGACCTGTTCCATTACCGCACAGTACTTTTCTGCAAAGGCAGCAGTCGGCTTTGCGGCAAAGGTAAGACATGCCCTGTTTTCCCACATACAGAGCCTGTCCTATTCGGAAATGGATGAGATCGGAACATCCACGATGATCACACGGATGACGAGTGACATCAATCAGGTGCAGACAGGTGTCAACATGGTACTGCGGCTGTTTTTACGTTCCCCGTTCATCGTATTCGGTGCGATGATCATGGCATTTACGATCGATGTAAAGGCAGCACTGATTTTCGTTGTGACGATCCCGTTGCTTGCTATTGTGGTATTCGGTATTATGTTAGTCAGTATCCCACTTTATAAAAAGGTACAGGGTGGTCTCGATGATGTCTTACTGACAACCAGAGAAAATCTGACAGGAAGCCGTGTGATCCGTGCATTCCATAAGGAAAAGGAAGAAACGGAGAAGTTCCGTGAGAAGAATCAGACATTGACCGCACTTCAGATGTTTGTCGGAAGGATCTCTGCTCTGATGAATCCGGTTACCTATATTATCATCAATGTTGCGATTGTAGTCCTGATCTGGACCGGTGCGCTTCGGGTAGAGAGCGGCAATATTACGCAGGGTGAAGTCGTAGCGTTAGTCAACTATATGTCACAGATCTTAGTCGAGTTGGTAAAGCTGGCAAACCTGATCATCACGATCACGAAATCGGTTGCCTGTGGAAACCGTATTGAAAGCATCATGGAGATCCATTCGACCATGAACGAAGGCTCTGGAGTAACATCATCAGAGGAAAAAAGCGAGGATTATGCGGTTGTATTTGAAAATGTGGCAATGCGCTATCAGTCCGGTGGAGCACCGGCGGTCAGTGGCATTGACTTTAAGGTCAGACATGGAGAGACGGTCGGAATTATCGGTGGTACCGGTTCCGGTAAGTCAACGATCATCAATCTGATCCCCCGTTTTTACGATACGTCCGAAGGACGCGTACTCGTCGACGGTCAGGATGTCCGAGAGTATACCTTCGAGGGACTGCGTGATAAGATTGGTATCGTCCCACAGAAGGCAGTCCTGTTTGCCGGAACGATCCGCGATAATATGAAATGGGGAAAACAGGATGCAACAGATGAAGAGATTTGGGAGGCAATGACACTTGCACAGGCATCCGAATTCGTGGAACAGAAGGATGGCAGATTAGATGCTGAGGTAGAACAGGGAGGACGCAACTTCTCCGGTGGTCAGAAACAGCGTCTTACGATCGCAAGAGCACTCGTAAAACAGCCGGAGATCTTAATCTTAGATGACAGCGCATCCGCCTTAGATTATGCGACGGATGCAAAGCTTCGTCAGTCGATCCGCAGTATGAAGTCAGATCCTACGGTATTTATTGTATCCCAGCGTGCAGCTTCGATCCTGCATGCAGACCAGATCGTTGTGTTAGACGATGGAGCGGTTGCCGGAATCGGTACGCATGAATCACTGCTTCGTGATTGTGAAGTATATCAGGAAATCTACTATTCACAGTTTCAGAAAAAGGAGGCGTAAAAATGGCACAGACACAGAATAAGAAAAGAGAAAAACAAAAGGATACGCTTTCAAAGGTTTTACGCTATATCAAAAAGTATTGGTTCTATCTGGTGCTTTCCATTATACTTGCCGCAGTCAGTGTCGTACTGACACTGTATCTTCCGATCCTGACCGGAGATGCGATTGATTATATCATCGGAAAGGGACAGGTTGATTTTGCCTCGATCTTTGCGATCTTAAGAAAGATGGCGGTTATCATTCTGATCACGGCAGTGGCACAGTGGATCATGAATGTCTGCAATAACCGGATGACCTATCATGTGGTAAGAGATATCCGTATGGAAGCCTTCGAGAAGATCGAACACCTGCCGCTTTCTTACTTAGACAGTAATTCCTATGGAGATATTGTAAGCCGTGTCATCGCAGATGTCGATCAGTTTGCAGACGGCCTTTTAATGGGATTTACGCAGTTTTTTACCGGAGTGATCACGATCATCGGAACACTGCTTTTTATGTTAAGTGTAAACGTTAAGATCACCCTGGTAGTTGTATTGATCACACCGCTTTCCTTTGTGGTGGCCGGCTTTATTGCCAAAAAGACATTTTCCATGTTCCAGTTACAATCTGTAACAAGAGGAGAACAGACTGCACTGATCGATGAGATGATCGGAAACCAGAAGATCGTACAGGCATTCGGACATGAAGATGAGGCATTAGAGAAGTTCGATGAGATCAATGGAAGATTAGAGAAATATTCCCTGCGTGCGATCTTTTTCTCAAGTATCACAAACCCGTCTACGCGTTTTATTAATTCACTGGTATATGCAGGTGTCGGCGTAGCAGGTGCGTTATCTGCGATCATGGGAGGTATCAGTGTCGGACAGTTATCCTGCTTCTTAAGTTATGCGAATCAGTATACAAAGCCTTTCAACGAGATCTCCGGTGTTGTGACCGAGTTACAAAATGCACTTGCCTGTGCGGCACGTATCTTTGAGATCATCGAGGAAGAGCCGGAGGTTGCAGAGGATGAAGATGCAGTTGTATTAGAGCAGGTGGATGAAAGTGTAGATCTGAAGCATGTATACTTTTCCTATACACCGGACCGTAAGCTGATCGAAGACTTTAATCTGAACGTAAAGCCGGGACAGCGTGTAGCGATCGTCGGACCGACCGGATGTGGTAAGACAACGTTGATCAATCTGCTGATGCGCTTTTATGATACCGACAGCGGTGAGATCTTAGTCAGCGGAGAACCGATCCGTCATCTGACAAGGGAGAGTCTCCGCAGTTCCTATGGCATGGTGCTTCAGGAGACCTGGTTAAAACAGGGAACGATCCGTGAAAATATCACGATGGGCAAGCCGGATGCAACCGAAGAAGAAATGATCGCGGCAGCAAAGGCATCCCATGCACATAGCTTTATCACAAGACTTCCACATGGTTATGACACCGTGATCGGAGAAGATGGCGGAAGCCTTTCACAGGGACAGAAGCAGTTACTCTGTATCGCGAGAGTCATGCTTGCACTTCCACCGATGCTGATCCTCGACGAAGCAACCTCATCGATCGATACAAGAACCGGGCAGCGTATCCAGAGTGCATTTGCGAAGATGATGAAAGGCAGAACGAGCTTTATCGTAGCACATCGTCTGTCCACCATACAGGAAGCAGATATCATCCTTGTAATGAAAGACGGACATATCATCGAGCAGGGCAATCACGAAGAACTCTTAGCCAAAGGCGGCTTCTACTATAACCTGTACAATAGTCAGTTTGCGAAATAATGAGCAGTGCCAAAAGAGAAACAGACAAAACAGCCTGCTTGCAGGGTATATTTTGTCTGTTCCTCTTTTGATAGTGCGAATGCACAAAGCACAGATAAAGAAAAGAGGAGAAAAAAGATGGCAATCAATCCAATGAAATTATTACAGATCAAGTCCCTCTGGGATCGCTTTACCACCAATCACCCGAAGTTCCCAAAGTTCTTACAGGCGGTTGGAACAGACAGCATCCGTGAGGGAAGTATTATTGAGATGACGATTACGACACCGGAAGGAGATAACATCAGTTCCAATATCCGGGTGACGGCTGACGATATGCAGCTGGTTGCGACGTTAAAAGAGATCGCTCAGGGAATGTAAGAACCGGTGTGTTATCCGGGAATACCGGATGGATCACAGCACTGGATCAGCATCTGATAATAACGGTTGCCGGCAGGGTAAAAAGGCCAGAGGGTCAGGGATTGTGAAGTGACGATGCCACGATTCTTCAGATCCATGATACACTGGTATGCGCCCTCTACCGGCTCATTAGAAGCAGTATTTATTCGCTCACAGCCGAAGAATGCTGCTTTTTTTGTTGCAGCTAAGATCGCGGTGTTAAACTTAGGAACCATACGGTCATTGGCAGCACGGATCCGTTTGGTGACAAGAGAGCTGTGCGCATGGATGTTCTCTTCAAAGGCAGAAAACATCCACGAGGCCATGTTGTTGATCTGGCTGTGAACACCAAATGCCATCGAATAGTCGAAGGTATTGATGTCAAAATCCATGGTATAGGCATCTGCTTTCCGATAGAGCCGGTCTAATTTAAAGCACATAAAGTCTTCGAGTACCTCGATCCGTGTTTCATTTCCGCTTACATTATAAAGAGCTGTCAGTTCATCACCAAGTGCGCGGTAATCTTCGGGTGAGATGCCGGAAAAGTCTGCCTCTTTACAGAACAGTTTCGGATCACTCGATAAGCCATAGCGCATGGCAGCTTCCTTCATGGCAGGGTGGTTGGCATCGAGCAGTGTGATCGAAGAAAAATGTGTAGACAGCCGATAAAGATCTATGTCATTGCAGCGTCCGGCACCGAAAATCGCAAGTGTAGTATCCGGGCTGGTATTTGCAAGGATATAATCCGTGACCGCCTGCCGGTACCCTGCCCAGTCTTCATATGCAGTTGGCAGGATCTGATACTGCGTTAATTCATCATACAGTGACATAAGAACCTCTTTTACCGGAACTGGTTTGTGGCAGCATCGTATTCATAATCAATGGCTGATAGCTTTTCACAAAGAGAAGCTGCCTCAATATGAAAGGCACCGCAGAAGTCATCTAAGGAGGAATAAAAGTCACGAAGTTGTGTGTTGACGAAGCTAAGCAGCATCACAGGGTCATTTGGTAAGTTTGTATTTGTCATAAGAATCTCCAATCCACAGACGATTTTACGCCTGAAAATTACAGGCATATCCTCGGAGTTGTTTTGTCTTAGCAGCCGGTTTGTGACATCTATGGCACAAGTAGCTGTGTGAAAAAAATAGCACATTTTGATGCGGGTGTCAAAAGATCGCGAAAAAACAGTTTACATCGTTATTTTATCATGGTAGTATACTAAAGTATGAAGCGAGATTTATGAGGAGGAACCTATCATTATGAAAAAGAAAGTAATTGCTTTATTTTTAACAGCTGCAATGGCAGTGACTATGACTGCATGCGGAGGCAGCAATACAAAGACAAGTGACAATGCAAAGACGGATGCCGGAAAGGATACAGAGTTATCAACGGATGCTGCGTCAGTTTCAGGTGCAGAAGCAGACCGTACGACGTTTACCGTAGGCTTTGATGCAGAGTTCCCGCCATACGGATTTATGGATGATAACGGAGACTATACCGGATTTGACTTAGACCTGGCACAGGAAGTCTGTGACAGAAATGGCTGGGAACTGGTGAAAAAACCGATCAACTGGGATTCGAAGGATATGGAATTAAATTCCGGTTCCATCGACTGTATCTGGAATGGATTTACCATGACCGGACGTGAGAATGATTATACCTGGAGTGATCCATATATTGATAACAGTATCGTCATTGTTGTAGCAGCAGATTCTGATATTAAGACAAAGGCAGATCTTGCAGGTAAGACCGTTGCAGTTCAGGCAGATTCTTCGGGACTTTCTGCACTGACTTCCGAAGAGGACAATGATGAGAACTTAGCTTTAACAGCTACCTTTAAGGAATTACAGCAGGTTGCAGATTACAATACCGCTTTTATGAACTTAGAGTCCGGAGCAGTGGATGCAGTTGTTCTTGATATTGGTGTCGCAAAATACCAGCTTGGTTCAAGAGGAGATGGATTTAAGATCTTAGATGACCAGATCTCAACTGAGCAGTACGGTGTTGGATTTAAGCTTGGTAATACAAGTCTTCGTGACAAGGTTCAGGAGACTTTATATGAGATGGTAGCAGACGGAACCTTTAATGCGATCGCAGAGAAGTATTCGGATTATAATCTGTCTGAAATGATCTGTCTTGAAAAATAACAGCAGGTACGAGGTGAAAGGGTAATGTCATTAGCAGCAATCTTACAGCAGCTGGCAACAGGTATGCTGGCAACCATATCCATATTTGTTTTAACACTGGTTTTTTCCATGCCACTTGGTCTGCTTGTCGCATTTGGAAGAATGGCGAAGTTTAAACCGCTTCAATATCTGATGAAGTTCTATATTTCCATTATGCGTGGTACACCGCTGATGTTGCAGCTTATGGTGGTATATTATGGACCGTATTATATTTTCCATATCAAGCTGCCGGCAGGCTATCAGTTTACAGCAACGATTATTGGATTTGCGATCAACTATGCAGCATATTTTGCAGAAATCTACCGTTCCGGTATCCAGTCGATTCCGGTTGGTCAGTATGAGGCTGCGAAGGTGTTAGGTTATTCGAAGGTGCAGACCTTTGGCAAGATCATTTTCCCACAGATGGTAAAGCGTGTGCTGCCGTCTGTAACGAATGAAGTGATCACATTAGTAAAGGATACTTCCCTTGCATTTGTGCTTGCATATGCGGAGATGTTTACCCTTGCAAAACAGATTGCTGCTTCCCAGACAAGTATTGTCCCACTGTTTATCGCCGGACTGTTTTATTATATCTTTAACCTGATCGTAGCCGGTGTGATGGGATACATAGAAAAACGACTGGATTATTATAAGTAAGAGGACAAAGAAAGGCAGGGTTTTATTATGAAATTATTAGAAATCAATAATCTGAAAAAAAGCTTTGACAATCTCGATGTCCTCCACGATATTTCACTTTCAGTCGAAGAGGGACAGGTTGTTGCGATCATTGGCCCATCCGGATCGGGAAAATCGACGCTGCTTCGTTGTGCAACGATGCTTGAGACGATGGACAGCGGGGAACTGACCTATGTCGGGGAATCCGCAGTTACCAATAATGAGGCCGGAAAGGCAGTTTATGCAGACAGTAAGCAGTTAAAAAAGATTCAGGGTTACTTTGGATTAGTATTCCAGAACTTTAATCTTTTCCCGCATTATTCTGTGATGAAGAATATTACAGATGCACCGATCCATATTCAGAAAAGGGATAAGAAGGAAGTCTATGCACAGGCAAGAGAGCTGTTAAAAAAGATGGGACTCGAAGATAAGGAAGGTTATTATCCATGCCAGTTATCTGGTGGACAGCAGCAGCGTGTTGCGATCGCAAGAGCACTTGCGTTAAATCCATCGATCCTGTTTTTTGATGAACCGACTTCTGCCCTAGACCCGGAGCTGACAGGTGAGATCTTAAAGGTTATCCGCCAGCTTGCGGAAGAGAAGATGACAATGGTGATCGTGACGCATGAGATGACATTTGCAAGGGATGTGGCAGATTATGTGATCTTTATGGATGGCGGATATATCATTGAAGAAGGAAATCCGAAGGATGTGATCGAGCATCCGAAGGAGGAACGTACCAGACAGTTCCTCGCACGGTTTGCTGCAAAATAGAAAATAGAATCGAATGAAATTGGAAGAGCAGAGTATTACCGGTAGATTTCTCTGCTTCCGTTGATCGTATCTCCAAGCGAGGATTCAATAAATGCAATCGCATTTTTTGAATCCCGCTTTTTTATGTGCTCATAAAGTGTTGCCGTATTGTCATAAAGTGCTTCAATACCATAATGGTTACAGAAGCGGATCCACAGACTGATGACCGGATTGCGGAAGGATACAAAAAAGAGTGGGAGCAAGGTGTTGCCGGAAATAAATCCAAGCTCGTGATGGAAGGTGAAGGCAAGCTCTGCCGCCTGTGCGGAATCTTCACATGCACGGAGTGCATCGACATAAGTGGCAAGCGTTGCAATCTCTTCGTCGGAAGAATCCTTACATACCAGTTCTACGGCAAGGCGGTCTAATACTATGCGTACTTCTAAAATCGAACGGATCTCATTTTTGCGGAGCATGCCGCCATTGTAATTCATAATGGACATCAGGGTGCTTAACGAACCGTTTCTGCGGTAATCCTCAACAAAGGTACCAACACGCGGTTTTACAACTAGAAAGCCCTTGGCCTCCATTTCTGCAATACCGGAATTTACGACCGCGCGGCTGACCTGCATCGAGGTAGCCAGTTCGCGCTCGGATGGAAGCTTGCTTCCGATCTCTAACTTTCCGGACAATATCATATTTTCAAGTTCTGTAACAAAAAGCTCCTTTAAGGTCGGAGCATTTAATTTTTTAAATTCCATAAGCCCTCCGGTGTGATTCATTCTCTGGTCACTGGATATACCAGATGCCAAGAAAATTTTACATGGAACAAAGGAAAAAAGCAAGATTGTATTTTGCATCAATCTCGGCTATAATATCTTTTTGAAAAAGCGGGGACTGTTTTACATGCTATTTTGCATGAATGATAGATAGAAAGATATGGTTTAATATGGAAAAAGAGGAAAAAAAGCTGCAAAAGCAGAGAGTGAAGGAAGAAAAAAAGATAGAAAGTCAGACCAGAAAGCAAAAAAAGAAAGAAGAGCGTAAGCTTCAGAAGGAAAAAGAGAGAAAGCGCAGGGGTATGGATATCCGCTGGGATAAGTTAGATAATACCGCACATCTGTTCCCGGTGATCGCCGGAGAATCCATGAGTAATGTATACCGGATCTCGGTTACCTTAAACGAAGAGGTGCAAAGAGAACCGTTACAGCAGGCACTCGATATGGTGCTTCCGAAGTTCGATGGATTTAACTTAAGACTGCGGCAGGGAATCTTCTGGTATTATTTTGAAGAGAATGGAAAGCCTGCGCCACGGGTGCGGGAAGAAAACACCTATCCGTGTCAGTACATTGTACAGAATAAGAATAACAGCTATCTGTTTCGTGTGACGTATTATGGGTGCAGAATAAACTTAGAGGTGTTCCATGTCTTAACGGATGGTATGGGCGGCACGAATTTTTTAAAGGAACTGACTTATCAGTATCTGCGTCTGGTACACCCGGAACTCAGGGAGAAGTTAGGGGATCACTTAAGCAGTGATACCTCCTTAAACCGGGAGGACAGCTTTTTACGGAACTACAAGCACAGTCATGCGAAGGGCTATAAAACACAGAAGGCATATCTGCTGCGCGGCGAGCGGCTGCGCAAGGGTGAGTTCGGTGTCATGCATGGCTATATGAACATTCCACAGTTAAAGAAAGTCTGTCACAGTTATGGTGTCAGTATCAATGAATATCTGGTATCTGCATTCGTCTGGAGTGTCTTTTTAGAATGCATGCATGGGATCCCGGGCAGACGTCCGATCCGTGTGGCTGTGCCGGTGAACCTTCGTCCATACTTTAACTCGGTTACAACGAAGAACTTTTTTACCATGGTATCAGCGGAGTTTGGACCGACAAAGGAGGATTATACCTTTGCAGAGGTTGTGGAGATCGTAAAGGACAGCCTGCGTAGCCAGATCACAAAGGAACATTTAGAGGAACTGTTTTCCTATAATGTTTCGAATGAAAAGCTTCTGATCGCAAGAGCGGTGCCGCTTGTTTTGAAAAATCTGGCGATCCGCTATGTCTATACCTCAGCGGCACTGGCAAATACTTCAACGGTCACAAATATCGGCAATCAGGTGATCCGTGAAGAATATCAGCCGTATGTAAAAATGTTTTATGCCTTTCTTGCCATGTCAAAGGGACAGAACCTAAAGGGAACGATCTGTTCGTATCAGGATACACTGGTCTTTTCCTTCAGCTCCGTGCTGCGGGATACGTCCGTACAGCGTGGATTCTTCCGCAGACTGGCAGAGGATGGCATTGATGTAGAAATAGAAAGTAATGGTGTATATTATGAGTAAATGCAGACAATGTAAGATAGAAATAAAAGACGAAACACATGTATGTCCGTTGTGTCATTGCGTGATCGAGCCGGAAGGGGACGGAAAAGATACCTATCCGGATGTCCGGATCAAGACAAGAAGGCTGATGCTGGCAGGACGGATTTATCTGTTTTTAACACTTGCAGTCAGTGTGTTTTTAATTGCGTTGAATTATGAGATGTACCATGGGATCTGGTGGAGTGCGATCGTGGTTGCATCGCTGTTTTACCTGTATCTGATCCTGCGCTTTGCTGTCTTAGATGACGCCGGATACCGGCTAAAGCTGATGGTGCTTACAATTTGTGGGGTCGCGATGGTCATACTGATCGATTTTGTCATCGGCTACCGCGGATGGTCGGTCAATTATGTGATCCCAAGCGGAATCCTGCTTATTGATCTGAGTATTGTGATTTTAATGCTGATCAATCATAGAAACTGGCAGAGTTATCTGCTGTTTCAGATCGGTATGATCGTGCTCGCAGGTGTTACCTTAATTCTCTGGGGTGTAGGCATTATTACAAAGCCGATGCTTAGTCTCATAACATTTGCAATCTCTGTCTTTTTGTTCCTCGGAACACTGATCATCGGAGACCGGAGGGCAAGGATCGAGTTACAGAGAAGATTTCATGTAAGATAATGGAGTAACAAATGACGGAAAATGAAACAAGTGTCCGCGGCCGTGTGATCCGGGATCTGATCGCGAGGGCTGCAAATGATAATCTGATAGGAAAAAAAATAAAAAGCGGAGAACTCCGCAGGAACTTAAAAGAGCCGCCATGGAAATGTCCGGAGTGTTTTTCACGCTATATCATTCATTTAGAAAAGTTCACGATGGAGTATCTGGAATTAAAAGAGAATCCGGATCGCAGCAAGGTGGTTCTGCAGCTTCATGGTGGTGCATACGTCGGAACACTGCACAATGGGTACCGCAGCTTTGCGGGACTCTACAGTGAGGTCGGAAAGGGCATCAGTGTGCTGACGATCGATTACCGTGTCGCACCGGAGCATCCGTATCCGGCAGCATTAGAGGATGCAGTGACGGCATATTTCTGGCTGATCAAAAAGGGATACCGTGCAGACCAGATCATCGTGGCGGGAGATTCAGCAGGCGGTGGCCTGGCACTGGCACTTACGATGTATCTGCGTGACCATGATTATGAACTTCCATGCGGTGTGGTTGCAATGTCGCCATGGACAGATCTGACATCAAGTGGTTCTTCGTATGATACGAACTTCGACAAAGACCCTTTGTTTGGTGGAACGAGAGACAGTCTGGTCTATAACCGGGATTATGTGGGAACATGTAATCCAAAAGAGCCGTATATTTCACCGGCATTTGGCAGCTTTGATGACTTTCCGCCAATGCTCATACAGGTTGGATCGTATGAGATGTTACTCAGTGATTCCCTGACGGTAGCAAAAAAGGCAAAGGAAGCAGGGGTAAAGGTACGGCTGAGTGTGTACGAAGGGATGTTCCATGTCTTTCAGATGGCAATGCTATTGATGCCGGAGTCTAAGCGTGCATGGGCAGAGGTAGGAAAGTTTATAGAGATCCTGCGGGGAGAAGTTCCGGAAGAAAGTGAATAAGCAAGATAGAATATATTTTGTGATTTTATTAAGAGGTTTAGAAGTTTTTGAAAAAGAAAAGATGAATAAGATAGGCCGATTTTGAATGATATGGTATAAAAGTTCTGATTAAATATAAATGCCATATAGGATAAAAGCTTATGAATTTGTGACTATGGAGAATCTTAGATTTTCTTAATGTTCTGTAGAATATCCAGCAATGCAGCAACAGGGATGTTGATGCAAACAAAAGCCGGGGCATGGACGCCACGTCTTTTGTGGTTGCTGGAGAAGAAAAGAATCTGACAGAACATTTAGAAAATGTTAGATTCGTAATACGGAACAAATCCATAAGCTTTTATACGTATGGCAAATATATTTTAAGTATGCAATCTATTTATTCTTAGACACATATTTCTATTTCATTTCCGAAAAGATTTTTTATCTTTTCTTTATACATGTCTAATGTCTGGTCAGATGTGACACATCCATATAAACCGGCAGTCCGTTCTCATAGCGGATCGCTGGCTCACCCTGGATCAGTGGAGACAGATAAGTGATCATCTCTTCGGTCACATCATTGCCGCGTTCGTTGATCCAGCTTCTTGGAACGGATTTTGCTTCATTTGCGATATTTTTAATCTCAGCATACTGGTAGTCGATCGTATAAGGTGCATCGCTGGTACGGTTCATGGTAACCATAGAAGCAGTTACACCTTCGGCAGCATAGGCAACTGCCTTTTCACCAAGTGCGAAAGCCTCATCTAAGTCGGTCTGTGATGAAAGATGTGCAGCGCAACGCTGTAATACATTGATCTCGACGGAACGGACCTTCACATTGATATTATCCTTGATCAGATATTCCAAAGCTTTTCCGGCACCACTTAACTGGCTGTGACCAAAGGAATCTGCCTGGCTTTCACCGGCACTGATATAGTTTCCATCGGCATCATGGATTCCTTCGGAGATCGCAACGATGACATTATTCTGTTTTTCCAGAAGGTCACGTACATCTGCAAGGAATTCCTTCTCATCAAAATCTGTTTCCGGAAGGTAGATCAGATGCGGAGCGGTGGAGTAGCCATTCCGTGCAAGTGCAGAAGCAGCAGTCAGCCATCCGGCATCACGTCCCATGATCTCTACGATCGTTACACTTTTTACCGCATAGATGAACGTATCGTGGGCAATCTCAAGCATGCTTGCTGCAATGTACTTCGCAGCAGACCCAAAGCCCGGTGTATGATCGGTTACCATAAGATCATTATCGATCGTCTTTGGAATACCGATGATACGGACATCACTGCCGATGCGCTTGGCATAATCAGAAAGCTTTAATACGGTATCCATGGAATCATTTCCGCCAATATAGAAAAATGCACCGATGTCTAACCGTTCAAACTGCTTGAAAATAAAGCTGTAAGAAGAATCATCATCTAAAAAGTCCGGCAGCTTAAAGCGGCAGGAGCCAAGGAACATGGCAGGCGTGTGCTTTAAGGTATCCAGATAGGAAGCATCCTTTGCCATTTCTTCACTCAGGTTTAAGATGTGATCGTTTAAGATACCTAAGATTCCATTGACAGAACCATAGACAGTCTCATATTTGGCAGAGTCAGTAACTCCCTTTATAACGCCGGCAAGGCTGGCATTGATGGCAACGGTTGGACCACCTGATTGTGCAACCATACAATTTGACATATAAATCCTCATTTCTGCGCCCAGAGCTTTTCTTATATTATATCTGACAGCGGAGCGCACGGATGCCAGATAAAATCAATTTATTCCAGTATCATCATATCGGATAAAATCTGCATTGACAAGTAGGTATTTTGGGAAAAGAAGGATGGATTTCGAAATACAGGTAGATTTTTAATAAAAAAACAGCTAGAATGTGAGCAGAAGAAAAGGGAAAAGGAATGCGATGAATAAAAAGTTACAACAGGATATGAAAGACTGCCGGTTATGTCCGAGAAACTGCGGTGTCAACCGCTTAGAGCAGACCGGTGTGTGTGGACAGACCGCAAGCCTTAAGGTGGCAAGGGCAGCCCTTCATATGTGGGAAGAAACCTGTATCTCCGGGAAGAATGGTTCGGGTGCGGTCTTTTTTTCCGGATGTGCACTGCACTGTGTATTCTGCCAGAATAAGAATATTGCAAACGGAACGGCAGGGATAGAGATTTCCGTTGAACGGCTTTCTGAGATCTTTTTGGAATTACAGGAGCAGAAGGCAAATAATATTAACTTAGTGACACCGGGACAGTTCGTGCCACAGATTATACAGGCACTGGATCGTGCAAAAAGGCAGGGACTTTCGATCCCGGTCGTCTATAATACCAGCAGCTATGAAACCGTCGATACGATCCGCAGGTTAGAAGGATATGTGGATATCTATCTGCCGGATCTGAAATATGTGGATGAAAGGCGCAGTAAAACGTATTCCCATGCAGTCGATTACTTTGCATGTGCTTCACAGGCAATCGCAGAGATGGTAAGACAGACCGGGGAGGTCTGTTTTGTACCGGAGCACTCGATCATGCAAGGAAACTGGAAGGAACAGCAGATGACGGCAGAAGATTACCAGACGTATTCCGAAGCACATGACGGGGATGGCATCATGGTAAAGGGAACGATCGTGCGCCACCTTCTGATGCCAGAGGGACTTGCGGATTCGAAGCGGGTTGTGGACTATCTGCTTACGACATATGGATCACAGATTTTTATCAGTCTGATGAACCAGTATACACCGTGTAATTCCTTAGAAGCATATCCGGAGCTTATGCGTACCGTTACCGGAGAGGAGTACGAGGAGCTGATCGATTATGCGATCGCACAGGGAATCGAAAATGGTTTTATCCAGGAGGGGGAGACCGCAAAGGAATCCTTTATACCGGAATTTGACGGTGAAGGCGTAGTGTGAAATAGAAGCTGTGGTGTCAGATCAGTAGTATTTTGCAGAATAGAAGTGGAAAAGATGGACATACATATATTAACTAAGAAAGGACAAACAGAATGAGAAAAACAAAAATTATCTGTACAATGGGACCGGCAACCGACCGGGAGGGTATTTTAGAGAAGCTTGTAGAAGTGGGAATGAACGTTGCAAGATTTAACTTTTCGCATGGTTCACATGAAGAACAGAAGCGGAGAATGGATCGGTTAAAAGCAATCCGTAAGCAGGTGCAAAAGCCGGTTGCCATTCTGTTAGATACGAAGGGACCGGAGATCCGTATCGGCAATTTTGAACACGATAGGATCCAGCTTTCTTCGGGAGATCAGTTTACATTGACCGGACGGGAAGTATTAGGAAATGAAAAGGAAGTACAGGTCTTATATGAACACCTTGCTGAGGATGTGAAGATCGGAAGCCGTATTCTGATCGATGATGGTCTGGTAGAAATGATCGTAGATTCCATCGAAGGGCAGGATATCCACTGCCATGTCATTAACGATGGTGTGATCTCGAACCATAAGGGAGTCAATATTCCGGACGTACATGTCAATCTTCCATACATCAGCGAGAGAGATCGTGCAGATCTTTTGTTTGGTATCGAGCAGGATGTTGACTTTGTAGCAGCTTCCTTTGTGCGCTGTGCGGCAGATGTAAAGCAGATCCGTGAGCTGTTAGATGCAAATGGCGGTCAGATGATCAAGATCATTGCAAAGATCGAAAATGGAGAAGGTGTTGCCAATATTGACGAGATCATAGCGGCATCGGATGGTATCATGATCGCGCGTGGAGATATGGGTGTGGAGCTTCCGGAGGAAGAAGTGCCGGTTGTCCAGAAGATGATCATTAAAAAGGTCTATGAAGCAGGAAAACAGGTCATTACCGCAACACAGATGTTAGACTCCATGATGAAGAATCCAAGACCGACGAGAGCGGAGACGACAGATGTTGCCAATGCAATCTATGACGGAACGAGTGCGATCATGTTATCCGGAGAAACAGCGGCAGGAAAGTTCCCGGTAGAATCCCTTGCGATGATGGTACGGATCGCAGAGCGGACAGAACGTGATATTGATTATAAAAAGCGTTTCTTTGGACATGACAGAAGTGCCAACCCGGATATTACCGATGCGATCAGCCATGCGACCTGTACGACCGCCTATGACCTGAATGCCAAGGCAATCGTAACGGTCACAAAGTCCGGCCGTTCCGCAAGAATGATCTCCCGTTACCGTCCGGCATGTGCCGTTGTCGGCTGTGCAGTTACGGAAAAGGTATGGAGACAGCTGAACTTATCCTGGGGCGTGACACCGGTATTATTAGAAGAAAAGCAGGATATATTCGAACTGTTTACACATGCAGTAGAAGTTACGAAGGAAAGCGGACTGGTGAAAAAGGATGATGTGATCGTTTTAACATCCGGTGTGCCGCTTGGCTTTTCCGGCACAACAAATATGATGAAGGTACACGTAGTCGAATAGCAGGACGGTTGTGTGTACAGAAATGAGGATGAAATGAACATAAAATGTCTGTGGCAGAAAAGGGAAGATCAGACTGCGCGGCTGTTACGCATCTATGGAGAGAACGGTGAAGCAGTTGTCCCGGAGCAGATTGCCGGAGTACCGGTAACAGAGATCGCGGATTACTGTTTCTCGCAGGCGCTGCATCTGCCGGCAGAAGAAGATTATCTGACAACCTGTATTCCGGCAGATGAGGGGCAGTGTGAACTGCATGAACAGGCGGGAAGATATATAACGTCTGTAAAACTGCCGGATACAGTAAAAAAGTTAGGCCGTTATGCATTCTATAATTGCAGCCGGTTAAAAAAGCTTATCATAGGAGATGGCATCACGGAAGTGGGCAGCGACTGCTTTATGAACTGCATCAGATTATCGGAATTGCAGCTTGAAGCAGATTATAAAAAACCGGGTGCACTCAGACAGATCCTCGCCCAGATCACATCAGACATCGAGGTATTTTTTTGCAGACAGGGACAGACACAGGCTGTGATCTTTTATCCGGAGTATACGGAAAGCTATGATGAGATCGCCCCGGCACATATCTTCGGCAGAAAGATTACCGGAGAGGGCTTCCGTGCAAGACAGTCTTTTGCAGATGAAGTGGTAATGCTGTCTTCTTATGATGGTATTTTTGCACAGGCATGTATCGAAGAATCGGAGCGGACACTCTGCCGGATGGCATACGACAGGCTCCGTTATCCGGTTGACCTTGAGATGGACCAGCGGGAAGCATATGAACATTATCTGGGGGAGCATGCCGGGGTACTTTTTTTGGAAGGTATGAACAAACAGGATCTGACTGTAGTTTCATTTTTGTCGGAACATGGTTATGTGGATCCTGCGATGTATGAGCAGGGAATTACACTGGCAGCATCGGCTGGCTGGGTACATGGATCCTCTTATCTGATCGAACAGAAGAGAGTGCGTATGTCAGGCGGAATTGCTTCGATGTATTCCTTTGATGAGTTTTAAGAGAAAGGCATGGTTAGAAAGATGCACATTCAGACACAGGAAGAGTGGGAAGTGCAGATGGCAGAAAAGATCCTGTCGTACATAAGAAATGATGTCTATCTGGATCTGCGCTACTTTGGTGTGGCATTATCGGCACTGGAATGGAAACAGGATAACAGGCTGCTTGCACTGGCAACCGATGGCAGATACCTGCTGTATGCACCGGAACATGTGATGCGTATTTTCCGTTCGAATCCGCTTTTTTTAGACCGGGCATATCTGCATGTGGTATTGCACTGCCTGTTCTTTCATCTGTGGACAGCCGGGAAGAGAGAGCGTTACCGGTGGAATATTGCCTGTGATATTGCAGTGGAATATACGATCGACCATATGGATAAGCGTTGTACGAAGCGGGCGTTAAGCTGGATCAGACAAAAGATCTATACAGAGCTTGAGCAGGAAAAGACGGGAATTTCAGCGGTGCTGGTCTACCGGTATTTAAAAAAGATACCGGAGGAGCAGCTTGCGCAGACAGCGCGGGAGTTCTATACGGATGATCATTCCTACTGGCCAAAGGAGCAGCAGGAGCAGGCGATGAACCAGCCGGCTGCAAAGCAGTGGAACCAGATCGCAAGACAGACGAAGATCGAACAGAAGAAGCGTGGGACAACAGAATCCGATGAAGAGACGCTGCTTGCAGCCCAGATGAAAGTGAGTCAGAGCAGGAGAAGTTATCGGGACTTCCTGCGGCAGTTTTCCGTTATGCGGGAAGAACTGGTATGTGACCCGGATACCTTTGATCTGAATTATTATACCTACGGACTTCGGATCTATCGGAATATGCCGCTGATCGAACCGGTGGAAAGTAAAGAGGTAAGAAAAATACAGGAATTTGTGATCGTCATAGATACCAGTTATTCGACAAGTGGAGAACTGGTAAAACAGTTCTTAAGGGAGACGTATGCGATCCTGACAGAACGGGATAACTTTTTCCGGAAATGCCATATCCGTATCCTTTCCTGTGACAACCAGGTGCGTGGCGACCGTAAGATTACGAATCTGGATGAATTAGAGGCAATGATACAGGATTATACCTTACTAGGTGGTGGCGGTACGGATTTCCGCCCGGCATTTACTTATGTAAATACACTGATCGAAAATGGCGAATTTACCGATCTGTGCGGACTTTTGTACTTTACGGATGGAAAAGGAACTTATCCGAAAAAAAGGCCGGATTACAAGAGTGCTTTCTTATTTTTAAATGAATACGATCAGGCAGCAGTTCCACCCTGGGCGATCAGTTTATCGCTTGAAATGGAAGAATTCCAAGAGCAGGGGACGGATGAGAGAAAGGAAGAACAACGATGAATATTAAGCAGGCAAAGGAAGAAATCATACATACCGTACAGGCATATTTAAGTAAGGATGAAAATGGTGTCTATAAGATTCCGTCGATCCGTCAGCGTCCGGTGCTTTTAATGGGACCTCCGGGGATTGGAAAGACACAGATCATGGAACAGATCGCAAGGGAGTGTAAGATCGGACTGGTTTCGTATACGATCACACATCATACCAGGCAAAGTGCGGTCGGACTGCCGTTTATTAAGGAAGAAGTGTTTGATGGGAAAACATATTCGGTAACGGAATATACGATGAGTGAGATTATTGCAAGCATCTATCGCACGATCAAAGAGAGCGGAAACCGGGAAGGAATCCTGTTTATCGATGAGATCAATTGTGTTTCTGAGACACTTGCACCGACGATGCTTCAGTTCTTACAGTGTAAGACCTTTGGAAACCAGAAGATACCGGAGGGCTGGATCATTGTGGCAGCCGGTAATCCGCCGGAATATAACAAGTCCGTCCGGGACTTTGATATGGTGACACTAGACCGTGTCCGCTATATGCAGATCGAGGCGGATCTGTCTGTATGGAGAGAATATGCAAATGCAAAACACATCAGCCAGTGTATTTTAAGCTACTTGGAACTTCATCCGGGCAGCTTTTACCGGGTACAGGCGGATGTAGATGGCATGCAGTTTGTAACAGCCAGAGGCTGGGAGGATCTGAGTAATCTGTTAGATACTTATGAATCATTAGAAATTCCGGTAGGACAGGAGCTGATCGCGGAATTTTTGCATCATACCGATGTGGCAGAAGACTTTTTTGCATATTATGATCTGTATCAGAAGTACCGGGATGATTACGGAATCACAGAGATCTTAAAGGGACACCAGCCGCCGGAGCTGTTTGCAAGAATTGATCAGGCAGCGTTTGATGAACGCATCTGTGTCGTGAACCTGATCTTAGAGGGACTACAGAATGGATTCGCGAAGATCAGAAGCAGCAAGGAGCTTGCCGATGCATGGTTTGCCTTTTTAAAACAATATCGCAATGGCTTAGAACAGGTCGAAGATCCGAAAGCACGGTATCTCGAATTATCAGAGGAGCGGAAAAACTGGGTTGTCACACAGGAAAAGGCCGGATTTTTCACGAGAAAACAGGCAGCCGTGCAGCAGAAACTTTTAAAGCGGATTTTAGAATATATCCCACAGGCGAAGGAAGCCAATGAGTGCTTCTTGCAGGCGAAGGCCGGATTTGATAAACATTGTGCGGCAATGGAACAGGAGTGGCAGCAGTCTTCCACGGAATTAGAGCATGCCTTTGATTTTATGGAGCGTGCCTTTGAACATGGGCAGGAATTAGTTGTCTTTGTGACAGAGCTTACCATGAACCCGGATTCTGCCATGTTTTTAGCCAATCACAGCTGCGAGAGATACTTAAAATACCGGGAAGAATTCCTGACAGACCGGAAACGTGCAGAGATTTTAAACGAGCTTGAGATGGACCGTAATGTAAATAAATCGTAAATTCCATGTAAAAAAGTTTTTACAAATAAAAAGTTCTATGATAGAATGAAATCAGTTTGCAAAAAAGTCTTGCACAAAGAAAAGGAAAAATGATATGGGAATTACAATGGTTTTATCGTTGCTTAGTGGTGTTGCCCTGTTCCTTTACGGAATGTCATTGATGGGTGACGGACTGAAGAAAGCAGCAGGAAACAAGCTGGAGCTGATTCTGTATAAGCTGACGAATACTCCGATCAAGGGTGTGCTTTTAGGTACAGTGGTTACAGCAATCATTCAGTCATCTTCAGCGACATCTGTCATGGTTGTCGGATTTGTAAATTCAGGAATGATGAAGGTTGCGCAGGCAATCGGTATCATCATGGGTGCAAATATCGGAACCAGTATCACCGGTTGGATTTTATGTCTGTCCTATATTGATGGTCAGGGTGGAATCGCCCAGTTACTTTCAACAGCGACAATTTCAGCGATTGTTGCCATCATCGGTATTATTTTCCGAATGTTTGTCAAGAAAGCAAGTTATCGGAATGTCGGAGATATCATGCTTGGTTTTTCGATTCTGATGATCGGTATGCAGACAATGAGTGGAGCAGTTTCTCCACTGAAGGATAATCAGCATTTTGTACATCTGTTGACGATGTTTGAAAATCCGGCTGCAGGTATTATCGCAGGTATTCTTTTTACTGCGGTTTTACAGAGCGCATCTGCGTCGGTTGGTATTTTACAGGCACTTTCCGTAACCGGAACAATTTCTTTTGCTACGGCACTGCCGATCACGATGGGTATTGGTGTCGGTGCAGCATGTCCGGTACTTCTTTCCTCCATCGGAACGAATAAGAACGGAAAGAGAACGGCACTGATCTATCTGCTCAATGATTTATTTGGAATGGTGTTTTGGTCGATCGTATTCTATTCGGTGAATGCCTTTGTACATTTCCGGTTTATGGATATGGTGATGAGTCCGGTTAAGATCGCATTATTGAACTCGGTATTTAGAATCGCTACGATCCTGATACTGCTTCCATTTATCCATGCTATTGAGAAGCTGGTATTTGTGCTGGTCAAGGATACGGAAGAGGATATGGAAGAGCAGGCAGATTTCGATCTGTTAGAGGAGCGTTTTGTGGCTTATCCGGATCTTGCGATCACACAGAGCCACCTTGCCATGAATGGTATGGCAAAAAAGGCAAGAAAGAATTTACAGAGATCTTTTGGACTGTTACATTCTTTTTCTGCGGATAAATTTGCAAAGGTACAGGAGAAGGAGAATCTGATCGATAAGTACGAGGATAAGCTTGGTACCTATCTGATGCAGTTGACCGGACGGGAGATGACGCTGCCGCAGACGAAGCAGGTATCGAAGTTCTTACATACGATCGGAGATTTCGAACGTCTGGGTGACCATGCAGTCAATATTTCCGAGGTTGCACAGGAATTAAACGAGAAGAAGATCACATTTTCTGAGGAAGCGAAGTACGAGATGAATGTACTGGAAGAAGCCGTAAAAGAAGTGGTTGATCTGTCAGTCAATGCCTTTATTGAGGACGATCTGCGTACAGCAGCACGTGTAGAGCCATTGCGTGAGCTTATTGGTATTCTCTGTGATGAATTAAAGCTTCGCCATATCGCCCGGTTAAGAGCCGGCAAATGTGAGATGAAGCAGGGCTTCGTGTTTAACGATCTGCTTACGAACTATGAGCGAATCGCAGCCCACTGTTCGAATGTTGCGGTTGCAATGATCGAGTTAGAGGCAGCCGACTTTGATACCCATGAGTATTTAAAGAGTGTCAAAGAGATGAAGAACGAAGAGTATATCCGGTGTCTGGAAGAATACGAGGAGAAGTACGATATCAACGCATACCGGAAGCCAAAGAAAAAGGAAAAATAAAGAGAGATGTAAAAGCATGTGGACCGGGATTACTGGTTCATGTGCTTTTTTATGGTATAGGATTCGGGTGTCAAAAGATGTTTTCAAATTTTGTAATTGACAAAATGCACAAAAGATGTTCCGCAAACATTTGCAACGCTCATCGTGAACTAACTGCCAACTACAACCATACAAGTTCAGAGGAGGCTTCACTTGTGGTTTTCGTAAGCAGTGGATTTCACTCGCAGCGAAAAGCGCAAATAAAAGTTTGCTTTACATTTTTTTGCATTTTGCCCTTTTAATTTTTATAAAACATCTTTTGACACCCGAATCTGTATAGGAAGCAGGCAGACACTTGCAAGGGTGGTCTTGCGTACCCGGAAGTGATTGTGCTAAAATATAAAACGTAAATAAGATACATAAGGGTAAGATGAGAGTCGGAAAGGAGACTCCTATGCAGGAAAGTAAAGATGATAAAAAGAGAAAATATTCAGACCGGGCATTTGGTGTGCTTGGGATTTTATTTTTGATCGGGTTTATCGCAGCCTGCTTGTGCAGACCACTTGATTATAAGGGCTTTCACATCGATCAGTGTCAGAAGATGGAAGATACCTTTACCGTAAGCTGGGGAGATCAGGAGACAAAGACAATACTTCCGGGTATGATCGATAATCCGGACAGGGAGAATATCTATCTGACAACGGTACTTCATAAGGAGATCTTAGGAAAGGGAGACAGTATTCTGTTCCGGAGCAGACAAAGTCGTGCGAAAGTCTATCTGGATGGCGATTTGATCTTCGACAGCGGAGAAGCTTTTACAAAGCCATTTCCAATGGGATATGGATCGTTCTGGAAGAGTCTGCATTTAGGTGAGAATTATGATGGAAAGACACTGACGATTGAATTACAGCCGGGATATGATCTTGCGGCAGTATCCGGTTATCTGCCGGGAGTGTATTTTGGAACACAGGCTTCCTTTATTTCGATGATCTTAGAAAGAGCGGTCTGGTCGCTGATTCCAAGTCTGATCCTGATTCTGATTGGTATTTATGATATGGTGCATGGATTATTTGCAATCCACCGGAAAAAGGCGGGGCAGATGCTGTTCCTTGGACTTTTTGCAGCAGATACCGGATTATGGATGTTCATCGAGTGTCATGTGTTAGAACTGTTTATGAATAATCTGGTGCTTGGTATCTATCTCAGCTATCTTACCTACGGGCTGATGCCGGTACTTCTGGTACGGTTTTTGTTAAGTTATGAGGAGTTTTCGGATAAAATATATCTGAAGGTCTTATATCTGCTTGGCATTGTATTGAATCTGGTTCAGCTTGTGTTTGCGGCAACCGGAATCTGTTCCCAGTTTGAATCACAGTGGACGAACCGTGTTTATCTGAGCCTGACGGTATTAGGTCTGCTTGCAGCACTCTTTTCCATTCATAAGATTGAAAAAGCGCAGAAGAGGAAGACGCTTTATAGCGGAGTGCTGATCCTGGTCGTAAGTACGATTCTGGAGCTTGGATATTTTGTATTTGTGAATAAGGAAAACAGTGGTAATATCCTGCGTTTTGGTCTGTGTCTGTTTATTTTCAAGGTCGGAATAGATGTTGTCCGCGAAGGAAAGAGGCTTAGAAGAGAGGATTTTGAAAAAGAAATCCTGCAGACAATGGCTTATACCGATGGAATGACCCATCTGGGCAACCGTTTTGCATATGAACAGGAAAAGACAAGACTCGAGAAGCAGGAGCATACACCTGTGATCATTCTTGTCGCTGACATGAATGGTTTAAAACATGCAAATGATAATTTCGGACATGCCTATGGGGATCAGATCATCTGTAAGACGGCGGAATTATTAGAAGAATCTTTTCGGGATGTTGGTAAGTGTTACCGGATCGGTGGGGATGAATTCTGTGTACTTGCAGAAAATGTAAGCCGCCCGGTCTTTGAAGAATGCAGAAAGACCATGCGTGAGAATGTTATGAAGATCAGTAATGATATCAAAGTCTATAGTGTTGCATCCGGTGTCGCAGAGGGAGAATCGGGAAAGATTGATGACATTTTCCGTGAAGCGGATAATCTGATGTATGATTGTAAAAAAGCAATGAAGGCTGGTCGATCCTAGCACTCAGAAAAGCAATGATTTTTAACAGAAACAGAGAAAAAGTGTTAAGGAAAGCTGGTCGTGTACCAGCTTTCTTTATGCTATAATATGTTAAGAATAATTGCAAAGGTGGGAATTGTATGAAAAACGAAAGAAGACTCTATCTGGATAATATTCGCTGGATCACGGTTGTGATCGTAGTAATCTATCACGTGATCTATATGTTTAATGGGGTACAGCCGTTTGGCGTGATCGGGGCTTTTCATGAGAACCAGTTACAGGATGGATTCCAGTATCTCGTGTATCCATGGTTTATGGCATTACTTTTTGTGGTATCCGGCATGAGTGCAAGGTATTATCTGAGTGGGCATGACACGAAATCATATGTCAGGGATAAGACGAGAAAGCTGCTTGTGCCATCGACGATCGGAATCTTTGTATTCCACTGGATCTTAGGCTACTATAATATGAAGATCGGAGGGGGCTTTGATCAGATGACTGCGGTGCCGGGACCGGTACTATATATTATCATGGCGTTATCCGGAATCGGAGTATTATGGTATATCCAGATGCTGTGGATCTTTTCAATGCTGCTTTTACTGGTAAGAAAAATAGAAAAGGATCGTCTCTGGAGACTGGGCGTGAAGACACCTGTGTGGTTTTTGCTTCTTCTGACCGTTTGTGTGTATGGCTGTGCACAGATCCTGAATACACCGGTCATTACGGTTTACCGCTTTGGTATTTATGGTTTTAGTTTTTTCGTGGGATATTTTATTTTCTCCCATGATGAGGTGATCGAGCGGTTAAGCAGATGGTGGCAGGTGCTTGATGTTGCAGCCGTTGTACTTGGCATAGCTTATACAGTCCACTATTTTGGAGAAAATTACGCAGCAGCACCGGTGCTGAATAATCTACCCGCCTGTGTATACTGCTGGATCGCTATTCTTGCAGTGCTTGCAACTATGAAAAAGTATGGAGATCGATCGAATCCGTTTACGCAGTGGATGGCAGGAAAGTCATGGGGACTGTATATATTCCATTATCTGCCGCTTGCCATGGCGGCTTATTATCTGATGCAGTATGCACCAAAGCTGCCACCGGTATGCATCTATCTGCTGACCGGTATCAGTGCTTTTCTTGGTGCATTTGTTTTAAATGAGGTGATTAGTCGGATCCCGGTGATCCGGTGGTGTGTACTTGGAATCAAAAAGGAGAAAAAACATGTTTAAGGACAATCTGATCGCCCTGCGGAAAATGCATGGTTATTCGCAGGATGAATTAGCCGATAAGATCGGGGTAACCAGACAGACCCTGTCAAAGTATGAGACGGGAGAATCCCTGCCGGATATTGAGCGTTGCAAGCTTTTAGCGGATATTTTCGGTGTGACGATGGATGATTTTGTAAACTATGACAAGGATGACAGGGACAACCTTGGACTTGGCGTTCCGCCAAAGGGAAAGCATGTGTTTGGAATGGTGAAGGTCGGAGAAAAGGGGCAGATCGTGATCCCTGCCAAGGCAAGAAAGATCTTCGATATAAAGCCCGGTGATAACCTTGTTGTCCTCGGAGATGAAGCACAGGGCATTGCGATCATAAAGGCGAAGGGACTGCTTGATCTGCTTAAGGCGGGACAAAAGAAAGCAGATTAAGGTTTTACAGGGATTTTACATTCTTTTACACAAACTTGATAGCAGGTAAGCGCAGGCAACCGTAATATGTAATTGTAAAGAAAAGATGTGATTACATATGGCTGTACCGGGGCATTCGTCCGGACAGGAAAGGAAGCGGGAATATGCGTGGCTTATGGAAGTTTGTAGAAGAAAAATGTAAAAAGGCGAAAACAAAACAGAGAGTTTTTCTGATCTTAAATACCGGAATATGGTCACTGGCAGCATTTCTGCTTGGAATGATCATTAGTCTTGGCTTAAAGCCCTTCGGAACAGAAGTATTATGGAATGCACTTCTGACTGCCGGCTATGCAGGTTTCTTCCCAGGATTCACAGGCGGCTGTATTTTCCTGATGAGGAATACAACGGGACATGACTGGGAGAAAAACGGAGTACAGTTGTAATACGAATGGAAAAAGGGGATCAGACGTAGTTGAAGTATAAGGATATTACCAGTAATAAAGAAATCAATGCATATTTAAAAAAGGGAGATGCAAACTTAAAGCAGCTTGGTTTTAAGGATCATTCCAGTGCACACTGCGTGCAGGTAGCGCGTCAGGCGGGGAAGATCTTAGAGCGTTTTGGTTATTCGGAGCATGAGATCGAGCTTGCGAAAATTGCAGGATTTATGCATGACATCGGAAATGCGATCAACCGTACACACCATGCGGAATATGGAGCACTGCTTGCCAATGATCTGTTAAAAGAGACAGATCTGCCTTTAGCGGACCGTGTAACGATCGTATCTGCGATCGGAAACCATGATGAATCAACCGGTGGTCCGGAGGATGTTATCTCTGCGGCACTTATCATTGCAGATAAGACCGATGTACGAAGAAGCAGGGTGCGTCAGAAGGAAAAGTCATCCTTCGATATTCACGACCGGGTGAATTATGCAGTTACGGAATCCAAGCTGAAAATTGCAAAGGATAAATCCGTGATCGCATTAAATCTTCAGATCGATGAAAGTATCTGTTCCATGTATGATTATTTTGAAATCTTTCTGGAACGTATGATGCTTTGCAGAAAATCAGCAGAGATCTTAGGAACAACGTTTAAGCTGACAGTAAACGGACGCAAGGTTTTATAAGATGGAGCTTTGAAAAATTATATGAGAAGATATTGTGGGCATCAGTCATTTGGTTGGCTGATGCTTTTTTACTGTATAGGAAATTCCGTTGGAATTCCTATACAGCAAAAAGTTAAGATGCGCACCTCGCAGAGTGGAAGATTATGCGATGCATCCGCTCGGGCGCGAAAGTGTGCGGTAAGCGCACACTTGATTTTGCAATAGGAAATTGTGTCCTATTGAAAAAGGTCGAAAATGGTTGATTGAAAAACAGGCAGATTTATAGAAAAATAGATATGATAGTTATCGGCAAGGCGCATGCGCAGAAAAGAGGAGTGACATGGAAGGACTATTTGGAGATAATCTGTTTTTTATCTATCTGTTTTTTATTATTGCGATTTTAAATTATAAAATATTCAGCACAAAACAGAAGTATATTCTGATCTATATCTGCTCGTTTGGTCTTACTTATAATGAGAAGATCTCAAAACGGCTGATTCTGGCTGTAATGTGCATGATCCTGTTTTTATGTCAGGAGTATTTTACCAAGGATGAAAAACGGATCCTCTTTTTACGGAAGTTCCGGTATAAATTACTCGACTGGCTGTATATGAGTTTTTTGCAGTACCGATTAGCGGGCGTTCTGCTGGCAGTTTTTTTGCGGACAAACTGGCTGCGGAGCAGGCTTTACCGGCTACTTCCGTTGGTGGATGGGAAGTGGATCAATGGCGGTCTGGAAGTGCTTGCGATCGGGACGTTGTTCTGGCTATGCATTCATGGAATGTTCAAGGTCAAAGAAAAGTTCTATTCCTTTTCCCATATGTATGAACGGATCATGCGGATCTGCCCATATGCAAGGTTTACATACAGTGATGCACTGGCGAGACGGCTGGAACTGATCGTGGATATGGAAGATCATTCTTACTTCTTACGGAAACACAGCTACAGCTTTCTTTCACGGGAATATATCCATATCTGGCGGCAGGAGCATCAGACAGGAGGCAATGCAGCGGCAAAGCGGAAAAGACATCGCATCCGCCGGATGATCCACACGTTTGTCAGGCTTGTAAAAAAGGTTCTGTTCCGGGGACACTCTACAATCGGCATGCAGCTTATCCGTATCTTAAGCTACAAGGAAGGACTGATTCTGGGCAGACCGAAGAACCTCAGGGAAGCATATCGGACCCTAAAGCGGAAGGCATTTGAATGCTTTTATGCTAAGATGTTTTTCGATGGACTGGAATGCTATCTGAAGGAGCAGCTATGCAATGAGGTCAGGCACTACCGCAGTTATCTGGTGTACCTGTATGCATATATTGCACAGGCAAAAGTAGATGGCAGAACCTACGTGCCGATGGCAGCTTATTTCGCCGGGCAGCCGATGGAGAACTGGGATATCAGTGAACTGTTTATTGCCTGCATGGGATTAAATTCGCTCGCGGTCACCGAGCAGCGGTTAGAATGTAAGAGTGATGTAATGGATAAGTTCGGGGTGGAGGTGTAAATATCTGGTTGCGTTATCTGACTAGGAAAGATAAGATAGAGGAAGAACATCGTTGTAATTGAAATTGATTGCATGTAATAATAGGAGAGATTCAAATGAAGATTGAACATATTGCAATATACGTAAATGATTTAGAGGGCGTAAGAGATTTTTTCTTGAAATATCTGGATGCTGTCTCAAATGAAGGATATTATAATGTAAAAACCGGATTCCGATCCTATTTTCTTTCCTTTGAGGATGGGGCACGGTTAGAAATTATGAACAAGCCTAAAATGCAGGATCTGCCAAAAGATCCTGCCCGTACCGGCTATGCGCACATTGCTTTTTCTGTCGGAAGCAAGACGAAGGTGGATGAGCTTACGAAGCGGTTATTGGATGATGGGTTCGAAGTAATTAGCGGACCAAGGACAACCGGGGATGGCTATTATGAAAGCTGTATTGTTGCGGTAGAACAAAATCAGATCGAGATAACGGTTTAAGTGTGGGCACTATAAATGAATGGCAGACCATCAGCTTATGGGGAATATGAGCCATATATAAAAGCTGGAGGAATTGGCGGAGAAAATTCTGGCAAAATATTGGAGAAGAAAGAATATATTTCTTATTTTCAGGATATAAAATTTACTTGTGATAAATCCCGAATATATGCAACAGAAATTATTCCAATGATATATGAACAGGTGGAAAATTTGTTAAAAGATTATTTGAATATGCCACAATAATCGTATTGGAATCTTGTATCCTCCGGTATTTTTGATATAATCGAGATATCAACATACGGGGGGATTTTTTATGTCAGAGGAACTGGAAGTACAGGTAGAGAAGTGCAGACGGGGTGCAAGAAGTAACCAGAAGCTTAAGATTCTTTATCTGGCAAGAATTCTATTGGAGAATACAGATGCAAAACACGATATCACCTTGCAGGAAATTATTGATAAGCTGTCTGCAAACAACGTAACAGCGGAAAGAAAGAGTCTGTATGATGATATTGCACAGCTTGATGATTTTGGAATCAAGATAAAAAAGACCCAGTATGGGAAGACGTATCATTATCAGGTAATCAACCGGGATTTTGAACTGGCAGAGTTAAAGCTTCTGGTTGATTCTGTTGCATCAGCGAAGTTTATTACCGAAGAAAAATCAAATGAACTGATTAAGAAAATTGAGCATTTAGCGAGCAGACAGGACGCAGCCATGCTGCAACGACAGGTGTATGTTGCAGGACGGGTGAAGTCCATGAATCATGATATTATGGAGAATGTTGATGCAATCCATAATGCAATTGCACAGAATGCGAAGATTTCCTTTCAGTATTTTACGTGGAATGTGAAAAAGGAACCGGAATTAAAAAGGGATGGTGCGCGATATGAGATCAGTCCGTGGGGATTATCCTGGGATGATGAAAATTATTATCTGGTAGGTTACGATTCAGATGCCGATCTGATAAAGCATTACCGTGTAGATAAGATGCTTCATATAAAAATCGAAAATAAGGGGCGTGAGGGAAGATATAAGTTCAAAGAACTGGATATGGCAGCTTATGCCAAGAAAATGTTCCACATGTTCAGTGGAGAGGAACAGTATGTGGAAATTCTTTGTGAAAACAGTCTTGCGGGAGTTATGATCGACCGGTTTGGCAAGGATGTAAGCATGCAAAAAGTGGATGAAGATCATTTCAGGGTTGTTGTGAAGGTGTCGGCAAGTATGCATTTTATTCACTGGATTATGGCATTGGGTGAAAGGGCAAAGATTACCGGCCCGGAAAGTCTGGTAGAGGAGATACAGGAGGAGATCCGTCGTCTGGCACAGCAATATAGCAAAAAATAGAATAAAATCCTACAAAAGTGCAAAAAAGAACATAAATTCGAGATACAAGTGGAGATTTATGGACTTGCAATCTGGCATAATCAGGTCAACGAAAGGAAAAAATCCTTTTCGCTGATCTTTTTTGTTCTATTGATAGTATTAGCAGATGTGATAAAGATGAAGGAGGATATTATTATGGCAATGATTGTGTGTCCACATTGTGGAGAACAGATATCAGAAAAAGCAAAGAAATGTGTACATTGTGGTGAGATATTGATACCGGAGGAGAAGAAGCATTGCGCAGAGTGTGGTGCAGAACTTGAAGAGGGAATGACCGAGTGCACGAATTGTGGATGTCCGGTTGAGACTTCTTTAGAGCAGGGAGTAAATAGTCAGCCACAGAAGGTTGAAGTAACAGGTGTGAAGGTTACAAAGAAAGTAAAAACGATCATTGGAATCTTAATCGTATTACTGGTTGTGGGTGTAGCAGCAGCATTCGGTATAACACAATATCAGAAGAAAAAAGCTGCCGATGAATATGCACAAATGATAGAGGAGTATTCCGATAATCTGAAATTAGCTGCGATCACGATGCTGACAGGGGCAAGTGATGCAGAATCCAGTGCAAATCTGATGAAAGAGGTATGGTACAATGCAATTTATGAGGAGAGAGACGATAAAACAGATAAATATACCAGACCTGACGGATATTTCGTATCTGATTTTAACGACGCAATGAGTAATCTGTACGCAGATGCAAGCTTTAGTAGCCAGATAAGCAGTATTAAAGAGAATCAGGATTCGGTGAATAAACTGATGAAGAAATTGAAAAATCCGCCAGAGGAATACAAAGATGCCTACGATGCGATTTCGGATCTCTATGATGCGTATATATCACTTACAAACTGTGCAACCAATCCATCCGGCAGTTTACAGACATATTCCGACACTTTTAATGATGCAGATACGAATACGTTGAATGCATATAAGGCAATGGAATTATATCTGGAAGAATAAGGATGTCTACTTTTATTCTACATATGAAAATTGAAAATTATAGTCTGGGATTGTAAAATGAAATCAGCAAGTAACGGAGGGGAAGCATCTGATTCCTTATTTGAAAAAAGATATCTGTAATTATATCAGACAAAGAAGCTGAATGCAGGTATAAGATCAAACTCCGATCTGTTGGATAGAAGTTAAATAGTGGAGGTACATATGAATTATCTGGTAATTGATTTAGAAATGTGCAGAGTATCAAAACTTTATTGCAGAAGTTATAAATATGCAAGCGAAATTATTCAGATCGGAGCAGTACTTCTGGATGAACAATTTTCAAGAATTGCAACACTTTGTCAGTATGTTCATCCTGAGTATGGGGTGTTGGATAACTTCATAGAGCATATGACGGGAATTCGTAATTATGATATCAAGAGAGCCCCGGGATTAAAGGAGGCATTGGAGCATCTGACAGAATGGATCGGGGAAAGAGAATACAAAATCTTTGCATGGAGTGATTCGGATCAAAGACAGCTTTTACGTGAATTGAAAGCCAAACATATTGAAAGTGCATGCATAAATACATTTATGGAAATGGATCGCTGGGTGGATTATCAGGATGTATTCAGGCAAAGATTCAAATTGGACAGGCAGTTTAGCTTAGAGGAAGCACTGGAACGTGCTGAGGTCGAACCGGAGGGAAATTTCCATGATGGGTTAGATGATGCAGTCAATACGGGAAAACTGATCCAAAAATTGGAACTCGATCCGGACTATCAATTGTTTGATTATGCCTCATTGGATTCGAATGAGCATCTAAGCTGTACAATTGGTGATTTTCTTGAAAAGATGCAAATAAATATTGGATGATTCAAATAAAATGCAACCAGTGGTTGCAAAATTGATAGTGCCGGTTGATGGTGAACAGGCGAATTAAGTGATAATGTAAATATCAGGAGGTGATAACATATGGAATTAGGGTATAATATCCAGTTGTTTCGAATGGAAAAGCATCTTTCGCAGGAAGAATTAGCAGAGAAATGTAATGTGTCAAGACAGGCTGTGACAAAATGGGAACAGGAAGAAAGTACACCAACACTTGAAAAACTTATGCTGTTAGCTGATATTTTTGATGTTTCTTTGGATGAACTCGTTGGAAGAGTGAAAAATGATGCTTCAGCCCGATTAATAAGATTGGTAAAACAGATGGTGGTAGATGATATTCCGGTGGATGAAGATGACGAGATTTCAGCTATTGTATCAAGATATTTATTGTTTATAAAGAGTATTAATCTGGATGCAGTTGATGCGATGCGAGGCTTGCAGGATATATTTTTGAAGAAAGATTTATTCAATGAAGAATTAAAAACAGAACCTATTGAGTAATCAATAGGTTCTGCTCTTATCTGTTAATGCAGAAGATGGGACTTGAACCCACACGATATTGCTACCACAGGCACCTGAAGCCTGCGCGTCTGCCAATTCCGCCACTTCTGCAAACATCTGCAAGTGAACTTGCAAAAGCTATTCTATCTGTTTTCGTATCATATGTCAAGTGAAAAAAATAAAAAATGGAAAAAAATCGAAAAAACAGAAAAAGTAAAAAAAGTCATTGACAAAAACGGTGGGGTTTGTTATTATATCAAAGTCGTCGCAAGAACATGTGATGCACATGCGGAAGTGTCGGAACTGGCAGACGAGCAAGACTAAGGATCTTGTGCTCATTGCGAGCGTGTGGGTTCAAGTCCCATCTTCCGCATTATGTGAGAGAAAAAGGAAACCTTTTTATTTAGAGGTTTCCTTTTTTTGTTGTTAATACTATATAATTGTTTTACAAAACCGGAAATTCCTGAAACAAGGGAGAAGCCTATGGATACACGGTGGCGGTTACATTGATGTTTCTGCTGATATAGTATTCTGTATCAACTACTCTTTTTCAGATGATACGGTCAAAAATATTTATTTCTGATTGCGTGGTATTCTTTGCTACAATCGCAACTTTTACACAGACCATTGCTGGCTGGGTTGTACTGACAGGAAAGAATATGGCACAGATTAGTAATGGAATATCCAATCCTGTCGTTGCCGGAATTATATACTGGCTGATAAGAATATTGGTTTGCGGTGGATGTCTGGTGGGTGCGGGAATACTTTTGGCATTCATCGTAATAAAGATTGCGGGGGGATATAAGAAATACTGCTGGGATATGATTACCATACTGGTAACACTTATAAGCATGGCAATAGTAATCTACTTTGGAGATTGGATAAAGACAGTATTGCCAATCAATCTGCTATTTCTCTTGTTATTAGTGCAACTGGTGTATGTTGTAATCAGATGGTATGTAAAAGACTGGCGGGAAGCCAGAGGATATTATTAGAAACATTCAAAATAAATTTTATAAGTTAAATTCTAACAAAAATATTGACTCTACAATCGTTGTAGAGTTTATGATATACTCATATCAATATAGAAAGAGGAAAATGTTATGGAAAAAAATCTTACAACCGGAAGTGTATTCAAAAATGTAATTTTATTTTCACTTCCGTATCTGCTTTCCTATTTTTTGCAGACACTCTATGGAATGGCAGATTTGTTTATCATCGGGCAATACGATGGTGTGGCAAGCACTACCGCAGTATCCATTGGGTCACAGATTATGCATATGATTACAGTTATGATTGTAGGTCTTGCGATGGGAACAACAGTAAGTATTGCACAGGCAATAGGAGCGAATAACAAAAAACAGGCATCTAAGGCTATTGGAAATACAGTAGTTCTGTTTATGGGAGTTGCTATCGTTGGAATGGCATTGCTGCTTATGCTGGTACGCCCGATTGTATCAGTAATGTCTACTCCTGCTGAGGCTGTAAATGGTACTGTCACATATCTGACAATCTGTTTTATTGGTATTCCGTTTATCACAGCATACAACATCATCAGCTCTATTTTCAGAGGCATGGGAGACAGTAAAAGTCCGATGTATTTTATAGCTTTGGCATGTGCTGCCAATATTGTATTGGATTATCTTTTTATGGGAGCATTTAAACTTGGTCCGGCGGGGGCTGCACTTGGAACAACTATTTCTCAGTCAATCAGTGTACTTGTGTCTTTGATTGTCATTATAAAAAGGAAGAGCATTGCTCTTATTAAGACAGATTTCAGACCTCGTAGACCAGTTATGGGAAAAATATTATCTATTGGTATTCCAATCGCTGTGCAGGACGGCTTGATTCAGGTGGCTTTTATAGTAATAACGATTATTGCAAACCAGAGAGGATTAAATGATGCTGCCGCTGTAGGTATTGTAGAGAAAATTATGAGTTTTCTGTTTCTGGTTCCGTCTTCAATGTTATCAACTGTTTCAGCTCTTGGGGCACAGAATATCGGAGCAAATAAACCAGAAAGAGCTATTGCAACCCTGCGGTATGCTGTACTGATTGCAGTTGGATTTGGAATACTGGCAACCATCACAATTCAATTTACTGCAGGATCAATCGTTGCTTTATTTACCGATGGAAATACATCAGCCGGAGCAGATGTAATAAGGCTTGGCAGTCAGTATTTGCGAGGTTATATCTTTGACTGTATTTTTGCAGGTATTCATTTTAGCTGCAGTGGCTATTTCTGTGCCTGTGGAAAATCCGGACTGTCATTCTTACATAACATTCTGGCAATTGTACTGGTTCGTATTCCGGGAGTTTATCTGACATCAAGAATATTTAAAACGACATTGTTTCCTATGGGACTTGCAACAGCGGCAGGTTCGTTATTATCAGTGGTAATTTGTATGATTGCATTTTATGTGATATATCCTAAAGAACCGATAAAGAAGGAAGTGTGATGATATGGACAGAAAAGGGTTATTTTCTATAGGTGAGGTATCAAAACTTTTTCATATAAGTGTCAGCAGCCTGCGGCATTATGAGAATGTTGGACTGCTTCACCCAGAATATACTTCCCCAGATACAGGGTATCGTTATTATGGAACAGAACAGTTTGAGGTACTGAATACTATCAGATATTTAAGAGCGTTAGATATGCCATTAGCTGAAATAGAAGACTTTCTGAAAAATAAGGATATAAGCTGCATTGAGGAAAAGCTGATGCAGCAAAAAAAGATTGTTCTGGAAAAGCAGCAGGAATTAAAACGAGTTGAACAAAAAATAAACCATCGTTTAAATGTTTTATTAGAAGCACAGAATACACCATTGGATACTGTGACACTGGTACAGCTTCCAGCGAGCCGGGTTGTGTGGGTGGAAGCACCTCTGAAAATAGAAGATTCGCAGGATATGGAAGCTCCTATTAGAAAGCTGGATTAGTCAAAGGCAGAGGCAGTTGTATTTCTTGGTAAAGTGGGACTTGGAATTTCCTCAGAGCATTTACAGACGGCAGAATACCAAAAATATGACGGTATCTTTTTAATACTGGATGATGAAGATATCTATGATGGAGAGACAATGCCTGTGGAGGAAGCATTATGTGTCCGCTTGTGCTTCCGGGGGAGTCATGCAGAAGCTCCGGAACAGTATAAGAAATTACTGGATTATATAAAAAAACATCAGATGCAGATTGTCGGATTTTCACGTGAGATAACACTGATTGACTATGGAATCACAAATGATCCGGAAAAATTTGTAACGGAAATCTGTATTCCTGTAAAATGTAATTGATTGGAGGATTTAATATGAATTAGACAGCAGCATTACATTTTGAAAGGAAAAAGGTAAAGGAAGAACCAGAGATTTTGCCATACAGAGAGGCATTCCGTACACTTAGAATCAATCCGAACAAATATCTTTGCTCTATTGAGGCTCTTTTTACCCGGATTGCCAAAGGAAAGGGAATGCCATATATAAATCCGGTTGTAGATTTGGGAAATGCTGTTTCGTTGAAATACACACTGCCAATGGGAGCGCATGATTTAGGTGGAAGCAGTGAAGATATCTGTATCCGCTTAGCAAAAGCTGGAGATACATTTCTTCCATTTGGTGCTGATATAGAGGAAACACCTGATGTTGGTGAAGTGGTATATGCAGTTGGTCAGCAGGTGCGTACAAGACGATGGACATGGAGACAAAGCGAACATGGCAAGATTACAGCTGATTCGTCAGATATCTTTTTTCCGATAGATGGTTTCAACGATTTTAACAAAGATAACGTGATAAAGGCACAGGCAGAACTGGACAGCCTCTTGAAAAATATTTTTCAATGCGAACATCTGAAAGTGGAAATAGTGTAGCTATTCAAAAACTGACACGGAAACATATTGCAGGACTTATAATGTTTGGCGTTCTCACAACCCTGATATTTTATTTCATTCTTCGTGCATTAAACACACCGAATATTGTATTTAGTACAATATCTATTACCACCAGTTTTCTTGCATCAGCATTGACACTCCTGCGTTCTTCGTACTATGCACTGGGATATGCGTCAAATGATATTGTTTTGATTGTTTTGTGGATACTGGCTTCCTTCAAAAATCCGGTGTATTTGCCAGTTGCGTTTAATTTTATGATTTTTTTCATCAATGATTTATATGGATTTATTAGTTGGAAAAAAAGAGAAGCTATGGCTTCCTACGATATGAATAATTGATTTTTACATTGAAGTTGATGCACTGAAAAGAGGCTGCCACATGCGATATGGCAGCCTCATAAACATTTTTCAAAGTTCGAGTGAATCTTCTGCATCTACCCATATCTGCATATTCCCATCCAAATATAATCGTACATATTCAAGTGGTTCATCAATGGCAAGTGCATTTAATGCACAGTCTGATCCGGGTGTAGTCTTTAAATTCTTTTCTGCTTCCCAACAATCAATGCGGAGCATATAGCCAGCAGAGGTGTAAACATCAATACTATTGCACTGTGGATTGTATTCTGCAAATATTGTTCTTATCTCTGTCGTGTTCGATCAATCTGCAACTTTAGTAGTCATTTCTTCAAAGCTGCTTTTTCATTAGTATCAATCCACAGAGTGCGGCGATGATATCCGTTACAGCAAAAGAATA
>JALERL010000035.1 GCA_022764465.1 Lachnospiraceae bacterium | reverse complement strand
GGGAATTAGAACCGGGCAGTTATGCCTTAGTCGATGTCCGGGACGCCGCAGCCTATGCATATGGTACCATTAAGGGTGCAGTCAATATTCCAAATGATCAGTTGAAGGAACGTTATACAGAGCTTCCGAAGGACAAGCTTCTGGTTGTATTTTGTATGAAGGGAGTGGTCAGCGGAGAAGCCACTGCCTTTTTACAGGAACAGGGCTTTCGTGCAGCCGAGTTAGAAGGTGGCTATGCCGCATGGCTGATGAGTGGGATCACCGAAGAACCGACACAGGAGGATGTGGAAAAGAGTATCCGTAAGAAGTTCCATAAGCAGCTATTCAGCCGCTTTGCGAAAGCGATCAATACCTATGAGCTGGTACAGGAGGGCGATAAGATCGCAGTCTGTATCTCCGGTGGTAAGGATTCGATGCTGATGGCGAAGCTGTTTCAGGAGTTAAAGCGTCACAATAAGTTTCCGTTTGAACTCGTATTCCTCGTAATGGATCCGGGATACAGTGAGGTCAACCGGAAGGTGATCGAGAATAATGCAAAGATCCTCGGAATCCCGATCACAATTTTTGAGACAAATATTTTTGAGGCAGTATATGAGATCGAAAAGTCTCCATGCTACCTCTGTGCGCGGATGCGCCGTGGATATTTATACAGCAAGGCAAAAGAATTAGGCTGTAACAAGATCGCACTGGGACATCATTATGATGATGTGATCGAGACGATCTTAATGGGAATGCTCTATGGAGCACAGATCCAGACGATGATGCCGAAGCTGCACAGCACGAACTTCGAAGGAATGGAGCTGATCCGTCCGATGTACCTGATCCGCGAGGATGACATCAAGCATTGGCGCGATTATAACAATCTTCATTTTATCCAGTGTGCATGCCGCTTTACCGATACCTGTACGACCTGTCGTACGGATGGCAGTGTGGGATCAAAGCGTATGGAGATCAAGAATCTGATCGCAGAGCTGAAGAAGGTGAACCCGTATGTAGAGGGCAATATCTTTAAGAGTGTGGAAAATGTCAATCTGCGCACGATCATTGCATACAAGCAAAACGGGGTACAGCATCGCTTTTTAGATGATTATAATAAGGAAGTGTAGACCAAACGCAATACTTTGCAATCACGGAAAGTCGTGGTAGAATATTGCTATATTTGGAGGATATAACAATGGCAGAAGTGGGGAACATTGCAGTTTTTCTGGCAGGCTGGAATAGTGAGTATCAGACACGCCTGATTGAGGGAATACAGAAAAAAGCAAATGAAGCAGGATATTCAATATCTATTTTTACCTGTCAGGCAGGCTGGGAGATATCCGATACCCATGTATATGGTGAAAATATGATCTATTCGCTCGCCAATCTGAAACGGTTTGACGGGATTATTTGTGCTACCCATACGATCTGGATGAAGGAAGCGAAGACTGCACTGTTGCAGCGGATCAAAGAGAGCGGTATTCCGGCGGTCAGTCTGGAAGAATCCGCAGAAGGTATGAATTTTATCGGTATTGATAACTATACCTCGATGAAAAATATGTTAAATCATCTGTATGAGGAGCATGGTTACCGCCGCATGGTATTTGTTGCCGGTCCGTCGAATAACGCAGAGAGCAGACGCAGAGGACTGGCATTTGGAGATTTTGTCCATGAGAAGAATCTGGATCTGGTGCAGTGTCCGGTCTGGTATGGTGATTTCTCTTTTGACAGCGGACGACGCATTGTTACCAGAATGTATGAGAAGGACCGCCAGATGCCGGAGGTATTTGTCTGCGCGAATGATAAGATGGCAGTCGGTGTCTGCAATGGATTAAAGGAGCATGGTTACCGTGTGCCGGAGGATGTGGCAGTTACCGGCTTTGATGCTTCTTATGACAGCGAACGGTACATACCGGCGATCACATCGGTAGATCGTCCGAAGGAACAGCTTGGGTATCAGGCATGTGAGATGCTGCTTCATACCATAGAAACCGGGGAGCTTGAGATGCGGAAGGTTGAAGCAGGGATACAGATCCATCGAAGCTGTGGCTGTGCGGATGATGCTTTGGATCGTTCAGAAGAGATCATCGGACAGTTATATGCAGAGAATCAGAACAGAGAACGTTACAGCCGTGCGATCCGTAATATGGATGATGAGATGTCGGAGTGTGAGACCTTACAGGAACTGGTATTCTGCATCCGGCAGAACTTAGAGAAGATGACGACAGAGGATGTATATCTGTGTCTGAACCAGTCGGTCTATTTTGAGATGACCGGACATGGTGCATCCGGCTACCGGAACCGTTCCATTGTGAAAAAATACGGATCGAAGGTCTATACGACGATCATCAGCAGACAGGAAGGAATGCCGTCGTTTGAACCATTTGATACGGCACAGATGTTCCCTGCGATCTGGGAACAGGAGAACCCATCGGAATTCTTGTTTGTTCCGGTACATTTCCGGGATAACTGCCTTGGGTATCTGGTGATCAAAGGACCGTTTTCAAAGGAAAATATTACCTATTATTATAACTGGGTGCGTAAGATCAGTAATGCATTGGAGAAGCTTAGTAATATTCTGATGCTGAAAAATGCAGTATGTAATATTGATAATCTTGCAGTCATGGACAGTCTGACCGGCGTATATAACCGGCTTGGCATTACGCGTTACGTAACGGAACTGGTCGACTGGGCAAATACCGGACAGCATGGTCTGATGTTTGTTTTTGCAGATCTTGACCGGTTAAAGCATATCAACGATCAGTATGGACACGAAGCAGGTGATCAGGCAATCTGTCTGGTAGCGAATGCCTTACAGGAAGTGTTTGGCAAAAATGAGATGCTTTTACGATATGGCGGAGACGAGTTTCTACTGGTATCAAGGCTGTTAGAGCCGGCACAGATGGAGGAGAAACAGCAGAAGGTCAGTAAGAAACTGGCAGAATGGAAGGAGAAGGATAAGCTGGAATATCCGTTGTCTGTCAGCATAGGATATTATTACAAGGAAGGACAGGTGTCCGGTACCTTAGAGGACTATATTGAACGGGCAGATGAGAGTATGTATCGCTATAAATGTCAGAATCGGAAGTAACAGAGCAGGAAGGTGAGGAGAATGTATGGCATCAGGGAAAAGAGAAGAAGAAGGAGACGGATACGGATTGCAGTCTGCAGTGTAGCAGCGTTTGTTTTCGTACTCGCTGCGATCTATTTCGGTATGACGGCATATTTCCGTACACATTTTTTGTTCCGCACAGAGATCAATGGCTTAGAGGTTGGAAAGCTGACCGTGCAGGAAGCAGAAGAGAAGATAGCAGAGGATGAAGGCTCGTATCTGTTGATCATATCGGATCGGGACAAGAACCTTCATCAGATCAACGGTTCAGATATGGGCTGTAATTATAAGCCGGATGGTTCGATCAAAAAAGCTTTAAAAAAGCAGAATCCTTACGGCTGGATCAAGGCACTGTTCCGTGGAAACCGCATCGATGTAAAGACTCCGATGGAATATGATGAGGCGAAGCTGACAAAGGCGGTGCAGGAGCTGGATTGTTTCGCTTCAGAGAATGTGACACCGCCAACCGATGCGTCGATCGAACTGGTAGATGGTGAGTATCAGGTGATCCCGGAGGATAACGGGAATGAACTGATCTTAGATCAGGTGGTTACCGCAGTGGAACAGGCAGTATCCGAAGGTGACGGAGAACTCTATCTGACAGATGAGGATTACGTGAAGCCGGAACTTACGACAGAAAGTGCGACGATTACGGATGCAATGGCAACGATCAATAAATATCTGAATGCACAGATCGACTATCAGATCTCCGATTATGATGAAAAGCTGGATGCCGATGATATTATTGGTATGATCCGGTTACAGGATGACTATTCCGTAACGATCGATCAGGATAAGATTGCTGACTTTGTACAGCGGCTTGCAAGCAAGTACAATACATATGCGGATGTCCGTAAGTTCAAGACCTCTTCCGGTGATACAATCGAGATCGGTGGTGGTGATTACGGCTGGGTCATTGATAAGGAAAAGGAAGCAGCCGAGGTGCTTGCGAACATCGAGTCCGGTGAGACAACGAAGAGGGAACCGGTCTATAATCAGCGCGCACAGGTAGAGGGTTTGGATGATATTGGCAATACCTATGTCGAGGTAGACTATACGAAACAGCATCTCTGGTATTATGAGAATGGAGAACTGAAGCTGGATTCAGATATTGTATCCGGCAACATTGCATCCGGCAATGGTTCCCCGGATGGTGTCTTTAAGATCGTATACAAGCAGAGCCCGGCAGTGCTCGTCGGTGAGGATTACGAATCGAACGTAGACTATTTCATGGTATTTGCTTATAACGTGGGATTCCATGATGCATCCTGGCGGAACGGACAGTTCGGCGGACAGTATTATAAGACCATGGGTTCCCATGGCTGTGTGAATATGCCGGGAGACAAGGCGGCAAGTCTGTATGAAATGATTCAGAAGGATACACCGGTGGTTGCTTACTACAGAGAGCCGATCGAGCTGACTGCGAATAACTGTAAGATCTCCAATGCCTATTCCTATGTAGATCCGGAGAAAAAGGCAGAGGAAGAAAAGGCTGCCCAGGCGGCCGGACAGACCGGAGAAACCACAGAAGGTAATGTTGCAGGTGGAGATGCAGGTGCGGCAGAAGGAGACGCAGGCACAGCACAGTAAAAACTGCTTCGTGCCGCAAGATTAGCCGGCATCTTGCTTGAAATAGCAGAGCTAATGTATAGATGTTAAAGTCTATACATTAGTTTTTTGTATGGAAAAATGTTTTCTAGGGAAAGCACAGGAATGAACCGGAAGAAATTCTGTGAGTACTTTGGAGTCCCATATCGGACGATGACAGACTGGGAACCTGGACACCATATAATGCCGGAATATGTTCTGAGGCTGCTGGCATATATGATGACAGATTGCTTGCAAAACTGGTAAAATCTGCGATCACTTATATGCCGGCAGCACGTTATGAATTACCTTACGATGGAGCAAAGGAAATG
>JALERL010000043.1 GCA_022764465.1 Lachnospiraceae bacterium | reverse complement strand
ATAAAAAAAGTCCTTGAAAGGACTAGCCGGGGATAAGGTGCGGTTGGGGCTCTTATTTTCGTAGGACCTTTGAGGTCCAAGCCGGTAATAGTCCCTTACAGGGACAGAGCAAACCACCAGCTAAGCTGGTGGTTCTGATTGTATCTTATACAATAAAAATGCCTACCTTTGTACTTGACCGGTGCAAGGTAGGCATTTAATTACCATGTGAGGCTAACCACTTTGTGGGCGGTTGCTTATCTTTGTGTTTATTATAGTATATCTGAGCTAAAGATTCAAGAAGAAAAGCGAAGAAAAGTGTATGATAGTGCATGTTGGAATATGAATGATTTCTTAAATATTGATAATAGCCTTGGAAAATACCACGAAATGGAATACAATAGTAGAAGTGAAAAGAGTAGAAAGGCTGGATAAGTAAGTATGCAGGAAGAAGAAAAGCAGAAAAAACAGATACCCGATACAGATGGACAGATACCGGACAGCGAAGAGAAGGTGCAGATCGGCCGTGAGATTGTAAGCTGGGTAATTACCGTAGTGGCAGCAGTTGCACTGGCACTTTTTTTAAATCATTTTGTACTGATCAATGCAAGAATTCCGTCGGGTTCGATGGAGAATACGATCATGGAGGGAGACCGGCTGATCGGTAACCGTCTTTCGTATGTCTGGGGCGAACCAAAGCGTGGCGATATTGTAATCTTCAAGTTCCCGGATGATGAGACGCAGAACTATGTGAAGCGTGTGATCGGTCTGCCTGGTGAGACGGTAACGGTAGAAGATGCGAAGATCTATATCAATGGATCCAAAGAGCCATTGGAAGAGGATTATCTGAAGGAAGACTGGACAGTAGAGACAGGACCATTTACCTTTGAAGTGCCGGACGATTGTTATCTTGTAATGGGAGATAACAGGAATAACTCCTATGATTCCAGATACTGGGAACACACCTATGTAACGAAGGAAGAGATGCTTGGTAAGGCAGGTTTCCGCTATTATCCATTTAATAAAATAGGTGTACTGGAATAGAGACGGACAATAAGGAGTTAAGGACAAATGATAAATATACTGGCAAAAATCTTTATAAAGGATCAGGATGAAAAACAGACACGTCAGGATTATGGAATGCTGTGCGGAATCGTTGGTATTTTACTGAACGCTCTGCTGTTTGCGGGAAAGTTTTTAGCAGGAACGATCAGCCATTCGATTGCGATCACCGCGGATGCGTTTAATAATTTATCTGATGCAGGATCATCCTTTGTAACATTGATCGGTTTTAAGTTAGCGGGAGCAAAGCCGGATCCGGATCATCCGTTTGGGCATGGGAGGATCGAGTATATATCAGGGCTTGTGGTATCCGGTGCGATTTTGATTATGGCATTTGAACTGGTGCGGGATTCCATTGATAAGATCCGTCACCCACAGGAGACAACCTGTTCACTCATTATTATCGTTATTCTTGTAGTGTCGATTCTTGTGAAGTTCTATATGTCATTTTATAACCGGGCAGTCGGAAAAAAGATTGCATCGGCGGCAATGATGGCAACTGCGACAGACAGTCTGAGTGATGCCTGTGCAACAACAGCCGTACTGATCGCAACACTGGTAGCAAAGTTCACCGGTTTACAGATTGACGGATATTGTGGTGTGCTTGTGGGATTGTTTATTTTCTATGCAGGCATCAATGCGGCAAAGGAGACGTTAGATCCGTTACTCGGACAGCCGCCGGAGCAGGAATTTGTAGATGAGATTGAACGTCTCGTTCTGTCAAATGAACCGATCTGCGGCATGCATGATCTGATCGTGCACGATTATGGCCCGGGACGTGTCATGGTTTCCCTGCATGCAGAAGTACCGGCAGATGGTGATCTCTTAGAGATGCACGATGTGATTGATAATACGGAGGCGCAAATGCACAGGGAACTTGGCTGCGACGTTGTCATTCATATGGATCCGGTTGTCACAAATGATCCGGAGGTCGATGCGTTAAAGGCGCAGGAAAGGGAGATCCTTGCAGAGATCGATGACAGCTTAAGTCTGCATGATTTCCGCGTGGTGACCGGCCCTACCCATACAAATGTTATCTTTGATGTGGTACTTCCCTTCCGTTATAAGATGGAAGATGCAGAACTGATCGCGCTTCTTCGTAAGAAGACACGGGAGAAGTTAGGAGAAAATTACTTCCTGATCGTAAAGATCGATAAGGCATATTCATGATAAAAAGATGACAGAAGGTTATTTCTGTATAGGATTCGCGTGTGAAAAGGTGCTTTTTAGAAATTCAAAGGGGAAAATGCACAAAATATATGTAAGGCAAACTTTTATTTGCGATTTTAGCTGCGAGTGAAATCCACTGCTTACGAAAACCACAAGTGAAGCCTTTGCTGAACTTGTATGGTTGTAGTTAGCAGTTAGTTCACGATGAGCGTTGCAAATGTTTGCGGAACATATATTTTGTGCATTTTGTCAATTAAAAAATTAGAAAGCACCTTTCCTAATCTGTATAGAAAATCTGTTGGAATTTCTATACAGCAAAAGCAAGCGTATACTTTATTTTAAAATAGGAAATTGCATGCCACTGTATAAAAGCACTGTGTGCTAAGTATAGAATATGCTCCATGCACTTGCAAGATGTCCTTCGTGGTGCTAGAATAGCAAGGCGAAGGAGAAATGACAATGAAGAAAAAAAAACAATACTCCGGGTGCTTTTCTATGTGGCAGGGCTGCTTGCATTAGCACTCGGAATCATCTTAAATACCAAGTCAGGACTTGGTGTCTCACCGATCATTTCGGTGTCTTACAGTATCTCAACGATTTTAGATATCAATTTTGGAAACATGACATTTGTGCTATACTGCGTGTTTGTTGTGATCGAGATGGTACTCCATATGATCCGCTATACGCGGATGGCAAAACAGAATACAGATGCGCTTGCACCGGCAATCCACAAGTCGGTTTATCTGGTGCTTTTGATGGATCTCTTACAACTTCCGTTAAGCCTTGTATTTACACGGTTTATGAACCTGTTTTCCGCATGGATCCCGGCACCAACGGATAATCTGGCCGCACAGTTTGTATGCCTGTTCTTTGGAATTACTTTTACCGGGATCGGTGCAGCAATGTCACTGGATATGCGCATCATTCCAAATCCGGGCGATGGTATCGTACAGGCGATCGCAGACTGTATCCATAAGCCGGTAGGTTTTACAAAGAACTGCTTTGATCTTTTGAATATCACAATTACGATCAGCGTCAGTCTGATCTTTGCACATAAGCTGATCGGTGTCGGAATCGGAACGGTGGTATCCGTACTTGGAGTCGGACGGGTGATTGCCTTATTCAACCATCTGTTCTTAAAGCGGATGGTTGCAGCAGCCGGGGTAGAGTAAGGATATCTTTAAATTTTCAAAATACACAAATTATGTGAAGCTAACTTTTATTTGCACATTTTGTCATTTGAAATTGAAGGATGTGTCCTTAATATAGTAAAACGCTTCCACTTATGAATATGCTCATAAGTGGAAGCGTTTTTAACTGCCATAAATATATTACTGTAAATCAATCTGCCTACTGTGCAGCCTGATCGTTTGACTGCTCGATCAGATCACTGACCGAATCATTGATGACAGGTTCGTTTACTACGCCTGTCTGTGGAACATCTGCATTGGCATCGGTGTTTTCTGTTTCGGTAGGTTCTTCTGTTTCAGTCTCAGCTTCCGGTGCATGATATACATAAGGTTCAGAACTGCGGAAGATCGTGCTGCTTGAACCAACGATATTTGCTACCAGTGTATCACCATCATTTACATTATCTAAGCTGATACGGAGTACGGAGCTTGATATAAAGGAGGTAGGTATTTTTGTTCCATTTACATAGATCTTCGTCCAAGGAGTGAAGTTTGATCCATAGACGCATAAGTGGCTGTCATCACTCTTCCAGGTGTTGCTGATCGAAACATCATCAATACCCATGATCAGATCACTTGCCGGATATTTATCTTCACCCTGATATGCATAACGATCGCCATAGAGAAGATCATACTGTAAGTTTTCAAGTCCGCTTAAGTAGGTATCAGAATCCTTTGCAGTCTGTGTATAAGAGAAGATCGTTCCTTCATGGATACCGATCTGGTCAGTAACATCAGCTAACAGTTCGTAGGAGGTTAAATCCGCATCTCTCTTTTCGAGACCGAAGTTATTCCACGTAACATATTTGGTCTTGAAAATATCACCTGCAACCATATCGTCATCGGTCAGTCCCATGGTTGGAAGATGGTCACCAAACATAACAACCATTGTCTTTTCGTCACGCTGGGACAGCTTATCGATCAGATTGCCAATGAACTTATCGACTTCATGGATCTCATTAACATAATATTCCCACTGGTTATTGGAAGCTTCGTCCTTTGCACCGGTAACGGTAATCTCCGGATTCTCGATGATCTTTTCGGTCGGGTAGTCACCGTGTCCCTGAACCGTGATGGTATAGACGAGATCGGACTGATCCGGAGTGGAATCTAATGCCTTGATCGTCTCATTGATCAGGATGTTATCGGTTGGCCAGTCACCAAGTGGTGTATATTCCTGAATGTTCATACATTCCTTACTGGTAAAGGTATCAAATCCCATCATGGAAAAAGCATTTGCACGGCTGTAGAAGTTACCACCGTTGTTGTGGACAACGTGGGAACTGTATCCGATCGCATCAAGATCAGATGCAATACTTTCACAGTCTGTCTGCTTTAATGTTGTTTTATAAGGATACTCACCGGTACCAAAGTACTGAAGGCTCATACCGGTTAAAACTTCAAACTCTGTATTGGCAGTTCCTGCACCGACAACCGGTACGGTCAGATGACCGGAAGAGTAGTTCTCATAGAGATTACGGAAGTTCGGAACCGGATCTTCGGAACAGTTTAAGAACTTCACTTCGGATGGGTCGATGAAAGACTCTAACAGGATCACGATGAGGTTTGGCTTATCATCGGAAGCAACGGTTGTTTCTTTTTTGTTTTCAGCAACGGTCTGTTCAATGTCAGCAACCGTTTCTTCGGAATAGTTATCCGGCTTGCTCATACCACGGTCAACAACGCTTGAAGAGAAGCCGTAAACAAAGCCGTAGTTCTCATAGCCCTGTGCAATATTGGAAAAATAAGAAGCAACGACATTCGTGCTCTGTGCAGCCTTCGTTGTTAAAGGAAGTAACAGACAGACAGCAGCAACAAATAACGGGCTTAAATATTTGTGTGTAGCACCCTTGTACTTCGGACCTTTGACAAACATCCAGATACAGAAGGCAATAAAGGAACCAACGACTAAGACAACGATTGTTGCTTCCGTAGCGGTAAAGTAATTGGTGTTCTGCATTGCAAACAGGTCAGACAGACATTTAAGGTCTGTAAAACCAAACGGTGTGACACGTTTGCTTAAGATACATCCGTTGACAGTTCCAAGGAAGATCCAGAATCCGCTGACTAACAGACGGATCAGTGCTCTGCGTCGAACCAGATAAGCAATGGACAGACTCGTAAAGATAATAAACGAGTTATACAGGTATGCCCAGGTGTGTCCACCGACAAAGGTAAAGGCAGAGATAATATTTCTTCTGGAAATGCATTCGATCACAAAGCATAAGAAGCATGCGAGCAATGCATGAAAAATAAGCGAATATTTATTTAAGAATGCAACCGTACGCTCTAACTTCGGGTTTGGTGTGCGGTCAGCCTTTGGCTTTTTGGAAAAAAGCTTTTTGAAACGATCCATCATGTAAATCCTCCCTCATATATATAAGTATCAACTGTTCCATATATCACTTTTTTTGGTTTTCTTTTGTAAAGACATGGTAAAAACTTAGTAAAACCTATGCTTGAAAAAGAATAAATCGAAACCGGTAAAAAATCAACAGTAAACTTTGATAAAAATTTTTTAATATTTTCTTAAAAACGATCCATTATGTATAATAATAAGAAGAAAAGCATAGACGAAACAGGAAAAAAGTAGTAAAAAAGATAGTAGAAGCGCCTATTTTATGGAATGACAGGATTTTGTCGGACGGAACGCTCTTTTCCGTGTGTGTGCGTTGGCAAAATCAGCAATATGTGCTATGATTGACAAGGTAGAGTATCAATGGATTTTTGTAGTAATTCATTTTGGGGGAAGAATTTGAAGACAAAAGAGAAGAAACTGGTTCTAGACGGCTGGATGGCAGTTGTCTGGTCTAGTATGTGGAGATTATTATTATTATGTGGATGCATGGAGATCCTTCTGGTAGCGATCATGCGGCCACCGGAAGGGTATACCTATGTGGGATATCTGCGGACATTTCTTCTGGTACCGCTTCTGGTACAGACTGTGGTTGTACTGATCCTGCGGCTGCTTGTCACGAAGCTCTATAAACAGGCGGAAAACAGGTGGGTGATGTTACTGTCACTGCTGCTTGTGAATGTATTTGTTGGAAGTATCGCTGCGGTGTATACAAGCGTGAGTCTGATTCCGGTCATGCTGGTACTGCCGGTTGTTATGATTTCTGCTTATAAAAAGCAGTGGCTGATCCGGGTACAGATTGCCCTGACAGTTGGGTGTTATATAATTGACAGACTGGTGTTCCTGCCGAGAGTGGTATACCGGCTTAAGACGACAGCATTGGTAGATATTATCGTATTCCTTACGCTGATGCTGGCGTTTGCAGCGATCGAGGAGCAGGTACGCAAGTCATCGTTACAACAGGATATCCAGATATGGAAGGATTCCCTGACGAATCTGTATAACCATGAGGCATTTTATGAAGAACTGGAATTCCGCATGAAGAACTTTGAAGAGAATCATGAGGTATTTTCCATTATGATCGCGGATATTGATAATTTTAAAAAGGTCAATGATACTTATGGACATGCCTATGGGGATGAAGTCATTCGTATGATTGCACAGATCATGGAACAGAATAAGGGATCAAAGGGTTTTGTTGCGCGCTATGGTGGAGAAGAATTCGCAATGATCTTCCCGAAGAAGGCGATTCAGGAAGCAGTGCTCGCTGCTGATAATATCCGCCGGGAATTTGCATCAAGAACATTAGAATCTAAAGATGGACCAAAGAGCTTTACGATCAGTATCGGAGTGGCAGAGTATGACCATACATACCGCACAGCAAGTGCTTTTTTTGAAGAAGCGGATCAGGCCTTGTATAAGGCAAAGGCAACCGGAAAAAATAAGGTGTGCTGTAATACGAAATAAAGAAAAAGGACAATCCAGCGGAAGGAAACTTCTGTTGGATTTTTTTCTTGACAAAAAAAGGTGAAAGTGTTACTGTATTAGTTATCTAGTACAGCAGAACAATAAGAGAGAAGGAGGAACTGCATGGATGCCTTGGTCGATGTAAGAGATATGAAAAAAATATACAATCCCGGGGAAAACGAGGTACACGCATTGGATGGTGTGTCTTTACAGATAACAAAGGGTGAATTTGTTGCGATCATCGGACAGTCCGGTTCGGGAAAATCAACGCTGATGAATATGCTTGGATGTCTGGATGTACCGACATCCGGTGAGTATTATCTGGATGGAAGGGATGTGTCAGGCCTTGGGGATGATGAATTATCCACAATCCGTAACGAAGAGATCGGATTTATTTTTCAGGGCTTTAACCTGATCCCGAATCTGACAGCACTTGAGAATGTTGAACTCCCATTGATCTACCGGAAAGTTCCGGCAGCAAAGAGACATGAACTTGCAGTTGAGTCGTTGAAAAAGGTGGGGTTAGAGAACCGTATGGATCATAAGCCGGCAGAGATGTCCGGCGGACAGCAGCAGAGGGTTGCAATCGCAAGGGCACTTGCAGCAAAGCCGCCGGTAATCCTTGCAGATGAGCCGACCGGTAATCTGGATTCGAAGTCAAGTATAGAGATTATGCGGATCCTAAAGGAATTGCATGAGGATGGCAGAACGGTCATTCTGATCACACATGATACCGGAATTGCAGAGAGTGCAAAGCGGATCATCCGTATAATGGATGGTAAGATTGAAGCAGATTATATGAACCCGAATGTGAAGGAATATGGCGGAGCCCAAAAGGCATAGCAGGGAAGGGAAAGGAAAAGATAAATGGCAGCAGGTAAGAAGAAAAAGAAGTGGATCAAGTGGGTTGTACTTGCAGTAGTGTTGATACTGGTCATCGTATTATTATCAAGATGTGGAAAAAGTCCGAATAATGTCGCAGTCGTGGATACCACGACCGTAACGACCGGAGAGGTACGTTCTGTCTTAGATGCAAGCGGCAAGATTGCAAGCGAGAACGTAAAGGTCTATGCATCACCGGTAACCGCGGAGATTGCCGAAGTCAATGTGAAGGCGGGACAGGAAGTAAAAGCAGGGGACTTCTTAGTGACCTATGATACCTCTTCTTTAGAGAGCAGTTATACACAGGCTGAATTACAGGCAAAGTCAACCGATGCGACAAATGCAGATACGATTGCGAAGAGTAATGAAAATGCGACAGAGGTAAATAACAGACAGGCAGAAATCGATACTTTAAACGCCCAGATCGAGGCGGCAAAAACAGACCTTGCAAATACAAAGGCTGCCCTTACGCAGAACCAGACAGATGCAGCAACCGTTTCCACGCAGCTTTCGGAGTATCAGGAACAGTTGAAAAATGTGACCGATGAAACGGATGCGAAGGATGTAGAAGGCTGGAAACAGGCGGTAACAGAGCTTAGTGCAAGAAGCGCACAGCTTGCGAAGGATCAGGCATCCTTACAGGATAGTATCGAGACAAAGACAACAGATCTTACGACCTTACAGGGGAATCTTGAAACAGCGAAAGCAAAAAAGGAAGCGGCAGAAGCCGGTATTATGTCAGAGAATGCAAAGGCAAGCTTAACCTACAGCGCAAAGGCAGCTTCGATCGGAGTAGAAGATGCACAGAGCAACCTCGATAAGGCGAAGGCGGGAATCCAGGCAGAGTTTGATGGTGTGGTAACTTCCGCAGATGTTGCTGTGGGAACTGCGGCAGCAGAAGGTCAGGGACTTGTAACCATTGCGGATACCAGCTCGATGAAGGTTGATTTTCAGGTATCGAAATATAACCTGACCAGTCTAAGCGTTGGACAAAAGGTAGATATTACTTCCTTAGATCGTGATTATACCGGAACGATCAGTAACATCAGTAAAATAGCAACGATGCAGGCTTCCGGAAACGCATCTGCGGCAGGTAGTGCTTCTATGGTCGATGTAGAGGTGCATATTGAGAATCCGGATGAGCATCTGGTGATCGGAATGGATGCCAAGCTATCCATCGAGCTTGGAGTTGCAAAGCAGGCAGTCTTAGTTCCGATTGCGGCTGTGAATACGGATAAGGATGGCGATTTTGTCTATGTGGTAGAAGACCAGAAGGTAAAAAGACAGGCAGTTACGACCGGACTTTACGGCAAAGAACAGGTACAGATCACCGAGGGCTTAAAGGAAGGCGAGCATGTGATCTCTGTTGTAGATGCAGAGTTAGAAGATGGCACACCGGTGCTTGAGAATCCGCAGGAGACAGAAACCGTAGCAGATACGGAAGCAGCAACGCTAAAGTAGGAGGAGACCTATGTCGCAGTTTTTAGAATATATTAAGATGGCATTTGCCAATATCAGGGCGAACAAGGGACGGTCATTTCTTACGATGCTTGGAATCATCATAGGTATCTCTTCTGTGATTATGGTGATCTCACTTGGAAATGGTGCGAAAAATGTCATTACAGAGTCCATGGCAGGAATCGGTGCAGGACAGATCGCAATGTACAGTTCAGACGATACAGGCAGTTACCAGATCACCAGTGATGATATTGATGCGATCCGCGAGCAGGTGGATGGCATTAAGGGTGTACTTGCACAGGATAATGCAACCGGAAGCATGAAGACATCGAAGGGAGAATTTACCGTTTCCGGTATTGGAACGATGCCGGATGTACAGTATTTTGACAAGACGGGAATTGAACGAGGACGGTATTTTAATGAGCGGGAATACCTGTCCGGGCAGCCGGTAGCGGTCATCAGCGAGGAAGATGCGATCCGTCTGTTTGGCTCGACGAATGTGGTTGGAATGGATTTAGATATTACCTTTTATGACAGCACGATCACGTTTACGATCATCGGTGTGCAAAAGCCGCAGGACAGCTCCATGATGAGCTTCGTCTATGAGGATTCACCGGTGCAGGTGACATTCCCGATCACGGTATTTGAACAGATCTACGGAACACAGGTGGATTCGTTTTATATGGTGTATATGCTGGCAGAGAAGGATGCGGATACTTACCGGATCACATCGGAGGTGTCGAATCTGATGGAACGCAGACACCAGTGTAAGGGAGAAGACATCTACCAGTTTGAGAACTTCAGCGATTATATGTCGATTGTGAATACCGTGGTCAATATGGTCACCGTTTTTGTTTCACTGGTTGCTGCAATCTCACTTGTGGTTGGTGGTATCGGTGTTATGAATATCATGCTGGTTTCGGTAACAGAACGTACCAGAGAGATCGGAATCCGTAAGGCACTCGGTGCTAAAACAGGATCGATATTGGTACAGTTCTTATCAGAGTCTGCGATCATCACCCTGATCGGTGGACTGATCGGAATTGTATGCGGTATCGGTGGTGCCTACCTGATTTCCGGAATTGTGGGAATTGTGAATCCGTCCTTAAACTTTGCTCCGGCGATCAGCATTCCGGCGATTGTCACAGCTTCTCTTTTTTCCTGTGGAATCGGTATTTTCTTTGGAATCTATCCGGCGAAGAAAGCCGCGAAGATGAGTCCGATCGAAGCATTGCGAAGAATGTAGATGATAAAGAACATAATTGGGATTGTCCCGTATGTATCAGGCATCTGCCTGATGCAGTACGGGACTTTTTATTGTCTGGATGATCAACGGAATGACCATGAAGAACCATACGATCGGTTCTGCGAGGATGACACCCATGTACTGCATCTTCGGTACTAAGAAGGCAGCGATCAGTACCTTACCGATCAGCTCGATGGAACTGGAAACGATCGGTGTCAGATGATCGCCGAAGCCCTGCATGGCATTACGGAGCATACAGATGACGGCAGTAATAAAATAAAACAGGGTGTCAACTCTCAGATAGAGCGAAGCGTTCTCGATCACGATCGTATTCGTGCTTCCGGTTACGGCATGGATCATCTGCGGTGCAACGGTATAGCTTAAGAGGATCGCACCAAGACACCAGACCCAGGTCAGCAGGATACCGGTTTTGATGGCACTGCGGATACGAGAGATCTTGCCGGCACCGAGGTTTTGTCCACAGAAGGTAGCAAGTGTTGTGCCAAAGACCGTGAAGGAGAGCATAAACAGCTCACTGATCTTGCGGGCAGCAGTATGTGCAACGATAATGTCTGTACCAAGCTTATTGATCGCAGTCTGAAGTGCAACGGTACCAAGGGATACGAAGGCAGACATAAATCCCATGGACAGCCCACTTGAAAAAAGGTGACGGATCATCGTAAGATCCGGTACAATGTCTTTTCTTGAGAAGCGGAGAATGGCATATTTTTTCCACATATAAACCCCGCAGGCAATGGTTGCGATAAGCTGGGATAAAATCGTAGCGATCGCAGCACCACGGATACCGGCATGCAGTACACGGATGAAAAAGAGGTCACCGAAGATATTTAAGACGGCAGAGATTGTAAGGAAAATAAGCGGTGTTAAGGAATCACCGACTGCACGCAGGATGGCAGCAAATACATTGTAAAGCATTGAGATGATCATACCGGCAAAGATCACGGATATGTAGGTGGCAGATGCATCGATGATATTCTCCGGTGTATTTAATCCATGTAACAACGGATATAAGAATACAAGGCTGATCAGTGTCAGTGCAGCGGCCACGATAAGACCGAGTGTGAGCGATAAAGCAACGGATTTTTTTAATTCCTTCTGGTTGCCGGAACCGAAGCGTTGTGCAACGATGACCGCAAAGCCGTTCGTCAGTCCGTTTAAGAATCCAACGATCAGGTTCGACAGGGAAGAGGTTGCACCGACAGCGGCGAGTGCAGTTTCGCCTAAGTACGATCCGACGATACGGGTATCGATCAGGCTGTAGGTTAATTGCAGGATATATCCGATAAACAGTGGAACTGCAAAAGCAAGGATCAGCTTTGTAATATTTCCTTTTGTTAAATCCTTCATGGTACTTACTCCTTCATGGTATAGATTTATTTGATAAACTTATTGATGGCGTCCTGCAGGTCTTCTAGTACCTGCTTGTCTCCGGTTTCCACAGCATCCACTACACAGTGATTGATGTGGTCTTCTAAAATGATCTTTCCGATATTGTTGATCGCGGAGCGGACGGCTGCAATCTGGATTAAGACCTCACTGCAGTCGCGTCCGTCTGCGATCATTGTCTTGATCGCTTCCATGTGGCCGATGGCTCGTGACATACGGTTTAAGACTGCCTTGGTATTTTCGTGTTCATGCTTATGCGGGATGCCGTGTTTATGCATCCGTGCATGCTCCTCGGCTTCTGTTGTCATATCTTTTTCAATTTCAATCGTTTTATCTGTATCTTTCATGGTGTCTCCGTTATCCTGTTTTGTGTTTTATGTTTCAATTTTGCTCATCATAACACAAAAAAAAAAGAATGCGTAGAAAAAATCGACTTAAAAATATGAGAAAACAATCACGATCTTTGGACAGATATGATATTTCATAGATTCTTAATGGAACTTAGAAACATTGTATGTTAAAATAAAAACGGATTTTTGAATTGTGATTCAGGAAGGAATATAGGAGGAAAACGAATTGTTTGGAAATAGAAAAGCATATGAAGTAAAAGAAGGTGTTGTCACACTTTTCTTCGAGAAGGGAATCGGACAGATCACACCATATACGGATGAGATCATCAATGTATTTTCTCCGACGATGTGTGAGGAGCATCGCTCGAAGGCAATCGAGGGAGAGAAGAAGGCAGGGATCCATTTTTCGGTAACGGAGCGGATCGATCATCTTGAGATCACGACCGCAGCCTTAAAGGTCTGTGTATACGATGACTTCAAGGTGGACTTTTATGATAAAGAAGACAGACTGCTCTGTGCAGACTATCGTGGAGACCGGAAGTTCGGTATGGCAATCAGCGAGAAGTGCTTAGAATTCCTACGTGCAGAGGGGCATGATGTACCGGAACAGTCCGATGAAAACTATGCCGTTCAGGTGGTAAAGAAGATGGAAGGCGATGAGTGCTTCTATGGACTTGGGGATAAGACCGGATTTTTAAATAAGCGTCATTATGATTATGAGATGTGGAACTCGGATAATCCACAGGCACATACCGATGCGTTTAAGGCACTGTATAAGTCGATTCCGTTTTTTATCACACTGCGTCGTGACTGTGTCTATGGAATCTTTTTTGATAATACCTACCATTCCTATTTTGATATGGGAAAGGAAAAAGACGATTACTTCTTCTTTGGCGCAAATGCAGGCAATCTTGACTATTACTTTATCGCAGGTGTCAATATGCCGCAGATCGTGAAAAATTATACCTACCTTACCGGAAGAACACCACTGCCGCAGCTTTTTACCTTAGGTTATCACCAGTCACGCTGGGGCTATGAGACTTCCGCGGATGTACGTGCGGTTGCAGCGAAATACCGTGATCTGGATATTCCGATCGATACGATCCATCTTGATATTGATTATATGGATCAGTATAAGGTGTTTACCTGGAATGAACAGGATTTCGGCGAGCCGGGAGCGTTGATCAAGGATCTTGCCAGAGACGGATTTAAGGTGGTTACGATCATTGATCCGGGTGTGAAGTTAGAAGAAGGCTATGCGAAGTATGATGAAGGAATCGCAGGCGGCTATTTTGCAAAGACACCGGAGGGTGAGACATATGTCAATGCCGTATGGCCGGGGGATGCGGTATTCCCGGACTTCGGTAATCCGGTTGTGCGTAACTGGTGGGCAGATAACCAGAAGTATCTGGTGGATCTTGGAGTCCGTGGTGTATGGAACGATATGAATGAGCCGGCAAGCTTCCGTGGTGAGCTTCCGGAGGATGTGGTATTTACCGATGAGGATCAGCCGACGAACCACGCTGCGATGCACAATGTCTATGGACATCTGATGGCAAAGGCAACCTACGAGGGTCTGAAAAAATACGATGGCAGACGTCCGTTTGTGATCACAAGAGCCTGCTACAGTGGATCGCAGAAGTACACAACCGCCTGGACCGGAGATAACCAGAGCCTGTGGGAGCATTTACAGATGGCAATTCCACAGTTATGTAACATGGGTCTAAGCGGTCTGGCATATATTGGTACAGATGTCGGAGGATTTGGCGCAGATGTGACACCGGAGCTGTTATCCCGCTGGGTAGAGGTAGGATGCTTTTCTCCACTTTTCCGTAACCATTCGTCTAAGGGATCGACGAGACAGGAGCCGTGGTTATTCGGGGAAGAGACCTTACAGATCAACAAGAAATACATCGAGTTACGTTATAAGCTGCTTCCATATATGTATGACCTGTTCTGGGAGTGTGAAAAGACAGGACTTGCCCCGATGCGTCCGCTGATCTTACATTATGAGAAGGACGAAGAGGCGAAGAACGAAAACGGTGAGTTCCTGCTTGGTTCGAAGATGCTGGTTGCACCGGTGGTAGAGCAGGGACAGACGCATAAGATGGTCTATCTGCCGGAAGGTGTCTGGTATGATTACTGGACCGGAGAGAAGAAGGAGGGCAAGAACTTCTTTATCCGTGAGGCACCGCTTGATGTATGTCCGATCTATGTAAAGGCAGGAACGATCCTGCCAAATTACGAGCCGATGCACTATGTCGGAGAGCATGAACTGGATACCCTGATCTTAGATGTCTATGATGGAAATGGTTCTTATATCCATTATCAGGATAACGGAGAGGACTTTGGATATCAAAGCGGAGAATACAATCAGTATGAATTCGTGATCCTTGCAGATGGAACCTTAACAATCGATCTGTTACATCAGGGGTATGATAAGCTGTACAAAAAGTTTATCATCCGTCATAAGGGACATACACAGGAATTTGCATTTACCGGTAAGAAGCTGACCATCTGGCTGTAAGAGCGTTATTGAAGCAAAGGAGATACAATCACATGAAAAGGGCAATCGCATTAAGTGGAGGCGGAACAAAGGGTTCTTATGAACTTGGTGTATGGAAGGCATTGCGTGAGCTTGGGATCGATTATCAGATCGTAACCGGCACGTCTATCGGATCGATCAATGGAGCATTGATGACAACAGGAGATTATGACCGGGCAGAAGAACTCTGGAATACTATTACCATGGATGATATGATGGAAGATGGCATCAATCTGACAACGACGATCGAGGGAATGTTTGATCAAAGAGATGCAATCCGTCCGTTTTTGAAAAAATATGTGAAAAATAAGGGCGCGGATATTTCACCGTTTACCGCATTTATTGAAAAACTGGTCAATGAGGATGCCATCCGGCAGTCAAAGGTGAACTTCGGACTGGTGACGGTATTATTTCCTTCCTTAGAGGCAAGGGAACTGACGAAAAAGGAGATTCCGGAAGGTCTGATGAAGGATTATATTCTTGCCTCCGCAGCAATCTTTCCGCTTTTTCCGATGCATAAGATCGGGGAGGAGACCTATTTAGACGGCTGTTACCATGATAATCTTCCGATTGATCTGGCACTGCGGATGGGTGCAACGGATGTCATTGCAGTGGATCTGCATACGACACCGGCGCATGCCAATTATGCGAACCGCCCTTATGTGACGTATATTAAACCGAGCCGTTCCCTTGGAACGATGATGAATTTCGACCATGAGCTTCTCATGGATAATGCAGCCATGGGTTATTATGATACCATGAAGTATTATGGTGAGTATGCGGGCTTTTTGTATACGTTTGAGAAGAGCAGCCTTAGCAGGTATAAGAAGCAGATCGGAAGATTTATTTCTTATCTGGCAAGAACAGATCTTTGCATTACAGATGATGTACCTGCGAAAAAGCTGGCAAAGAGCGGAGACTTCAACCGTGTATTTTCTGTGCTGCATGAAAAAGCAGATGGAAGACGGATGAAGAAGGATCAGTATTTTGTACGTGCAGCAGAACTCTGTGGAGAATTTTTTGAACTGGATGTAAAGCCGGTTTATTCCATGGATGGATTTGTGGAACAGGTGCGTGCAAAAATGCAGGGGATTGCGCTGTATCCGGAAGTCACAGCACTTGCGAATAAGGATAAGTTGGAACTGGCCACAAGATTAGCGGAGTTAAAGGTGACGCAGAAGAGTGCCTATCTGGTCGGATGTATTTACTATGCACTGCATCTGAAGAAAGAGAACAGGGAGCATCTGATGCTGGCATGTATGGCACTGATGCCGGAAGAGCTTGCAGCAGCACTGTTTTTACTTGCTGTGTGTGAGGAAGCATAGGTCATACATTCCGTTCCGGGAACAAGATAACGGATACTGCATATACTAGACTGATAACAGAACACGGAGAATATCAGTGGATTATCGGAATGAGCAGTATTATAAGATGCAGCAGGTTCTGGCAAAGACAGAATTGTCGTCTGCGCAGAAATATCCCATGCAGAGTGTCTATTTAGAAGAACTAACCTATGACCGGGATATGCAGCGCATGAAGGAACTGTATCCGACTGAGGCAAGATGGTTACAGGAATATGTGGAGGATGAATGTGACAGACTAGAATATGATGGAAGTCTGATGTTTGATGAATATCCGGATCGTCTGATGCTGCACAGGATCTGTGAACGCATTTATGACAGGGCTGCAAGGGAGAAGTTAAAAGCACAGCATTGTGAGAAATGCAAGCCGCAGGGACCACCGCCGAGAGATATGGCGATGCGGGATCTGATCGAGGTACTTTTATATAATGAGATGTATAAGAGGCGTTGCCGTTACAGACGCTACAGAAGCTGGTAGCGGTCAGAAGATCCACTTTCTGTAATAAGGCCAAAAGAGCAGCGTCTGGCTTTTCTGGCCTTATGAAAAGAGTGGGTAGAAGGGGGAAGAAGAGTTGAGGAATAAACGAGGACAGGCTGATGAGTAAAGGAATAATAAAAACGATTGTCTTTGGTATTGTATTTGTGGCTGCGGTCATTATTTTTTCGTTTGCGACGAATCATACGAATGAAGATCTGACAACGGAGATGAAGGAGGCATCCTTCCCGGTGGTGTCACTGTATTATGAAAAGGAACAGGTAAATGAACTGTTCGGTTATAAGGATGAGATGAATGCACTTTATATGCGGGATTCCATTACACCGATCGGTACCGACCGTATCCTGCCGGTAAGGATACAGACTTATGGATATCGTGTGGACGGGCTTTCTTACGAGATCCGCAGTATGGATACATCGAGACTGATCGTGGATCAGAAAGTGGAAGACTATACAAACGAGAAGAATACGGTAACGGCTGATCTGACGATTGAGAATCTGTTAGAAGAAGGTCAGGAATACCTGATGATCTTAAAGCTTACCAGTGGAAAGGAAACGATCCGTTATTATACAAGGATCATTGAACCATCGGACTGTTATGTAAAGGAAAGCATTGATTTTGCCAAAAACTTTCACGACACATCCCTGAATAAGGATACAGCGGGAACGTTTGCGACGTATGTAGAACCGAATGCATCCGGTGACAACTCAACACTGAATAAGGTTGACATTCACTCGACCCTTAATCAGATCTCCTGGGCAGACTTTAAGGGAGAACAGCTTACGCAGCCGACGGTTTCCGTAAAGGAGATCAATACCTCCTATAATGTGATCCTATTGGATTATATTATGACTTCTGCCGGAGATGGGGAAGAACTGGAATACTATAATGTAGAAGAGTATTATCGTGTGCGTTACACGAATGACCGCCTGTACCTGTTAAATTATGAGCGGAATATGTCACAGATCTTCCGTGGAGAGAACAGCAATTTCTATGACAATCATATCCAGCTTGGCATCCGGGATGGTGAGATACAGTATAAGGAAAATGAGAATGGAAATATTGTCTGTTTTGTCCAGGAAGGAGAACTCTGGAGCTATAATGCCAATGAAAGCCGCTTATCGAAGGTGTTTGGCTTCCGCGGATACGAAGGAATGGATGACAGGGAGAACAACGATGCGCATGATATCCGTATTATTAAGACGGATGAAGCAGGCAGCGTAGACTTTGTGGTCTATGGTTATATGAACCGTGGAGACCATGAAGGCGAGGTCGGTATCTGTGTATATCATTATGACAGTGTTGCAAATACTGTGGAAGAAGAACTCTTTATTCCATCGGATAAGTCCTATGAGGTTATGAAAGCAGAACTTGGGCGTCTGATGTATGAGAATGAATCCGGATGCTTTTATATTATGATGAATGGAAGCGTATACCAGATTGACATGAAGACCTTAGAATGTAAGGAACTGGTAAACGGACTTGCCGAAAATGGATATGCCGTGTCGGATTCCCACCGCTATGTTGCCTATACAAAGGGAGAGGCAAATCAGGCATCTGCAGTCAGTGTGTTAGACTTAGAAACCGGAGATACCTTTGAGGTGTCCGCAGATGCAGGCAATTATATCCGTCCGCTTGGCTTTATGGAGGATGACTTTATCTATGGAGAGGCAAAGACGGATATGGTGACGGTAGATACCGCAGGAAATACCGTATATCCGATGCATTGTGTACGGATACTTGCAACCGGAGAAGCAGATCATCCACAGTTAAAGTCCTACGAGAAGGATGGCTATTATATTTCCGGAATTGAGATAAAGGATTATACGATCTATTTAAACCGCATGCAGTATAATGGTGTCGCATATGTTGAAGCAGATCAGGATACGATCATGAACCGGGAAGCAGATACAGATGAACTGGTTACCGTTGCGTCAACCGTAACCGAGGAAAAGCAGACGCAGTATCAGCTGGTACTGACATCGGAAGAAGAACTGACAGCGAAGAAGTTACAGACACCGGAACAGATCATCTTAGAGCAGTCAAAGGATATTGCAATCGAGGAAGGGGAACATGCACCATATTACTATGCATATGCAAGGGGCAGGGTTCTATGTGTGACAGAGAATGTTTCCGATGCGATCGATTCGGCAAATGATAATATGGGTGTAGTGCTTGATGATTCACAGAAGTATATCTGGAAGCGTGCCAAAAAGACATTACAGAGTGCACTTACCGTAACCGTCGGAGATGCTGACGCAGGAAGCAGTACGATTGCAAAATGTATGAATGCGATGCTTGGCAGAGAGGAATTAAATGTCGGTGTACAGACACTCTTAGACCGTGGCGATACACCACAGACGGTTCTGACCGATACGATGCAGGGAAAGACGGTCTTAGATCTGACCGGATGTAACTTAGAAGAGGTGCTCTACTACGTCAATAAGGGAACGCCGGTCTTTGCAATGACAAGTGGTACGGATGCAGTGCTGATCGTTGGTTATGATGTCAACAGCGTAACAGTCTTTGATCCGGCAGCAGGATCAAACAAGCGGATGACATTAGAGGAAGCCACAGATCTGTTTAAGCAGAGTGGAAATGTATTTCTTGCATATTTGCGGGATTGACATTTTGCGAGAACATGGTAAAATATAGGAAATATTAATTTCGCTCGAAGAAGAGATAACGGATAACGTTGTCTCTTCTTTTTGTTTTAGGAACCGGGTGTCAAAAGATGCTTTATAAAATTTGAAAACATCTTTTGACACCTTAATCCCATACAGCAAAAGCATGCATGTATCCGGGGAGCGGAAGATATTATTAAGTATATGAGAGTGGAGAGATTGGTGTGAAAAATAAGATGTTTCACACTTGAGATTTGTGTCTGCGCGCACTTGACACAAACTCGCTATGCACACTTATTGTGTGCAGCACAAAAAACGTGCGTAGAAATGAGGATTAGGTATGGAACAATTCGCACATGTGATCAGTCAGGTAGATGACTTTGTCTGGGGACCATTTATGCTGGTACTGTTAGTGGGAACCGGAATCTTTTTGACCATCCGGCTTCGGTTCGCACCCTGGAGAAATCTGGGTTATGCACTGAAGATGACACTGAGTAAGGAAGCACGGACGAAGAGCCGCGGAGAAGGAGATATCTCACCGTTTTCCGCACTTACCACGGCACTGGCAGCAACGATCGGTACCGGTAATATCGTTGGTGTCGCAACGGCAATGGTATCTGGTGGACCGGGAGCATTGGTCTGGATGTGGCTCTCGGCAGCTTTTGGATTATCTTCGAAGTTCAGTGAGTGTATGCTTGCGATCAAATACCGTGAAGTAAACGAAAAGGGCGAAATGTCTGGTGGTCCGATGTATACGATGAAAAAGGCATTTAAGCATAAGAAGCTTGGTGCGGTGCTTGGCTGGCTGTTTGCCCTTTTTGCAGTGATCGCTTCTTTTGGAATCGGAAATATGACACAGGCAAATTCCATCTCAGATGCATTGCATTCTACTTTTGGACTTTCTACGGTGATTTGTGGCATAATTTTGACACTGCTTGCATTAGTTATAATTGTGGGTGGAATCAAGACGATCTCGAAGGTATCATCGGTGGTCGTACCATTTATGGCAATCTTTTATGTGATTGCTGGTCTGATCGTGATTATTGGAAATATCAGGGAAGTACCTGCAGGACTTGCAATGATCTTTCAGATGGCGTTCAGCGTGAAGGCAGTTGGTGGCGGACTCTGTGGAGCCATTACAGCAGCAATGATGAATGCGATGCGTTTTGGAGTAGCGCGAGGTGTCTTTTCCAATGAAGCAGGTATGGGATCGGCTGCCATCACAGCGGCAGCGGCAACTACCGATCATCCGGTCAGACAGGGTTATATCAATATGACCGGAACCTTCTGGGATACAATCGTGGTATGCACGATCACGGGACTTTGTATTGCAAGCTCGGGTGTACTTGGAACAACGGAACAGAGTGCGGTCGGACGTTATGTGACAGAGGGAAATGCACTGGTTGTTTACACGGTAGATGATAATCAAAAGGAGATTGAGACAGATTATACGGTAGAGCTGGATGGTGCACAGGCGGTGCTTACGAATACGGGCGATAGAAGTGTGATCACACTGACAGCAGCAGATGCGGATGGCAATCGTATGGATCATACAGAGCTTACTTCGCTTACCGGAGACTTTGTGGATGCTTCCGGTGAGCAGTACCATTTTTCGGAAGACGGAGTCTATTCCTATGATAAGCTGGTGAAAGGGTCGGCTCTCACGATCCTGGCGTTTGAGACAGTGCTTGGAAAAGCAGGTGGTTATCTGGTCTGCATCGGAATTGCATTGTTCGCATTCTCGACGATCCTTGGCTGGGAATATCATGGGGAAAAAGCATTTGAATATCTGTTTGGCACGCATAAATATAATATGGTATACCGTATTATCTTTTCACTGGTTGTCTATATCGGGGCAACAACAGCATTAGATATCGTCTGGAATTTCTCGGATATTGCGAATGCTTTAATGGCAATCCCGAACCTGATCTGTCTTTTGGCATTAAGTGGTGTCATTGCAAAGGATGTGAAGGAATTTCAGCAGGTGATCCGGACGGAACGTGAAAATAGAGGATAAAAGCTAGTTTCTTATACAAAATGTTGCATAATTTTTTCCAAACTTTCGTAATTGCTTTGGCACAAATAACACAAAATGCGTAAGTCGCTTGCAAATTAGATTTTAATAGGATATATTAGGGTTTGTACTAATAAGTATAAAGGAAGTGGAAGAACATGAGCAGAAAAGAAATTATCGTTTCAAATGTTTCGAAAGAGTATGATAATCCGATTGCGGAATTAGTACAGGTTGCATGTAAGTTTGACAGCAACATTACACTGGAAAGTAATAACCGCAAGATAAATGCAAAGAGCATTATGGGGATCATGGCTTTTAATCCTTCCAAGGGAATGTCAGTGAACATTGTAGCAGATGGTAAGGATGAAGAAGAAGCATTGTTGGCAATGGAGAAATTTTTAGTGTGTGAATAGTTTGCAGGAGGGAATTCAATTATGGAGAAGAAACTAGCAGGAACGGCAGCAGACATTAAAACAGGCATCAAGACAACAGGGGAGAAAGCTACCGAAAAAGTAACAGCAGCAAAGGCATCCGTAAAGACAGCAAGTGAGAGCGTTGCAAAGACAACCGCGGCAGCAGTCAAAGAGACAAAAGCAGCAGTAGAGAAGAAGGTTGCAGAGGTTAAGGATGCGGTGAAGGCAGAAGAGACAAAGACAGCAGCAAAGGTTGAAGCTGTAAAGAAGGAAGCAGCAGCTGAGGAGAAGAAGGTTGCAGCTAAGGCAGAAGAGACAAAGGCAGCAGCAAAGAAGACCGTTAAGAAGGCAGCAAAAAAAGTAGCAGAGAAGAAGGAGGAAGTACTTGTGCCAGAAGTATTTATCCAGTTCAATAATCGTGAAGACGTTGTAGCAGACGTAGTAGAAAGAGCAAAGGCTGCATATGTAGCAGATGGTCATAAGGCATCCGCAATCAAGAGCTTTCAGGTATATTTAAAGCCGGAAGACGGCAAGGCATATTATGTTGTAAATCAGAAATATGCAGGTCAGGTGAACCTGTTCTAAGATACATAACATATTAAGAAT
>JALERL010000102.1 GCA_022764465.1 Lachnospiraceae bacterium | reverse complement strand
GCCTCTGTCTTTGTATCTGTATTTGCATCTGCTGAATTGTCTGTCTTTGTGTTTCCACATCCTGTTAAGGTTCCTACTAATAATGCTCCTGTAAGCATCATTGCCAATAATTTTTTCATAAAATTTTTTCCTCCATTTTTTCACATCGTTTCCTCGTCGCCGACAAGTACAGATTACTGGAAACAGGTAAAATATACGACACCGGTTCTGTAAAGTGTTTGTAAAATGAAGGTAAACCATTTTTACAAAATTATGCCCTGACGCTCGTAAAACCGGTGGGCGCGGATACGGATAGCTGATATCAAAGTCACAGATGCCATGGTTTTTAAAGGTCTTACGTTTGCATTGGCCGGTACCTTAAATCCTGAGGTAGAGCTGTTAGATACGAAGGACATCCGCTTTCCAACGATATTGTCAATGCCATATTCTCCGTCTGTCTGGTAATCTGCCGCATCTGCTTCATAATCCTCAGCGGATTCGAATTGTAGAGGTATGATATTTGCTTCCTGCAAAATTCCATACGCTTTGTATTACAAAAAGTATATTCATATACAGAACACCCTCCGGGAGAAGCCGGTCTTCCAGCTTCCCACAGAGGGTGTTCTTTTTCTAATTACATCCTATATATAATGTACAATCAATCCCAGTATCAGCAGATGCAGTGGGTAAAACAGGTAGAAGAAGTATTTCATCTGTTTTCCCCTTGTTCCATCGTATTTATGGATCAGATAAGTATCTAAGACTGCTGTCATCTCCAGTGTATCCGAGATCATAAGCGGCACGATCGCAAGTAAAAATGCCAGTCCCTTTCTCTGTCCATACCATGATTGCTGCAGATAATATAATAATACGATCGTTAAGATTCCATATGCACCATAATCGGTATCGAGTCCTTCTGCGGCAAGCATAAAGAGTGCTGCCACAAGGATCACGACAAGCAGCCAGCTTATGGAATTTGCCCTGACAAACTGCCTGATCCACTTGATCAGTTCCACTGCCACAAATCCCAGAAACAACGTGAAAAATACATTGTGTGCCTTTCCTTTTTCCAGATACGTTCCATAGATTGCATAATTAAACGGGATCTCGGACAGGAGTGCAAACATGAATAAACGCGTTCCATAACGCAGCGCATTTGAAGTATACCGGATTCCTTCCACGAGCAGATAGCAGAAAATCGGAAAGGCAAGCCGCCCGATCCCGCGCATGACATAATAGACCCTGACCCAGACATCGTAATACGAACCATCCAGCATAGAAGTCGTCATCATATGTGCGAAAACAACTGCTGCAATGTGATCGATTAACATTGTGACCACTGCGATCCATTTTAAGGTACTTCCCTTGACTGCAGATTTCCTTTTTTCCATACTTATCACTTTTCCTCGAAAGATTTATCCGGTATGATCCATCATTCCGGCTCAATGCTTTTCTAATATTTGTTCCATTTAAAATCTATTCTAACATTTTATCTGTCATGCCGGCAAGAAATGATTGACAAAGATTTTAACTCAACCTATAATGACAATAGTTAAATGCTGTGAAGGGAACAAGTAGGAATAAGTGAAACAGACAGAGAGCTGCCGGCCGGTGAGAGGCGCATGAGAAGCTTGTTTTGAATACATCCCGGAGCTTCACACCAAATATCTGACGTAAGCTTGGATTAGTAGGCTGTGACGGTTTTGCATCCGTTATGATTGCATGAGTATTTTGTACTTATTAAGGCAGGTTATGTGAATGATCTGCGAATTAAGGTGGTAACACGGGTATTGCTCGTCCTTTCTATAGGACGGGTTTTTTTATTATACCAGGGGCAGCATGCTCAGTGCCACGAGGTGCTTGCACCAGAGTGGATCTGAGCATGAATGACCCGCCCCAGATATGAGCATAGAAGTGAAGCGTAAGCTTCGCGATATGCATGGTATAATACAATATCCCGATTTTATATATAATATTTAGGAATCAAATTTCCAAACCACAATATGGCTTTATAGGAAAAGAAAGAGGTAACGATATGACTTTATACGACGAACTTGTTGCCAGAGGTCTGATTGCCCAGGTAACAGATGAAGAAGAGATCAAGGAACTGATCAACAACGGAAAAGCTACATTCTACATTGGCTTCGATCCGACTGCTGACAGCCTTCATGTTGGACACTTCATGGCACTCTGCCTGATGAAGCGTTTACAGATGGCAGGCAACAAACCAATCGCCTTAATCGGTGGCGGAACTGCCATGATCGGTGATCCGTCCGGACGTACCGATATGCGTCAGATGATGACCAAAGAGACGATCCAGCACAACTGCGACTGCTTCAAAAAACAGATGAGCCGCTTTATCGACTTCGGTGAAGGAAAAGCGCTTATGGTCAACAATGCCGACTGGCTGTTAGATCTGAATTATGTAGAATTATTACGTGATGTCGGTGCTCATTTTTCCGTAAACCGCATGCTTTCCGCAGAGTGCTACAAACAGCGTATGGAAAAAGGCTTAAGCTTCTTGGAGTTCAACTACATGATCATGCAGAGCTACGACTTCTTAACCTTATACCAGAAGTATGGCTGTAACATGGAGTTCGGTGGCGATGACCAGTGGAGCAACATGCTCGGCGGTACCCGTCTGATCCGTGCAAAGTTAGGAAAAGATGCTTACGCCATGACGATCAACCTTCTTTTGAACTCCGAAGGTAAGAAGATGGGTAAGACCCAGTCCGGCGCCGTATGGCTTGATCCAAACAAGACATCTCCATTCGACTTCTACCAGTACTGGAGAAACGTTGCCGACGCTGACGTATTAAAATGCCTGCGTATGCTTACCTTCCTTCCGTTAGAGCAGATCGACGAGATGGATAAATGGGAAGGCAGCCAGTTAAACCGTGCAAAAGAGATCCTTGCATACGAACTTACCAAGCTTGTTCATGGTGAAGAAGAAGCCAAAAAGGCAGAAGAAGGAGCCAAGGCATTATTTGCCGGTGGCGGAAATACCGATCATATGCCAACCGCAACGATTACCGAAGCAGACTTAAGAGATGGAACGATTGATATTATGGGACTTCTTGTTGCATCCGAATTAAGCAAGACACGTTCTGAAGCACGTCGTGCCGTAGAACAGGGTGGTGTATCCATCGATGGTGAAAAGATCACCGATATCAAAAAGACCTTCACACCGGATGAACTTTCCGGAGATGGCTTCGTATTAAAACGTGGAAAGAAGAACTTCTGCAAGATCCTCTTCTCTTAATCCGCACTTGTAACGCTAAGCTGCGTCCTGTGATCTTGCAGGACGGTTTAGATAAACCTGTTAACCAATGAATGAAAAGGAGTTATGAAATGGACAAAAAAACAACCAGTATCGTCGCTTATATTACCTTCATCGGACTGATCATCGCGCTTTGTGCCGGTGACAGCGAAGGAGCTAAATTCTATCTGAATCAGGCTCTCGTCGTTTTCTTATTCAGTCTGCTTACTGTAATCCCATGTATCGGATGGATCTGGGGTATCTTCATGCTGATCTGCTGGATCCTTGGACTGATCCACGCAATCAATCAGGAAGAGATTCCTGTTCCACTGATCGGAACGATCCAGCTTCTGAAATAGCACGATATGTAATCACGCAAAAATGCGCCGGTACCTGAGGTACTGACGCATTTTTTATTCTCTATTCTCTTACTCAACCCAGTTTTCAAGGTTTAACCCTTTTACCCGTTCAAATTCCCTTGTATTATTTGTCACAACCGTATATCCCAGCGATTGTGCATGTCCTGCGATCATCATATCCAAGGGACCGATTGGTGTTCCCATCTTTTCCAGATCAGCCCATACTTTTCCATAACTTTCCGCTGCAAGAGAATCAAAACTGATAATCTCAATGTTTGCAAGCAATAATGCCAGTGCCAGCCGGTTCTTTTCAACTGCCTTGCTCTTTTCAACGCCATGTACCAATTCTGCATATGTAACAGAAGATATGCATATTTCAGATGGATCATGTTCCTGCAAACGACAAAAAACCTGTTCCGGTTTATGCTTTATCGCGTAAATACATATATTGGTATCTAACATATACCTCATAATTCTTCACGCACCTGTTCCTTTCCATTATCCCGTCCATCTTCCATAAAGTCTTCGGAAAACATATCAACTACCTGCATAAAGGAACTCCATTTATTTGTTTTCGGCATAAGTAAAACAATCTCACCGATCTTGTTGATCGCTACTTCATCCGTATTAAATCTACATTCCTTTGGAAGTCTCACTGCCTGACTTCTTCCATTTTCAAACACTTTTGCTGTCATCATACCGATCATCCCCTTTCTTCTACTATTAGTATATATCATGGTATATATTTTGTCAATTTTCAGTCTGCTTCTCTTCCGCCCTCTTTAACCGCTTCAAAAATACATACATATATGGGATACAGAATACAAAAGTCATCAGATCTGCAATCGGCTGTGTGATCTCCACCCCGGTAATCCCAAGCATCCCCGGCAGGATCAGGATCAGTGGAATAAAAAAGATTCCCTGTCTGGTGGATGTCAGGATCGTTGCAGAAACGGTCTTTCCAACTGCCTGTAAGGTCATGTTGCTTACCACACCAAGCGTCAGAAACGGTGTTGCCACACACTGCATCCGAAGTGCCATCGTTCCGATCTCAACCACCTTTGCGTCATCACTTAAAAATGCCCGCATCAGCGTCGGACTAAGCAGCCATGCAGCCACGCCAAAGACAGTCATTACCACCGTTCCCACCTTCAGTGTAAACCAGAATGCCTCCCGGACTCTGTGATAGATCTTTGCACCATAATTATACCCCACAACCGGCTGATAGCCCTGTCCAAAACCGATTAACACCGAGAAGATTACCATAAAGATCTTCGCCACGATCGACATTGCCGCCACCGCAGAATCTCCGTAAGCTGCTGCACTCCGGTTTAACAGAATCGCCGCTACACTGGCAAGCCCCTGCCGGAACAAGGATGGCAGTCCGAACTTTAAAATATCCCAGTAAATCCCGATCTTGGCGGAAATATTTTTCACGGTTACATGCAGCACCGTCTTTTTACGGATAAATGGAATAAAGAGGATGACCATACTGATCACCTGACTGACTGCTGTTGCGATCGCAGCACCACGTATTCCCGTATCAAATACGAAAATAAGAAGCGGATCTAATGCGATGTTAAGCAGTCCTCCTGCAAGGATTCCTACCATGGAAGATTTCGCCTTGCCCTGTGCACGCAACAGGTTGTTAAGCACGAAACAGAGGATCATCACCGGACTGGCCAGAAAAATATAACGTGCATACTCGACTGCATATGGTACGATCGTATCGGTTGCCCCGATCAGCCGGATGATCGGTTCCGTAAAAATCAGACCCACTGCTGCGATCAGCACACCCATAACAAGACCATTGAAAACCGCACAGCTTCCGATCCGGTCTGCAAGCTTTTGCTCCTTTTTCCCAAGCAGCCTTGATATATAACTTCCGGAACCCATTCCGATCGTAAATCCAACCGCCTGAATGATTGCCATCAGGGAAAACACAATTCCAACTGCACCTGAAGCGCTGGTACCAAGCTTCGATACAAAATATGTATCTGCAATATTGTAGACTGCGGTAGTCAGCATCGAGATGATCGTTGGCACAGCCAGAGACGGGATCAGTTTATAGATCGGTGTCTGTGTCATTCTGGTATATTGCTTATCCTCCTGCCCCATCTGTCATTTCCTCCGTTTTCTGATGCTCTTTCTTCTTATCTAATATACCCGGTTTCATCAGGTGTATGCATTTTGCCATTTCAGATTAGGGTGTCAAAAGATGCTTTATAAAAATCAAAAGGACAAATGCACAAAATATGTAAAGCAAACTTTTATTTGCGGTTTTAGCTGCGAGTGAAATCCACTGCTTACGAAAACCACAAGTGAAGCCTTTGCTGAACTTGTATGGTTGTAGTTGGCAGTTAGTTCACGATGAGCGTTGCAA
>JALERL010000084.1 GCA_022764465.1 Lachnospiraceae bacterium | reverse complement strand
AAAAAAGCAGTGCTTTCTATTTTCTTCCGGGAAAGCACTGCATCACAGTAAAAGCCAGCACTGTGCACTTTTGCACAATGTTGGCTCCAATTTCTTAAAATTAACACTTTCATCGGAAGCTCATTTTACTATAAAGCAGGTTTCCTGGCTTAAGGATCATCGCCTGACATTCCTTCTCATACACCCCTTCGGCGTACAATGGTATCAATGTCTCACTCCTCTATCACAGTGACCGGATCGCTCAGGGCTTACACCTGATTCCCTCTCATCTGCATCTCTAAGATGTCTGTTCCATGCAGTCGTATGCAGATTCACTTTATAGCTGCAATATTCAATTCTTAAGATGATTCTTATCATATTACAAAGTACGACAAATTGCAAGCCTGCAAACGGCAACAGGGGGCACTTTCGAAAACAGTGCCCCCTGTGTACGCTTTGTTACATCGATTCGATTATTTTTTAATCTCCATACGAACCAGTGCCTTCCGAAGCGCAAACTCGGCTCTCGCTAAGTCGATGTCCTTCGTCTTTGCTGTCAGACGTTCCTTCGCACGTGCGGCTGCGGCTTCGGCACGCTGCTCGTCGATCTCATCCGGCCATTCTGCGATCTCTGCTAATAAGGTGACCTTATCCGGCAGAATCTCTGCAAAACCGGCGTGAACGGCTGCGGTCTTTAAGCCCTCATCCCCGGTGATCGTTACGATGCCCGGAACAAGAACGGTTGTCAGTGGGATATGGTTCTTGTAGACACCGATCTCACCATCCGCTGTATTAAATTCGATCATCGTTGCCTTACCGGTATAGAAGATACGGTCCGGTGTGATGATCTCAATATCAAATACTCTGTTTTCCTCTGCCATATTCATCCCCCATTACTGCATGCGGGCACGTACTTCGTCAATACTGCCGGCATTCAGGAAGTAACTCTCCGGTACATCATCGTGCTTTCCTTCGAGGATCTCACGGAAGCCGCGGATCGTCTCAGCGATCGGAACATACTTACCTTCCAGACCGGTAAACTGTCCTGCTACGAAGAATGGCTGTGACAGGAATCTCTGAACCTTTCTTGCTCTTGATACGACTAACTTATCGTCTTCGGATAACTCGTCCATACCAAGGATAGCGATAATATCCTGTAATTCCTTATACTTCTGAAGGATCTCCTGTACACCACGGGCTACTTCAAAGTGCTCCTGACCTACGATACGTGGATCAAGGATTCTGGAGGTAGAACCTAACGGATCTACTGCCGGGTAAATACCAAGCTCTGCAATGGAACGCTCCAATACAGTGGTTGCATCCAGATGGGCGAATGTAGTAGCCGGAGCCGGGTCTGTTAAGTCATCGGCCGGTACATATACTGCCTGTACGGATGTAATAGAACCATTCTTGGTTGAGGTGATTCGCTCCTGTAATGCACCCATCTCTGTCTGAAGTGTCGGCTGGTAACCAACGGCAGATGGCATACGTCCAAGAAGTGCAGATACCTCAGAACCTGCCTGTGTAAAACGGAAGATATTGTCAATGAATAACAATACATCCTTTCCACCCTTATCACGGAAGTACTCTGCCATGGTAAGTCCGGTCAGACCTACACGCATACGTGCTCCAGGTGGCTCGTTCATCTGTCCGAATACCATTGTTGTCTTATCGATAACGCCGGATTCTTTCATTTCATAGTAAAGGTCATTTCCCTCACGAGTACGCTCACCTACACCGGTGAATACGGAATATCCACCGTGCTCGGTTGCGATATTGTGGATCAGCTCCTGGATCAGTACCGTCTTACCTACACCGGCACCACCGAACAGACCTATCTTTCCACCCTTCTGATATGGACAGAGGAGGTCAACGACCTTGATTCCTGTCTCTAACATCTCTGTGGATGTTGCCTGCTCTTCAAAAGCCGGAGCTTTTCTATGAATCGGCATATATTCAACATCCTTCGGTGCTTCGACATCATCGATCGGTTCACCTAAAACATTGAACATTCTGCCCAGTGTGTTCTCACCTACCGGTACACGGATCGCAGAACCTGTTGCTTCTGCCTCCATTCCACGGACTAATCCGTCCGTAGGACCCATGGCGATACAACGCACTGTATCATCACCCAGATGCTGGGATACTTCGACAACTAACTTTCCTCCGTTTTTCAGTGGAACGTTGATTGCTTCATTTATTTCCGGAAGCTTTCCTTCGGAAAACTTGATATCCAGTACCGCACCAATAATCTGAGTGATTTTGCCTGTATTCGTTTCTGCCATCTTTTCTATCACTCCTTTTCGTTATGATATTGCATTTGCGCCTGCAATAATCTCTGTCAGTTCCTGTGTAATCGAGCCCTGACGCGCTCTGTTGTATTTGAGTGTCAGATCACTGATCATATCCTCTGCATTGCTCGTTGCAGAATCCATTGCCTGCATTCTGGCTCCGTTCTCACTGGCAACAGATTCTACCAGTGCTCCATAGCACAGACTCGTTACATACTTTGGAATGATCATGTCAAGTGCTTCTTCCTCATTCGGTTCGTAGTTCATCAGAATATTGGATTCTGTCTGATCTGTTTCTACTTCACCGAGATCTACCGGGAGAAGCCGGATCATCTTCGGCTCATGCACTACCGTATTTTTAAAGTGTGTATATGCCAGATAAATCTCTCCAATCTCTCCGGACGTATACGCATCCAGCACCTCCTTACAGATTGCAGATGCATCTGCATAGGTCGGTGCTTCGATTACTTCGGACTCATCCTTCATAATCTGATATCCACGCCGTTCGAGTGCTTCGGTTCCCTTGTGACCGATCGAGTAGATCAGGGTATCTTCCTTTGGAAGGTCACTTCCGGTAACCAGCTTCACCATATTGGAATTGTATCCACCGGCAAGTCCACGGTTCGAGGTAATGAGTATCACTGCCTTTTTCTTGGAATCACTTCCCGTCAGATACGGATGATTGATCCCGCCGGAACGTGCCAGCATCGAACTAACTGTCTTATACATGTAATTAAAATACGGATTCGTTTCCTCCGCACGGCTTTTCGCCTTTTGCAGTTTTACGGTAGAAACAAGCTTCATGGCTTTTGTGATCTGCTGCGTACTCTGGATACTGCCTTTACGTCTCTTTATGTCTCTCATTGAGGCCATATCATTTCACCGCCTTTTTATAAACTTGTTTTACTTCATAAAACTTGCTTTCTTTTCCTCGATTGCCTGGATCAGCTTCTTCTCGTTCTCTTCCTCTAACTGCTTGGTCTCACGGATCGATGTTAAGATCTCCGGATACTTGGTATCAATGTACTCAAACAATTCATCCTGGAACTGTAACACATTCTCTACCGGAATGTCGAGAAGATACTTCTTGGTTGCTGCATAGATGATCACAACCTGTTTTTCAACCGGCATCGGCTGATACTGTGGCTGTTTTAAGATCTCACGGATTCTTTCACCCTGTGCTAACTTCTCGGTTGTATCTGCGTCTAATTCAGAACCAAACTGTGAGAAGGCAGCCAGCTCACGGTACTGTGCCAGCTCTACTCGGATCGGTGCTGAAATCTTCTTGATCGCCTTGATCTGTGCAGATCCACCTACTCGTGATACGGAAAGACCTGCGTTGATAGCCGGACGGAAACCTGCATTGAACATATCTGTCTCCAGATAGATCTGACCATCGGTAATGGAAATTACATTCGTAGGAATGTATGCAGATACGTCACCTGCCTGTGTCTCGATGATCGGAAGTGCTGTTAAGGAACCTCCGCCTAACTTGTCGGAAAGTCTTGCTGCACGCTCTAACAGTCTTGAATGCAGATAGAATACATCACCCGGATAAGCCTCACGTCCTGGTGGTCTCTTAAGAAGTAAGGAAAGTGTACGGTATGCCGTTGCATGCTTGCTTAAGTCATCATAAACAATCAGTACATCCTCTCCATTCTCCATCCATTCCTCACCAATGGCACATCCTGCATATGGTGCAATATACTGTAATGGTGCAAGTTCGCTGGCTGTTGATACAACAACGGTTGTATATGCCATTGCACCGAACTCTTCTAATGTCTTAACCAGGGATGCTACGGTAGAAGCCTTCTGACCGATTGCAACATAAATACACTTTACATTTTGTCCCTTCTGGTTAATGATCGTATCAATCGCGATTGCAGTCTTACCTGTCTGCTTATCACCAATGATCAGCTCTCGCTGTCCACGTCCGATCGGCACCATGGAATCAATCGCCTTGATACCTGTCTGTAATGGTGTATCTACGGACTTTCTGGAAATAACACCGGATGCTACTCGCTCGATCTGACGATACTTCTCTGTTTCGATCGGGCCCTTGCCATCGATTGGCTGTCCCAATGCGTTTACAACTCGTCCCAATAAAGCATCTCCGACCGGAACCTCTACTACTCGTCCGGTAGTCTTAACGATATCTCCCTCGTTGATATTGCGCTGGTCACCTAATAATACGGCACCTACGTTATCTTCCTCAAGGTTCAATACCATTCCATATACTTCACCAGGAAACTCTAAAAGTTCACCCTGCATTGCATTCTCAAGACCATGAATACGCGCAATTCCGTCGGCAACCTGGATAACGGTACCAACATCTGATACTTCTAACTGCGCTGCATATCTCTTAATCTGCTCCTTGATGACTGAACTTATCTCTTCTGGTTTCAAATTCATGAAGCGCATTCACCCACTTTCAACTGTAATTTGGATAATTCACTGGAGAGCTTATTCAGCTTCGTGCGGATACTGCTGTCTACCACACGGTCTCCAATACGGATTACCAGTCCGCCTATCAGTGCAGAATCTGTTCTGTAGTGCATCTCAAACTCTGCATACTTTGTTGTTTCTAACAGCTTTTTCTCGATGTCCTGCTTCTGCTTCTCTGTTAAATCCAATGCAGAAGTTACATAAGCTGTTCCGATGTGCTTATATTCCTTCACGGTGGAAATGAAATATTCAAACACATGGTTCATCTCACCAAAATGATCCTTCTGAACCACTAACCGCATCAGTCCGACGATCTCGTCTGACACTCTGTGGGAAAAGATCTCCTCGATGATCTTCATCTTCTCTTCTTTTACGATCTTCGGATGCGTCATCAGCTTCGACAAGTCACTGTTATCTTCTAAGATAGCAAGAACCGCTCTTGCTTCTTCTAATAAGGCATCTACTTTATCTTCCTCGACCGCTACCTCAAATAACGCATCACCGTATGTCTTTGATACTAGCTTAGCCATGCCTCATCACCTATTTCTTTCAATGTCTCATCTACTAACTGGTCCTGAATCGTTGTATCAATAGAGGCCGCAACTACCTTGCCTGCCATCAGGGATGCCACCTGGATCATCTCCTGCTTGATGTCATCCATTGCACGCTTCTTCTCTAACTCGGCTTCTTCCTCGGCACGCTTTCTGATACGCGCTGCCTCTTCCTTCGCCTCATCGATAATACGTGCTTCGTTTTTCAATGCTTTCTGGCGGGCTTCACTCAGAATAACCTCTGCTTCTTTCTCGATATTCTTCAGCTTCTCGTCATACTGCTCCTTTAATGCTGCTGCAGCTTCCTTGTCTGCAAGCGCTGTATCAATATCGCCCTTAATCTTATCCTGACGATCCTTTAACAGCTTACGCACCGGATTAAATAACAGATATGACAGCAACAGAAACAGGAAAAATACTGCAATTGCAAGCAGTACCGTGTCATGTAACAGCTGAAAATCAAGATCAAATAATCTTGTCATATAGCCTGGCCTGCCTCCCTTCTTATCATATTTTTAAAACATATAATCTTTCCATTCCAAAGAATTTCCGCTCTGCTTTTTTGCAGATGCAGATCTCTCTATTTAGACTAAAGGTTTTACGAATAATAACAGCATTGCTACTAACAGACCATACAGACCGGTTGTCTCGGCAACTGCCTGTCCTAATAACATCGTAGATGTGATATCTGACTTTGCTCCCGGGTTTCTACCTACAGCACCTGCTGCATGACCTGCTGCGATACCCTGTCCAATACCAGGTCCGATACCAGCGATAACTGCTAAACCTGCACCGATTGCGGAACATGCTAAAATTAAATCTTCACCTGTAATATTCATATTGATTCCTCCTGAATAAATATTATTTTATGAACTTAAAATATTGGTAAATCCACCCTCTGTATTTTATGCGGTGAATTTCCTGACGGCTAACCGCTTTGGTTAGTCCTCTGTTTCCATAGCCTGATTGATGTATGTCATCGTCAGCATACAGAATACATATGTCTGAATTGCACCTGAGAACAGATCAAAATAGACATGAAGTGCTGCCGGCCAGATGATCGCTATTTTACTTAACAATCCGTAAATAAGTGCCATCATAACTGTTCCGGATAATACGTTTGCAAACAAACGTAAGGATAAGGATATTGGTACTGCGACCTCACTTATCAGGTTGATTGGCAGCCAGATCGGCAGCCATGGCGGCAATGGTGAGCACATGTCTCTCCATATCGTCTTAGGCTTCTGATAACGGAACTGATTGATATGAATCAGGAAAAAAGTTATCAGACCTAATGCCAGTGTCGTACCATAGTCAGCGGTTGGTGGACGCAGTCCAAACAGACCGGAAATATTACTCATCAGAATAAAAATGAAAATGGTACTGATGTAATTCACAAACTTTGGCGCATTCTTACCCATAACACCACCAACGATACCACCAAGCTTCTCAACGATCAGCTCGATAATGTTCTGGAAGGTATCGGGTACTTCTGTTGCATGCCTGATCTTACGGTTTGCAATAATTGCAAAAACGATCAGTATCAGCATTACAATCAGGATACATACATGCGATGTTGTAATCCAGACGGTGTGACCGAATAACTCATAGGAAAATAACCCATGAATCATAAAATCGATATTATCCGCACCGGATCCCATCAAAATTGCGTTCGTCACGCTTTCACCTCCTTATATTTTATTGTCCGAAGACTCATCACCTCTTCCTGTCAGATTAATGATCCATTTATGTGTAAGAGGCTGCAGATATGCACCAATCTTCAGCCCCATTACGCCGATAAAAACAGCGATCACATTTCCCAACCGGAACTTTGCCGTAATAAAAAAGACAGCCACTACGACAAGATACCGTAAAACCGAATGAAATGCGACCTTGTTGCGGACAGCGTTCTCGGCCCCAATGTCCATTGCATCCCCTAAGATCACCGCCATGTGGACTGCCATTCCACACGCTGTTAAGATCCCGATCCAGACACCGGTAGAATACCGGAGCCGGTCCGATACAAACCAGACACCGACAAGCTGTTCAACGATTCCCCAGAGAATGATCCCTATCATCAACTCCGGTAATGCGCGATTGATTCTTCTTAACATATAGCTTCCATTCTTCTATTGAAAATACTTGCAACTACTCACTTTTGAAAATGCTTACTTTCCTCATGTCCTGCATCCTGTATCCCGGTCCGGTCTGCACTGACATGCTCCTTTGCGGGATCTTCCATACGCCTGTCACGCCTGCTCTCCTGCGTATAGATCCGCTTTGCCATACGCCAGATATTCTGAAATCCGGCAACCGCACCAATAAAAAAAAGTGGAACTACCCAAAACGGATGTCCGGTCTTATCTCCGAGATAGACCCCCAATGCCGTACACAGTAGTATCGGAACAATCATGTTCAGACCAAACTGCATGATTAATACAAACGATTCGTACACGTTCCTTTTGTATCTCACATGATGCTCCTTTCCACTTCCGCAAATCAAGATGCATTTACAGATGAAAAATCCTGCTGCCCATCCATAGAAAAACAGGCTCTTCAAAATTATTTCCTCTGCAACTATGATTATACCATCTTTATAAAAATTGTCTATAAAATAAATGTAAATTGTCCCGGCTTTGTATATTAACTTACAGCTTTATCTGGACCTCCCTGCCGGTAGGTGTGTACTTATAATAGCGCACACCTGCTGCATTTAGCATCCGCTTCGATGCGATCACCGCCTGTGTATGCTCGTACTTATCCTCTCCATAGACGATCGTCTTGATCCCTGCCTGAATGATCGCCTTCGCACATTCATTACACGGAAAAAGTGTGACATACATCTTCGCACCCTCAAGGCTTCCGCCCCGGTAGTTTAAGATCGCATTCAGTTCGCTGTGTGTGGTATAAAAGTACTTATTATCCAGCGGCTCGCCTTCCCTGCTCCACGGAAATTCATCATCCGAGCAGCCCTTCGGGAATCCATTGTATCCCATGGACAAGATCTTATTCTCTTCACTGACGATGCAGGCTCCCACCTGTGTATTCGGGTCCTTTGAGCGCATGCCGGACAGCATCGCCACACCCATAAAATACTCATCCCAGCTGATATAATCCTCACGTTTGTCGCTCATGTGATCCTTCCTTTCTGATACGTTATTTTCTAAATTGTATCACAATTTTGCTCTTCTTCCTATCTGTTAATTTTTAAGTTCTTCACTTATTGTCATATTATATAACATATATAAAAAGATCGCCCGATTCCAACAATCAGACGATCCTCTTTTTTATTTTGTTCCGAAAATACGGTCACCGGCATCACCAAGACCCGGTACGATATAACTGTGCTCGTTTAACTTCTCATCCTTCGCACCAACGTAGATGTCTACGTCCGGATGTGCTTCCTGCATCGCTGCGATTCCTTCCGGTGCTGCGATAATGCACATGAAGCGGATATTTTTTACGCCTCTGTCCTTTAACATCTGGATCGCTGCAATGGATGATCCTCCGGTTGCAAGCATCGGATCTACGACGAATACCTCACGCTCGCTGCAGTCTTCCGGCAGCTTGCAGTAATACTCAACCGGCTTTAATGTCTCAGGATCACGGTAAAGACCAATGTGTCCTACCTTTGCTGCAGGGATCATTGCAAGCATACCGTCTACCATGCCAAGTCCGGCACGAAGGATCGGTACAACCGCAAGCTTCTTACCCTTTAACTCCTTCACGGTTGTCTTGCAAATCGGTGTCTGGATCTCAACATCCGTGAGCTTCAGATCTCTGGTTGCTTCGTAGCACATTAACATTGCGATCTCGCTTACTAAGGTACGGAAATCCTTAGATCCGGTATCCGCTCTGCGGATCCAGCCGATCTTGTGCTGAATGAGTGGGTGATCCATTACATATACATTTGACATATTTTCCTCATTTCTGTGCACGTTCTTTCCTATAACAAATCTGTGTCAAGTGCACACATACACAGATCTGCGTGTAAAATCTTATTTCACACTATTCGCCTTCGTTTAATAGTTTCACTAATTTTTTGATAGACTTACTCAGTGTCTCATAACACAGTCCATACGCCTGCAGATTGCCGCCATATGGATCGATGATCTCAAGTTCATCCCCGACTAAAGTTGTCAGGACATGCACGTTCTCCGGCTTTGCGCCATCGAAGCCCTCTAAGATCTTCTGACGCTGCTGTTCTTCCATGGTAAGTACTAAGGTATCATCATCGAAGTCATCTTCGGTGATCTGGCTCGACATAAAGCCTTCCATCGTTATGCCGTTGCTTATCATAACAGCTTCCGCCTTCTGATTCAAGGGTTCCGGAAATAATACCACTAATCCCCTTGTGATGATCTCAACCGGATGCTTTAATGTGTATTCCCCCAGGATACCGGCTGCCATTGGTGCACGGCTGGTACCGCTTTCTGCCACAAATACAATACGTTTGTAGGTCTTCATAAAATATCATACCTTTCCTTCTTATACGGAAATCACCTGATGTCCTGCTGCTTTTAACAGCCGGTTCATGATCGCCTGACCGATACGCGGTGTCGCGAAACTCTCAGAGTATATCAGATCGACATCCATATCGTCAAATTCCCGTAAGATCTTATAGAGATGCTGTGCAATTACGTCTTCGTTGCTTCTGGCACCAATACTGATCACATGTCCTTCCTTATAGGCAGAAAATGTCTCATCTGTACTGATAATGCCAACTTTTTTCCCCTTGGTAACTGCCTCTGCTGTCAGAGTATTGATCTTTTCGATAACCTTTGCTTCTTCCCCATCAACTAAAACCAGATCTGCCTTCGGTGCATAATGCTTATACTTCATACCCGGTGCCTTCGGCTTCTTTGTGGAATCCGATGCAATGATCCCCGGATCCATTTTCACCTCACCGATCACCTCCGAAAGCATCTCCGGTGTAATATAGCCCGGTCTTAATATCATCGGAACATCTTCCGTCAGATCTACAATCGTAGACTCGATTCCGATTCCTACCGGACCCCCATCCAGTATCATCGGTATCTTACCATCTAAGTCCTCTGCTACATGATCTGCCAATGTCGGGCTTGGTCTGCCTGATGTATTCGCACTCGGTGCCGCAATAAATCCGGTACTCTCTCTTATCAATGCAAGTGCCACCGGGTGATTCGGCATACGGATCGCAACCGTATCCATTCCTCCTGTTGTCTCATACGGTACCTTGTCATTCTTCTCTACGATCATCGTAAGCGGTCCCGGCCAGAATGCATCATTTAAAAGCTTCGCCTGTGGCGGCAGCTTTTTGGCGATCTTCGCCATATCTTCAAACTTTGCAATGTGTACGATAAGCGGATTATCGGACGGTCTGCCCTTTGCAGCATAGATCTTCTCGGATGCTTTCGCATTTAACGCATCTGCTCCTAATCCATATACTGTTTCCGTAGGAAATGCAACCAGTCCACCGGCTCTTATGATCTCTGCCGCAGTCTGGATTTTATCCGCATCCTGCGTGATGTCTGTTATTTTTTCTATCTTCGTTTCCATAATTTTTATTATAACACGTTCTTGGAATATGGCAAGAAAATTGCAAAAACAGAAAAACTTGCCATGGCATGGCAAGTGTGGCATAATGTATCTTGTCAGATACTATTTTCTGATGAACATATATGTAATCCGGTCATTTACAGACAGATTACTTTATATATATTTGTCAGCTTTTACTTTCAGAATGATTGAAAGAAGATTTTCGTGTGAAAATAAATTTTCACACATGAGATTTGTGTCTGCGCGCACTTGACACAAACTCGCTATGCGCACTTATTGTGTGCAGCACAAAAAACGTGCGCAGAAACGAGGATTAAAATGAACGTAACAAAAAGTGAATATGGTACTGCCCCGAATGGTGAAACCATATCCTTATATCGTATGGAAAATGCTTCCGGTGCATCCGTTACCGTATCCGACTATGGCTGCCGCATTATCAGCATCTTTGTTCCGGATAAGACCGGAGAACTGATTGATGTCTGCCTTGGGCTGAATGGATGCGAAGAATATCTGAAAGACGATGCAAGCCTCGGTGCCGTTGTCGGCCGATGTGCGAACCGAATCGCAAACGGAGTATTTACCTTAAACGGTCAGACTTACCAGCTTGCCATCAACAATGGACCAAACCACCTGCATGGCGGTCCTACCGGCTTTGCAACACGCGTATGGAATGCGAAGATCTCCGGTGATAAGGTGATTTTTTCCAGATTTTCTCCGGATGGCGAAGAAAATTATCCGGGCAATCTGAATGTCTCCGTAACCTACGGATGGTCGGAAGACAACGAGCTTTCGATCGCATATGAAGCAACGACTGATCAGGATACTGTTTTCAGTGTGACAAGTCACGGTTACTTCAATCTCAGCGGTCAGGGAAGCGACACCGTTTTAGACCATGAGCTTCATATCGATGCCGATCAGATGACAGAATCTGATCCATACCAGTGTCCGACCGGCAAGCTGCTTTCTGTAGAAAATACTCCATTTGATTTCCGGAAGTTCAAGACGATCGGTCAGGACTTTGAGAATTCTGATCCACAGTTTGCGATCTGCGGCACTTATGACCACAACCTGTTACTCAATGGCTCCGGACTTCGCGAAGCGGCGATCTTACAGTCTCCGGTCAGTGGTATCCGCATGACATGCTTTACTGATCAGCCGGGCATTCAGGTCTATGTTCCGAATTATGTGCTTCACCAGAAAGGGAAAAATAATATCGATTATCCGGCATTTTCCTCTGTCTGCTTAGAGACACAGCATTATCCGGATTCGATCCATCATCCGGAGTTCCCATCGGTTGTATTAAAGGCTGATGAGACGTTCAAGTCGAAGACTTTGTACCACTTTTCTGTAGTGGAATCCTAAAATAAGAAAGAGTCAACGATGAGTAACACAAAACATTTATGTCCTGTGTGTAGAAAACATGAAATTGATTAAATATAAGAAGTGGTCATTAAAAACTCCCCTAACAGAAAATCGCCCAGGCCGTTGAGGTCTGAGCGATTTTTTATATAGTTAATTATACTATGTGTCAGATGAATTTACCATTATCCTTTACTGTTCTTCCTGCTTCGGACTTTCTCCCTTTAAATAATTGCAGATTCCATCGCAGACGGCCGATGCCACCTTCTGCTGGTATTCCTCTGTCATAAGAAGTGCCGCTTCCCCTCCGTTGCTTAAGAAGCCACACTCCACGATCACCGTCGGGGATGGTGTCTTTTTTAACAGATAATAGCTTTCATTCGCCTTAGCTTCACGCTTATTCTCCGGATCAAGCGTATTGCGCAGGCTCTCCTGTAGGGTCTCCGCTAATCTTTTTCCATCCTCTGACTGTCCGAAATAGAAGCACTGTGCCCCCTTTACATATTCCTCCGGATAACTGTTCTGATGGATGCTGATCGTGAATACCGGTGCTTCCTTTGTGATCACTTCGCATCTTCTGCGCATATCCTGCACCTTCTTATTCGCTATATCGGAATCATTTAATCCGGCATCCTTTTCCCTTGTCATCACTACCCGGTACTGCTTCTTTTCTAACAATGCCTTCAGCTTTTTGGCAATCGCCAGATTGAGATCCTTCTCTAAAACGCCATTGATGCCGACCTTACCGGGGTCTGCCCCGCCATGGCCGGCATCAACTACAATACAGACCTTCTGCTTTGCTGCCTGCGCATTGCTGACGGCTGTTGCGCCCTCTCTTGCAAGAAAAAAAGCTGCCGCTATGAATGCAATTCCCATCACCAGTTCTATCCGCTTTTTCATATCCGATCTCTTCCAACCTATAACACCCTGTTGTCTATAGATATGTGATGCTCAACAGCGATAGAACTGCGATTCTCTGGTCTGTTCTAATTCGTATATTTGATGATCGTATCCCAGATACTGTCTGTTTCAAAACCAAGCTTCCAGAACGATGCACCTGCTAACTTATTCGACTTCATCACCTGTAACTTCTTTTCCAAGGATGCTGCGTCCTCGATCCACACCTTGTAAGTTACACCATCATTGACATACTCTGCATAATTCTGTCCGTCGGCTTCTGACCAGGATGCCGTCGCACCGTTTAATTCCAGACGCTTTGTTACGGTATCCATGCCCACGGCTTCACTGCTTAATTCATATGGAACATAATCCTCAGAAGCGGATTCTGCCGAATCTCCGACATCATCCTTCGGTGTCTCCGCCCAGATCCTCGTATAGAACGGGCAGGCTAAGATCGTCTGCTCTGCCGGAACTTCCTTTAAGGTATTCGTGACGCCATCGGTCACAAAGCCAATCGATGCCACCGATCCCTCATCTGATCCGACATAATGTTCGTCATATGCCATGACCACAATATAATCTGCAAAATTCGACTGCTCTTTTCTGTTATAGAATGCAGAAAACTCCGTCGGAACGTAATTGTCAATCGAAAGGACGATCTCATTTTTGGCACATTTTAACGATAACTCACGGATAAACTGAAGGTATCCATCTCCCGCTGTGGCATCTAATGCCTCCATGTCAACATTGATTCCATCCAGATCGTATTCGATCGCTGCGGATACCAGCTGGTTGACTAAGTTCTGTCTTGTAGAAGTACGGTTCATAACCGCAGTCGTATCTACTTCCTTGTTCTCAAGATTGCTGACCAGCGCCCAGACCTCGATATTATTCTGATGACAGTAATTCACATAATCTTTGCTTGCTAAGGATGCAATGCCTCCGTTGTTGTCATTCAGATAAAACCAGGTCGGAGAGATCACGTTGATCCCCTTTGTATTCTTAAGTACATCGGCAATCGTCGCATTCGCATCCTGGCTTGTTACCTGATGCCATGCCATCTCGATCGTCTGATCTTTCAGATTATGGGTAAATACCGGTTCCTCAAAGTCATGGCTCCGCTTTGTGGTTCCTACCTTATCCATAAACTTTGTCTTTAAGTAGCCAATGATTCCATCCTCAGTTGCTACCTTTGTCCATGTTTCGTCCTTTTTTAAAACGGTCAGTGCCTCTCCCTTTTCTAATTCCTTTAAGATCGGGCTTTTGATACCGCCCTTCAAACGAAGCTGGGTTGATTTTTTCACTGTCGTACTGTCGACTTCTCCCCACACGCTGGTAAGTACCACACGGTTCGGAGATTCGAATACCTTGTGTGTCAGGTTCGTATATTGTTCAATAAAGTCAAGTGCAAGATACATGGTATCTCCATCGACCCTTACGATCGTATAGCTCTCCGAATTTGCTTCCTTACCGACCTGATAGTCCTTACTTCCTGCCTGCACCGTGACCAGCTTATCCGGCAATGTATACAACAGGACGTTTTCTGCTGAATCCCAGTAGAAACGTTCATTAAAATATTCATGCACGGTATTGTAATCAACATATACCTCACCATCAACATATTCGCAAAGTGTCTCCAATAAGGTATCATCTAATACCATTGCCATATCCTGCTCACTGCTTAATCTGTAGTATGCGTTCATGTCCTCTACTTCCTTCGATGGGACATACCGCTCTATAAAACGTGCTGCTGCCGTGATCAGCATCACGATCACAATCAGTCCTGCCACTGCCAAAACTGGTACCAACCGGTTTCTTTTCTTCACTCTGCCATCCTCCTGTATACCATCTGCTTTATCTGTCTATTTTATTCCTTTTCTTTAATCAGAGTATACCATTTTGCGCATCGTGTAAATACCTTTTACCATCCAATTCCAATGCAAAAGCCGCCTGTGGTATTCCCACAGACGGCCCCTTTACGCATAGAACCACCGGTCGCCCTGTTTCTTCGATCAGGCATTAGGGTGCTTCCGTCTTCAGATTCCTGCGACCCGGTCAAAATGCAGTTCTTTTAGTCGCTCTCCATCGAATACATAGTCTCTCATATACGTACACTCTTCGTGCAGCATAACCTCATGTACGATCTCAAAAGAGGAACAGATCTCATCCGCTAACCAGATCGTAATACCGCGGTTTTCAATTGACTGTAATTCGATGTAGAGGCTGTTTAATTCTTTCTCATTTTTCATAATTGCTGCCCCTTCTTCCTACCAAAAGGAGTCCTCGTGATATATATTATTCCTAAGGCATATTTAAAAAGTGCTGTACAAATCCATACTGGTCTTTTCCTATATGGAATGGATCCGGAACATAGGGGATATCATACACCGGCATTTTTACTGTTTTCACAAATTCCTTCTTATCGCTTTTTATCCCATTCGCCGTTAAGAGTATCATGTTCTGTGCCTGTATATCTTCCCCCATTTCTTCCAGAATAAAATCCATATATTCCTGTCTGCGCCACGGGACGAGAGAACCAACCACAAGCTTTTTATCACAGTAAAGCAGCTCCCTGCGGATACGGTAATAGGTACTGCCGCAATCGAATACGATCACCTCATAATCCTTCTTCAGGACTTCTGACATCCGGTTTTCCGGATAATCACAGTAACAGGCAAGCCTGCCTGTCGTATCCCGGATTCCGGATAATACATGATCCCCGCCAAGTTCTACAACCGCCGTCTTTCTTCTTTGTATTGCCGCGCTGTAACCGGCAAGCATCAGCGTCAGATGGGTGACTCCCATGCCCGGTGCTGCTCCTGTAATGCCGATCAATATCCGGCTGCCCTTTGTGTACTGTCTTCGTTCCGTGAACAAATACTATCTCCTCCCCTCTTTTTGCAGTATCTTTGCAAACAATTCCCGTTTTCTTTGGCTGCATGCAAATGCATCCGGATCATATGGAAAACTGTATACCCGTCTGCCAAACATGGCTGCATACCGCTTACAGATATTCCTGCGGCCATGATTACAGAGAAGGATCAGATGCTCCATATACTGAAGCTTCTGGTATGCATGCTTTGCAGCTTCTTCCTCCCACGGACTTCCTCCGATGACAAGAATCGTATATTCTGCCTGTGCTAACACGCATTCCTCTAATCCGCTTCCATAATCTGTGACCTGCACATACGCATCCCCTGATACATCCATCTTCCTTTCTTCTGCTCCATCATATGGAATCCCCCGGAACCATTCCCTGTGACAGACTCCGTCCGCTCCTTTAAAAAGAAAATGGCTTTCCGTAAGGAAGGAAACGATATCTTCTTCTGTTACATTCTGGTAAATACAGGGCTGTTTTTGCTGATTGAGATAGATATTGAGAGAAACTGCGATGTGTGTGGTGCCAATACCCGGCTCTGCTCCGACCACTGCGATCTGTTCTAAGAGATGCCTGTTTCTTTTTCCACTTTGCTTCTGACATGTCCGTTCTAATTCTTTGACCAGATCCTTTTTCAATGCGGCCGCGCATGGATAGCGACGACCGGAATCCGGTTCTGATGTCTTTCGGACAATTTGTTTCAGATGTCTGGAACCATCGGACTTTTTCAATAACTGCTCTAACACCTTTCCAAGCGCATAGAGATCCGTTGCCGGAGTAGGCAATAGATCCGTATACTGCTCCGGTGCAGCATAACCGATAGTTCCGTAATGTTGGAAATTTTCTTCCCGACCGGTCTGATATGATGCAATTCCAAAATCAATGATTTTGACAAGGTCTCCGCACAAAAAGATATGTTCCGGCTTCAGATCCCTGTAATATACCGGATACGGCTGTCTGCTGTGCAGATATTCCAATACCCCGCATAACCGGATTCCTAACTGCATAATATATTCCTGGGAAATATGATCATGATAAAGCATATACTGCCCAAGTGACTCTCCCTCCACGTACTCTTCGATCAGATAGAGATTGTCCGCATCTTCCCAGAAATCGTACAAAACAGGAATCGATGGATGGGATAAGTTCATAAGCAGATCTGCTTCCAGACGAAATTGAGACTGCAAGGGATGTGACTTAGATATACACTTAATTGCACGATATGTCTTCAATTTCAGATGTTCTGCCAGATATACCCGGCTGCTTGCACCTTCACCAAGCTCACGTATGATCCGGTATCTGTCAGATAATGATTCTTCGATAAGTCGAATGCTTTTCATAGACGCCTTCCATAGGACATGTCAGTGAAATGCATCTCTTGTTCTGTTTATATCATATTGTATAAAGAACTTGCAACTATATTCTGATTTTTTCATACTTTTTAGAATTTTTTAATAAATTTTAGACGTTTACAATGCATATCCTTTATCTTATAATAAGAAGATGAATAGCGGATTTTAGGAAAGGAAGTGGGCATATGAAAATAGAAAAAATAAACGAGAATCAGATCCGGTGTACCTTAACCAGAGCTGATCTTGATGACAGACAATTAAAGTTAAGTGAGCTTGCCTACGGAACAGAAAAAGCCAAATCTCTTTTCCGCGAAATGATGCAGCAGGCTTCTTATGAATTCGGATTTGAGGCTGAGGATATTCCTCTGATGATCGAGGCGATTCCCCTCTCTGCTGATACGATCGTACTTCTGATCACAAAGGTTGAATACCCGGAAGAATTAGATACACGGTTTTCGAAGTTCTCAGAACCTTCGGATGACTTTGATGATATTCTTTCTGATGATAGCTCCTCAGGCAATCCACAGGGTGCAGACGATATTCTCGATCTCTTTAAACAGATCCAGCAGGAGAATGAGAAGACCGGACGCACGACCAAGGCGGCTGAACAGACAGCAGCCACGAAGGATACCACAGCCGATGTCCGGACAGACTCAGCCGAAACAGATACCGAAGCTCCGGTACATGTTCCGTTAGAGATCAGCAAGCTGTTTGCTTTTAACAGCTTAGAGACAGTCGGAAAGCTCGCAGTAATATTAAAGGGCTTTTATGATGACTCTAACACCTTATACCGCAAGCCGGGATACGACCAGTATCTGCTTGTCATCTGTAAGGGACATCATACACCGGAAGAGTTCAATAAAGTATGTAATATCCTTGCCGAATACGGCGTACAGAAAAAATATACCCATGCGACCGAAGCATACTTCATGGAGCATTATGATATGCTGATCGATGATCATGCACTTCAGATACTTGCCAAGATTTAAGCGTGATGCCAAACGTTAAAAAGGCTGGAGAAACGAATTTTTACTATTCGCTCCTCCAGCCTTTTATTATGCCAAAATCAGCAATTATTTTTAACAATAGAATTTTATTTCATCTGTTACAAATGCCTGTTTCCATTTTGAACAAATAAGAAAAAACTGGGCTGATATAAATTCCATTAATTCATTTAGTTCCTTATCTGAGATCCTGCTTCCATTACTTGCTAAAATACAGCCACCTGACCGTGTAAGCCATATCTTTGTCGCATTCGGTACAGGCTTGCCCTTCGCTACATGAACATGAATTGGTTCCTCATTTTCATTCGACCAAAAGTATACGGTATATCCACTTACCATAAATAATTTAGGCAATTTGAATTCCTCCGTTCTTGGCATATTTGTACAACAAATGTGCGTTACTGTGTAAAAGTTTTTCAAACATAGCGATTTCTTCGTCCGTATAGCCGGTTCGCTCTGTCCACATATAATCAGGCAATTCACATCTTGCCGAATCAAATCCATCTTCTGTTGGGCGTTCAAAGTTGACAATCACCTTTTTCACTCCATCTTTTTCAATAATCTGTGAATGAACAATCTCTGTCTCATCTGCCAATGTCATATATGGATACATCATATTTTTCACCACCTATTTTATCATTTACCACATAGATATTATGTCTAAAAAATAAGAAAATAACATTTGCTTGTTTGTTTTATTATAGCTGTTATTTTACTTTCCCACAACCAGATTTTTGTATTTATAACCTGATCATCTGCAATATTCTATTGTAATATAAAGTATGCGCATATTGGCATGCTTGCTTTTACTGTATAGAAATTCCAATGGAATATCCTATACAGTAAAAAAGGAACCGCAGATGTCATCTACGATGACAACGGCGGTTCCTTTTTTCTTCCTTATGTTCGTAAGATTAAGCCTCTTCGATAGCTCCTGTAGGGCAAACACCTGCACATGTTCCGCAAGAGATACATGTACCAGCATCGATATCGAACTTACCATCTCCAGCAGAGATAGCGCTTACCGGACACTCTGGTTCGCATGTTCCACAGCTTACGCAAGAATCTGTAATAACAAATGCCATTTTATTTTCCTCCTTTAGACTTTGTCGTTATATAGCTAACCACTAGCTTATGATTTATTCTAATACAAAAATTACACGATTACAAGAGCATTCGATCATGTATATTGTAAAAAACAAAGGGAATGCTAATTGCATAATTTCTTTTTTTCGCTTATAATAGAGCACACAAATAAAACTAAAATTAGGAGGTACTATCATGGCAGCACAGGTTACAAAGAGCACAATGATCGGTGAATTACTTCAGATTGATGAGAATATTGCACCAATCCTTTTAAACATAGGAATGCATTGTCTTGGATGTCCTTCATCCCAGATGGAAACAATCGAAGAGGCAGCTATGGTTCATGGTATTGAGCCGGATGCATTAGTTGCACAGATCAACGACTTCTTAGCAAAATCCGATAAATAAGGATTCCTAATGAATAAAATGCACAAATCATGTAACGTAAACATACGGAACATATTTGTGCATTTTTTATTTTACCTCTATGCCTGCTTTGGTTTTAATTCCTGTTTTCTTCCGAAAAGACGTCCTGACTTTTCTTTTCCCTTTTTCTTATAGTTATTGCGGATCGCTTCGTCTAATCTGCGGTACCGCTCCTCGGACTGCTCGTCCTGCTCACGGATCAGATAGTTCATCTCCTTTAAAACACGGACACCGACCTCTTCCCCGACTTCCCTGCCGAGTGCAGCATTGTTTTCCGAGATTGCCTTTTTCACAATCTGTGTCATCATCTCTTCAAACTGTTCTAACCGCGCCTGCTTGTCGATTCTGTTCTCCGCTTTGTTTACCCCGTACTGGGCTTCGTATGGCACCACCTTATTTGGATTCTCAACTACAGCTTTCTTCATCTCAGACATATCCTCCGTCTCTAAATCGGCAGGGTTTTGATTATGTAAGATCATTTTTATCGCCTTCAACTGATACCCCTGCTCCTTCAGTTCCTTTATCCTTAGGAATTCGTCTATGTTCTCTTTTGTATAGTAACGATGCCCCATCTCATTTCTGGGAATCGTAAGCTCGAGTTCATCTTCCCAGTAACGCAGCACATGCGACTCTACCGCTACGGCTGCTGCTGCATCTGATATCATATACCGCTGCTTGTCCACAAGACTCCTCCTTTTTCACATGCTTGTCCACATTTTTACGGGTGTTCCATCAAAGGCCGTTGATACCTTTTGATACCCTACATTATAAACGTCACCGATTGCGCGGGCAACATATTTTCATCGTAAAAAAATGACACAAAAAAACAGATACAGCCACAATTCTGACTGTATCTGCCCTATCTCCTATTTTTCCATATTTGCAAACTTCGTATACTGTGGCAACCAGACAAGTTCCACGGTTCCGATCGGACCATTTCTCTGTTTTGCGATAATGATCTCGGATATATTTTTGCGGTCGGTGTCCTTGTTGTAATAGTCATCACGATAAATGAACATGATCACGTCCGCATCCTGCTCGATCGCTCCGGACTCTCTGAGGTCCGACATCATCGGACGCTTATCCGGTCTCTGCTCTACGGCTCGGCTTAACTGGGAAAGTGCGATCACCGGAACATTCAGTTCTCTTGCCAATGCCTTGAGGGAACGGGAAATATCGGAAATCTCCTGCTGTCTCGAATCCGTGCTCTTTCCACTTCCGGACATCAACTGTAAATAGTCGATGATAACTAACTTCAGATCCTGCTCTAACTTATACTTTCTGCACTTGCTGCGCAGCTCTGAGATCGAGATACCCGGTGTATCATCAATGATCAGATGGGATCGTCCGACCACTCCGGCACCCTCGATTAGCTTCTCCCATTCCGCATCGGAAAGATTACCATTCCGAAGGGTCTGTGCATCGACTCTTGACTCTAAGGAAAACAGACGGTTTACGAGCTGCTCTTTTGACATCTCGAGCGAAAAGATCGCTGTCGTAAGATCACTCCGGAACGCAACATACTGCGCGATATTTAAAACGAATGCAGTCTTACCCATAGAAGGTCTTGCTGCGATCAGGATCAGATCGGACGGCTGTAAGCCGGATGTCCGGTAATCCAGATCCACGAATCCGGTTGCGATTCCAGTTACATTTCCGGACATCTTCGATGCCTGCTCGATCTTATCCAGTGCATTGATAACGACCTGTTTAATCGGGACATAATCCCCGCCGCTCCGGTTCTGAAGCAGGCTGAATACGCTCTTTTCAGTGTCTGCGAGAATATCTTCCACGCTTTCCTTGCCGGCATAACATTCATTTTCGATATGCTCGGTCACCTTTATCAGATTCCGTAAAACGGATTTTTCTTTTACAATATTCGCATAATACTTTACATTTGCAGAGGTCGGCACTGCGGTTACCAGATCTCCGACATATTCCAGGCTGCTGATCTCCGGCGGTACATCCTTTTCCTTCAGCTTATTCTGTAAGGTCACAAGATCTACCGGCTGCCCTGCATTAAAAAGCTCAACCATGGCATCAAACAGGATTCCATACTGCTTATGGTAAAAATCCTCAGAGATCAGGAGCTCACTTGCCGCCACGATCGCATCCTTATCCATGATCATCGATCCGATCACAGACTGCTCTGCTTCGAGACTATTCGGCATTACACGCTTGATCAACGCTTCTTCCATCTATCTTCTCCCTGCTATGCCTCAGTTACCTTCACGCGTAAGATACCGGTTACCTTTGAATGAAGCTTCACATTGACCTCATACATACCAAGTGCCTTGATGCCATCATCTAACTGCATTTTCTTCTTATCAATATCTACGCCGATCTGTTCCTTTGCTGCCGCAGAGATCTCCTTGGTGGAAACCGATCCGAAGGTTCTTCCGCCCTCTCCGGTCTTGATCTTTACTTCGACAACCTTATCCTCTAAAAATGCAGCCAGCTCTTTTGCCTTTTCTAAGTTCTCCTCTGCGACCTTGTCTGCATGCTTGTTCTGTAACTTTAAGTCATTTAAGTTCTTTCCGTTTGCTTCTACTGCCTTCTTTTTTGCAAAAAGAACGTTTCTCGCATAAGCATCACTTGCCTCAACGATCTGTCCCTTTTTTCCTAATGGCTTCACATCTTCTAATAAAATTACTTTCATAGCTGTATATCTCCTTCCTCTATCATCGTATCAATCGTGTCTTTGATAATATTTTTTGCCTGTGCGATCGTACAGTCCGTAAGCTGACAGCCCGCCATATTCAGGTGTCCGCCACCGCCAAAGCGTTCCATGATACGCTGTACATTAATTTCATCGATCGAACGGGAACTTACATAGATCTTACCGGCATAGCTGGTAAGTACAAAGGATGCCTTAATCCCTACAATATTCAACAGCTCGTTTGCTGCCTGTGCACCAACAATCGTCGGACTTGCAACATCTTCTGTCTCACAGATCGAGATTGCAAATGCACCACGGTATACATCCGCATGGCGGACAACTTCGGCACGCGCCTTATAAGTTGCCATGTCCTCACGCAGCAGCTTGCGGACACGCGTAACCTCTGCTCCGCAACGCTTTAAGTATGCGGCAGCCTCGAAGGTACGCACACCTGTTTTGGACATGTAGTTATTCGTATCGATCAGAATACCCGCATAGATACAGTCTGCCTCATGCGGTGCAAGCTTGATATTCTCGGTAAAATACTGCAATACTTCTGCAACCATCTCACAGGTCGAGGATGCATACGGTTCAATATAAGAAAGAACCGGATTCTCGATAACCTCTGCACTCTGTCTGTGGTGGTCAAATACTACGACGCTCTTTGTCCGCTTAAGCAGTCCCGGGCACTCGGTATAACTTGGACGGTTCGTGTCTACGACCATGACAAGTGAATTATAATCTACCAGTTCCAATGCCTTTTCACTGCTGATAAACATATCTGCCGGATAACCCGCAGCTTCCGTATAGAAGTCCTTCAACGGCTTCAGGGATGTGGTTATGTCATCAATGACGATCTGTGCCTTCTTGCCAAGCACTCTTGCCGCACAGTAGATACCGATCGCTGCACCAAAGGAATCGACATCCCCGATGCTGTGTCCCATGATAAATACACGTTCCCTGCTCTCTAAGATCTCACGCAGCGCATGTGCCTTTACCCTCGCCTTTACCCTTGTATTTTTCTCAACCTGCTTGGAATTACCTCCATAATAAGAGGTATTCTCACCCTCCTTAACAACCACCTGGTCGCCGCCTCGTCCAAGTGCCAGATCGATCGCCATACGGGCATATTCGTAATTCTGATTATAGGTTGCTCCTGTATTACCGATTCCGATACTTAAGGTAACTGCCATCTCATTTCCGACCTTCACGGTCTTAACATCCTCTAAAAGGCTGAACTTATCCTCTTCTAATTCCTTCAGATACTTGTGGCGGAATACGACGAAGTACTTATCTTTCTCAATCTTACGCACCAGTGCATCCATCTGTGCAAAGTACTTGTTGACCTTACGGTCAACTAACGCAACAAGAAGCGAACGCTTGACATCCTCAATACTGTCTAAGGCTTCTTCGTAATTGTCGATATAGACAAGTCCGGCAACCAGCTTCTGCTCTTCATTCTTACGGATATAACTCTTTAATTCCGTCTCATCAAAAAGATAGAGTGCGGTCAGAAACTGCTCCGTCTCTTCCATCGAAACGATCCCGCTTTCTGCTGTCATCTCTTCAAAGTAGATCTTCGTTAAGGCGACGCGGTAGTTTCTTCCATCAAAGTCGATATATAAGGTCTTTTCGTTCTCTTCCTTCTGCAGGATCTCACGCGTGATCCCGGAAAAGATACTCGTGATCGACTTATGATACTTCTTATCCTTCCCCGTCACTTCCGAAAACTTCTCATTGACCCAGAGAATCTTGCCATTATAATCTAGCAGTGCGTATGGGATCTCAAAATCATTGATCAGCTTTTTCTGCACGGTTCCATACTGGGTTGCAAAATTGATCAGCTCATTTACAAGCACCGGCTTGTTGAAGTTATAGGCAAATACCACAAAAATGAAATAGATTACCGTAAATACAGAAAACATTACTCCTGCTTCTTTACTGATCCGGTATAACGGAATATTCATGAGCACAAGAAGTATTGTTAATATCAGTGGCCAGTACATGTAATTCTTCAGACTGCCCTTGAGCTTGATATGTCTCTTCATCACAATCCTCGTTTCTGCACAGACTTGTGTGCATTGTGTGATATATCCTCACACCATTTATCCTTCTATCCATAGCCGGCCTTTCTTCGCCGGACATACGTATACAGAGTGTATTATACCATTGTTTCACACAAAAAAGAAGTAGCATACAAAGATTTTCTCCTGTATGCCACTTCCCGGATTTTCCTGTCTTAGCCAACCAGATTGGCGGCTCCCACGATTCCTGCATCATTGCCCAGTTCTGATACAACGATTTCTGCTATGCCACCGTTTTCCCCTCCAAAGCACTGCTTTTTCACAAGCTCTGTCAGTGGTCCGGTCAGATTCTCCCGCTGTGCAGCAACACCGCCGCCAAGTACCACCTTCTGCGGACGGAAGATATTGATCACATTGGTAATTCCGCATGCCAGATAATACTCATACTTTTCGACAACCCGGATTGCTGCCTCATCGCCAAGTGCTGCCGCATCAAACGGAATCTTTCCGTTCATCTTTGTAAGATCCGCGCCACACATCTCATTCATCTTCGAATCCGGTGTATGTTCTGCCTCTTCCCTTGCCATACGGATCAGTGCCGATGCAGAGGCGTATGCTTCAAAACAGCCCTTTCTTCCGCAGGTGCATGACTCACCATCACAAACGATCACGGTATGTCCTAACTCGCATCCACCTGCAAGCGGACCGTGAAAGATCTTGTTGTTAATGATCACGCCGCCGCCAACTCCTGTACCAAGTGTGATCAGTACGGCATTTGCAACATCCGATGCCGCACCGGCACAGACTTCTCCAAGTGCTGCCGCATCCGCATCATTTGCGATTCCGATCGGAACCGGGAAGCTCTTTTTCATGGCTGCTACGATCGGAACATGCTCCCAGTGAAAATTGTTCGAATACAGGATCACACCATGCTCATCATCGATCGTTCCCGGACTTCCGATACCGATTCCTTCGCACTGGCTGACTTCGACGTTATTCTCTTTTAACAGCTCCGCTACTGCCACGTTCATCTTCTCCACCAGTTCCAGTGCCGGAATATCTAACTCTGTCGGGATTACCTTTTTTGCTACAATCTCATTCTTCTCATTGACAAGTCCAAACTTAATGGACATGCCCCCCATGTCAATTCCTACTCTCATAGATTCCTCATTTCTACCTATATCATTTCTATCAACTCAATCTGATATGTAAATGATATAGGTTTTATGTAGTTGTTATATTGTTAGATTAACATGTTTTTTTCCTTTTGCAAGTGCTTTCTGTTTTTTTCGTAAATTTCTATTTCTTCTGCATTTTTGCAGAACATCTTTTCATATGATAGGATAATGTTAGGGGGCAAAAGACGCTTTATAAAAAGATCCCCCAAAAGCATTCCTTCTTCCTTGTCCGAACCTGCTTTGGGAGATCTTCTCATCTAATATATGTAACCATGTACCATAAATCAGCTAAAACTTTTTAATTCCATAATTTTTATGGCTCATAACCTTATCCCGGTTTATGACATCTACATTAACTTTTTTGTTAAAATTAATATTTACCAGTTTCTTTGCAGCGGAGGTTACTACAATATTGTCCAGATAAATATCAGCTTTTCCCTTATAGTTTTCTACTGCAATCGTAGATGCAACACGATACTTAAAAGCATCCTTTGTTTTTAACTTCCTGCTCTTTCCGTTATCAAACACTATCTTATTGCAAAGCGGCATATTCTTTAATGTCAGGATATAATATTGCTTATATGCACCTTTACCAGCCTTGATGGATACTGTTTTCGGAACTTTCACATTCTTTTGCATCTGTTCATCCCATGCATAAAGTTTTATCTTTTTGCCTTCCTTAACTGCTGTAATATTGTATCTTCCGATTACAGATCCATAATACTCATTCTTCTTATCAATATCGATATACATATTTACGGTTGCAGTTGCATTCTTCTTATCTAAGATTTTCTTCGGTATGTAAGTAACACCACTTAACTTCAGCTTTGAAACTGTTGCTGCCTTTTGTGTATCATAAAAAACAGACATATAAGAATTATTATAGCTGTACTTATCACCATTCTTCTCATAATTCATGCCATTAAAGTTTGTCTTGATACACAACGCCTTGTTTGTTGCTGCCTCAGTTGGTAACACCATCATAAATACCATAACCAGGGCTAAAACTGTAGTTACTACTCTCTGTAATCTGCTTCTGTTCATTCTTTTCATAGATTCTCCCTTTCTGCGTTATCGCCAAATATTGATCCTGTAACCAGCTGGTTCCACTATCTTCGATGCTTACTCTGCTATCGTAAACTTGCCTACCTGTTCTACCAGACGCATTACGGTCTCATCTGCGGTTGTTACTTCTTCCCGGACACTACCGGACATGATCGCTACGTTACTGCTCCGCTCTGCAATATCCGTTGTTCCCTGCGCACCTTCCATCGATGCCTTGCTTACTCCCTCGATTGCCTGTAAGACATTATCGATCGATGCGAGCAGCTCTTCGGAAATCGCGCTGAAGTCTGTTACCAGCTCATCTACATATGCCGCATCCCCGTTGTATGCATCGGTTACGGTTAAGAAGTTCTTGAAGTTCTCTGTAACATTTACGGATACGAAGTCAAGCAGACGCTGGGCATCACCGGAAAGCTCGCCGACTGCACTTGTAACTTCCTCTGTGATACGCTGGATATTTTCTACCGTATTCTTCGACTGCTCTGCCAGGTTACGGATCTCATCCGCAACAACTGCAAAGCCCTTTCCTGCTTCTCCGGCACGCGCTGCCTCAATCGATGCATTTAAGGATAACAGATTCGTCTGTTCCGTAATATCCATGATCGACTCTGCCAGTACACGGATCTGCTCTACTACCTTCGCATTCTCTAATGCCGCAGACAGGCTCTTTGAAATCTCGCACTGGATATTCGCTGCTTCGTCGTAGCTCGTCTGGGTATTATTCTTCGCCTTCTCAGCACGGACATGGATCTCATTTGCCTTCTCTGCCCCTGCCTGTGCACGGACTGCGATGTTCTTCGATACCTCTTCCATCTGGATGGACATATCATTGATCTGTTCTGCACTGGCTGCGGTCTCCTGCATGCTTGCAGAAAGCTCTTCGGTTGTTGCAGATACACCCTCGATCTCACCATTTAAGGATTCTACGTTCTGGTTTACCTTCTCAACCACACGCTCGATCTGTCCGCTTTCTTTCTTCACCTGGCCCAGCAGTTCATTTAAAGTAATGGATAATCCATTCATTGCACGTGCCAGTATACCAAACTCATCCTTACGCTTCAACTGTTTCTCTCTTGCGCGTCCGGTAAAGTCCCCGGATTCTAACTGTTCTGCGAACAGTACCATACGTTTTAAGGGATCGGTGATATCGCGGATGATCGCTGCTGAAAGAATAACAAGGATCACAAAACATACCACAACCACACCTAACATCATCGATGTCCGCGAGATCAGCACCTGATTAACCGCTTTTTCTTCTTCTGCAATCTGTGTATCAATATAATCCGTATAATTTCCGGTTCCGACTACCCATCCAAATGGTTCGTAGAGTCTGGAATAACTACGCTTTGGCAGTGCTTCGGTTTCTCCCTCCTTAGGGAATACATAATCGCAGTAGCCACCATCTTCCTGCTGTCCGACTGCAATGATATCCTTTACCATCTTATAACCGTTTGCATCCTCGGTGTCCATACGGTTCTTTCCTTCAACATCATTTCCAAGCAGTACCACATTCGTTCCATCGATCTGATCTGCCCAGAAATATCCACTTTCTCCGTACCGGAGTCCACGCAGGGTATCTGCCGCTAACTCCTTTGCTTCCTCTAACGTATAGTCCCCTGCCTTATAGCGCTCGTTATAGGAGTCCAGCATTGTCAATGCATTCTGAACCTGATTCTTAATCTCTTCATCATATTCCAATCTGGTCTGTGTCTCTAATGTCTTGATGGAATTATCACGGATATTCACCATACCCATGACTGCTAAAAATACAGCCACCAGAATCATGATCGCAACAACCAGATTCATCAATAATAACTTCGTTCGTACCTTAAGATTTTTCATTTTTTTCTCTCCCTTTCCCAATATATTACGTCCTTGTATTCATTATACGCCGCTTGTACATCGAAGTCAACGGACGTTCCTATACAGAAAAAAGACCAGCTATCTTCGGATAGCTGATCTCTGTTTTCCTATATGATGCCAGGCCCGGAATTAATCCTGAACGTATGGCATTAAGGCTACGTGACGTGCTCTCTTGATTGCTACTGTAAGAGCTCTCTGATGCTTTGCGCAGTTTCCTGTGATTCTTCTTGGAAGGATCTTTCCTCTCTCAGAGATATATCTCTTTAACTTGTTTGTATCCTTGTAATCGATAGCGTTATCTTTTCCACAGAATACACAAACTTTTTTTCTTCTATGCATGCCGCCTCTTCTTCTCATTGGCGCGCCGTCTCTATCACTTTTATTGAAAGCCATGACTTATTACCTCCTGTTATTTAGTTAAATGGTAATTCTTCATCAATTCCATCCGGAATATTCATGAAGCCATCGCCGGCAGCACTGCTCGGTGATGGTCTGTCTGCAGGTGCGAATCCTGCATCATTTGAAGCATTCTTGCTCTCAGCAAATTCCTGCTCCTCAATGACAACATCAGTGGTATATACTCTCTGACCGTCCTTATTGGTATAACTTCCGGTCTGGATACGTCCGGTAACTACAATCTTGATTCCCTTGTGGAAATACTTCTCAGCAAATTCTGCTGCTCTGCCGAATGCAACGCAGTTAATGAAATCTGCTGTCTGTCCGTCACTGTCGTTACGTCTGCCTCTTCTGTCGACAGCAAGTGAATATCTGGCAACTGCCATCTGGTTATCACCGTTTGTATAACGAACTTCCGGATCTCTTGTTAAACGTCCCATAAGAATAACTTTATTCATACCACGATCTCCTTTTCTTCTATCCGATTATGCCTCGTCTTTTCTAACGCATAAGAAACGAAGTACGTTGTCCATGATACGAACGTTCTGCTCTACTTCTGCCGGTACGTTAGCAGCAGCTTCGAACTGGATGAAATAGTAGAAGCCTTCGCTCATCTTCTGAATGTCGTAAGCTAATTTCTTCTTACCCCATTCTTCTACTTCTGTTACAGTTCCGCCGAAACGAGTGATATACTCTTTCGCTTTCTCTACTGTAGCAGTTCTGACATCATCTTCGATCTTCGCATTTACAACGAGTGCTAATTCATACTTGTTCATGCTCGATTTACCTCCTTTTGGTCTCTGGCCTCCTGATATGCAGGAAGCAAGGAATAATTTATATATCACGAATTAATATAATATCAGAATCCGTGTTCAAAATCAAGAGCTATTCTACACTTTTTACAGATAAAACAGTATGTTTGATACATAAAATGGTACATTTTATGTGGGTTCATCCTTTTTCACAAGTCCCTTGGTATTCTTTTCCAC
>JALERL010000060.1 GCA_022764465.1 Lachnospiraceae bacterium | reverse complement strand
AAGCAATGATTCTCAACGATGAGGTATCTGCTAATTCCATTATGAAGAGAGCCACAAAGCACTACACTATCAAGATCAACACACGATAAGTGGTGATCTTTTAACTAAAAATGGGCGGCCGTTGACTTCAGAAAACGGCCGCCCTAAAACAGAATGGAGACCGCTGGGCACCGTAAACTGCACTTTACGAAGAATTATCTTTCCACAGATTACAGAAGTCATTATTCCGCCGATTATAAATCAGATTGTAACATCTATTAAAGAATCCTCGATACTGTCTGTAATTACAGTATCTGAACTGACAATGGCAGCCAGTGAAGTGATAGGCCAGACATATGCCCCATTTTCTGTTTATCTGGTAGCATGTGTGTTTTATTGGGTATTAAATCTGATATTTGAATTGGCAGGAAAAATGTATGAAGTACGAAAAAAAATGGTAAAGGCAGAAATAAGTATTTAGGAGAATATACCTGTTATTCAGAGAGGAGGATTCGGTATGAGTCAGTATGTAGTTACCATTGCCAGACAGTTTGGAAGCTTAGGACGTCCAATTGCAAAGGCATTGGCGGAAATATTAGGGATAGAGTATTATGATCGCGATATTGTAGAAGCAACAGCAGAGAAAATGGGACTTCCGGTATCTGTTATCAGCGATCAGGAAGAGAAGGTTAAGTCAGGTTTTTTTCAGATGGGTTTTCCGCTCGGAATGGGAAGTACAGAACAGCAGATTGAGATTTTTAATGAACAGGCCAAAATTATCAGAGATCTCGCAGAACGCCAGTCATGCATTATCGTAGGACGATGTTCCGATTAAGTTTTACAAAATCAGAAAAATTGTATACATATTTTTATTTATGCACCCTATGAAAGAAGAGTCAGAAATTGTGTAGATTTTTTGCATATGAATGAAGATGTGGCAAAACAAGTGCTTGCTAAAGTTGATAAGGCAAGAGATTCCTATCATAAAACATTTGCGCAGTTTGCACCGGGAGATTATCGGCATAAGGATATTTTGATCGATAGCAGTCTTTTGGGAATCGAGGGAACAGCCAAAGTAATAGCGGATATTGTCCGGACACATTTTATGGAAGAGAAGCTGGAAGAAGATGTAGAAAAAATATAAAGAGAAAGCTGTACACAGCTGAATAGGGCCGTGTGACAGCTTTTTTATGTAGAGAAAAAGGAAGTATGCATTCGAAATGTTGCTGTATGGTCAGAAATTCAATCTTGTGATAAAATACATAGATATATGTTACATATTTCGTATAAAAATGAATGGGAGACGTGAATACTATGATCAATAAAGAGGTTTTGGAATTAAAACGCCGGTTTAAGAAGGAAGCATGTACTTTTACGAGGATGTGCGGATGCTATGTGGACAGTGAGAAGAATAAGGTGACGGATCTGGCGGAGACGTTTTTGAATCTGGAGGATGAGGAGTTCTATAAGTATCTGGAAATTGCGAAAAAGACTTTATCCGGGAAGCTTGGCAATAATTTGTTACAGCTTGATTTTCCGCTTGAAGAAGAAGGTACCGGTGGCAGACAGCAGTTTTTGATGGGGCTGCGTGACAGTAAGTTGAAAAATGAGGATCTGTTAGAGCGTTTTTATGAGATGGTCATCGAGAACTACAATTATGCCGGTCATTATCTGATTCTGATCTTCCATGATGCCTACGATGTTATGACACGGACAACAGATCAGAATAATTTAGATGAATCTGAGGAAGTGTTTGAATATCTGCTTTGTGCGATCTGTCCGGTTCAGTTATCGAAGCCGGGGCTTGGTTACAGAGAGGATGAGAACCGTATCGGACCACGTATCCGTGACTGGGTGGTCAGCGCACCGGATTCAGGCTTCCTGTTCCCTGCATTTAACGACAGAAGTACGGATATCCATTCCCTGCTTTTTTACACCAAGGATGCAAAGGCTCCACATGTGGAATTTATGGAGAGCGGACTGGGCTGTACATCAAAGCGGACAGCAACAGAACAGAAGAATGTGTTCCACTCGATCATCAAGAGTGCCTATGGCGAGGACAGCGAAGAGGCAGAAACAAAGCTGCTTGAAGTACAGGGGATCTTAAATGAGATGGTAGAAGATCACGAAGCAGTCAGTGAGGAAGGGGATGCACCGCTGGTGCTTAGTACCGAAGCTGTGATGAAGGCAGTGGAGGACAGTGGAATCCCGGAAGAAAAGGCGCACAAGATCGAACAGGCATACAACGAGAAGTTCGCAGATGAGCCACCGGTGGCAGAGCATGTCATTGATGAGAAGGCATTAGAGCAGAATGAACAGAAGAAGGAAAAAGAAGAACTCCGCCAGCAGGTTGAGGTCTTACAGCAGGAATTAGAAGACCGTAAACTGATCGCCGGGGAAGAGGATTCAGATGAAACAGATTCTGTGAAGACCTATGATGTCATTCTCCGTGTGAAGCCGGAGAAACTCAGTCAGATCAAGTCAGAGACGATCCATGGGCAGAAGTGTCTGGTGATCCCGATGGCGGAGGATGAACATGCAAATGTCAATGGCGTAAATACTGTAGTATAAAACAAAGGCGGCAGAAAGAGGCGAAAGGCAATGGCAAGAGAACAGTTGACGCAGCTTAGGAAACAGATGAAGCAGTATGGGATCGATGCATATCTGATCGTATCGGATGACTTTCATGCATCGGAATATGTAGGCGATTATTTTAAGTGCAGAGAGTACATCTCTGGATTTGACGGATCGGCGGGAACGTTGGTTATCACTGCTCTTGAAGCCGGTTTGTGGACAGATGGGCGTTATTTTCTGCAGGCGGAGGAACAGCTTAAGGGCAGCGGAATTACCTTGTACCGGAGCGGTGAACCGGGTGTTTTACGTATTCCACAGTTTTTACAGAAGGTTCTACAAAAGGGACAGTGCTTAGGGTACGATGGACGGACGATCAGTGTTACTTATGCAACGCAGTTGAAGGAAGCCTTGCGGGAAAAAGAAATCCGTTTTGAAGAAAATATGGATCTGGTCGGAATGATCTGGAAGGACCGCCCGGAAATGTCTGCAGAACCGGTCTGGCTGTTAGCAGACTGCTATGCAGGAAAAAGCAGAAGGGAAAAACTTATGGAAGTCCGCAGGCAGATGAAACAGCAGGGAGCAGATGTTTTTTTACTTTCTTCGCTGGATGATATTGCATGGCTGTATAACATCCGTGGAAATGACATTGCTTATAACCCGGTTGTCTTATCCTATTCCCTGATCTATGGCGATCGTGCGGTACTCTATGTGAATCCGGTCTGTATCACGGATGTGGTCCGGGAAGCATTAGAGGCAGATGGAATCGAAATTTGTCCGTATCTGCAGGTGTATCGGGATGTACGCAGATTAAACCGTGAGATGAACCTCTGGCTGGATGAGGGTACGATCAATGTTGCACTAAGAGGAGCTGTTCCGCCGGGAGTGCGTCTGATCAATCGAAGAAATCTGACTACAGAACAGAAGGCGGTAAAGAATCCGGTAGAGATGGATCATGTAAGAGAGGCACACCGGAAGGATGCCATAGCAGTGATAAAGCTCATCTACTGGCTGAAACAGAATTATGGAAAAAGACAGATCACGGAATTAGAGATCTGTGAACAATTAGAAGTATTCCGCTGCCAGGGAACGCATTACCTTGGACAGAGCTTTGCTCCGATCGCAGCAAGCGGAGCACATGGTGCGATCGTGCATTATGAACCGACGAAGGAAAGCAGTATCCCGGTTGTGGATAACAACTTTGTCTTATTGGATACCGGTGGACAATACTTAGAGGGAACGACAGATATAACAAGAACGATAGCCTGTGGCTCACTTTCACCACAGCAGAAGCAGCATTATACGGCGGTACTCAGGGGCAATCTGAACCTTGCCGCAGCACACTTTAAGTATGGCTGTACGGGAGCAAACTTCGATTATCTGGCAAGAGCACCTCTCTGGGAACTGGGACTGGATTACCTGCATGGAACCGGTCATGGGGTAGGCTATCTGTTAAATGTACATGAAGGACCGAATGCCTTCCGGTTAAAGGAAGCCGGAGACCGGGTTGGAACGGTGTTTGAAGAGGGAATGATCACATCGGATGAACCGGGATTGTATCTGGCAGGTCAGTATGGAATCCGTTTGGAGAATCTGCTGCTCTGCAAAAAAGCCGAAAAGACAGAATACGGTCAGTTCATGGAATTTGAAACCCTGACCTTAGTTCCGTTTGACCGCGATGCGATCGTGCCGGAGCAGTTAAGTGACAGAGAGCGGAAGCTGTTAAATGATTATCACAAGCGTGTTTACGAAACTATAAGCCCTTATCTGGATGCAGAAGTGGCAGAGTGGCTGCGTGAGGAAACCGGAGCGATATAAACTGGATTCCAACAATTTTTTATCTATAGAGGAAAAATCAGGCACCATGTACCCTGACTACCTGTCTTTGCTCTAGCTGGGTGCATTTTCTCGCCTCTTTTGTGCGCTTTCTGCCCCCTGACTACCTGTCTTCGCCTCGACTGGGTGCATTTTCCCATCTTTTTTACACATTTTCTGCACCCAGTTACCTAGTCTTCCATATATCTGGGTGCATTTGTAAAATGGTAAACCACTTTTGTATTCTTTACATATCTTCGTCCGGAACCTCCATATAAGGGAGAATGTCCTCGGTATAAGCACGCAGCGTTTCTCCGACACTCCATGCCTGTCCATAGCAGCCGCGGGAAGTATGCGGTGCATCGCCATCGAAGATTTCTGCGATTGATCCGATACAGCCGTCCGAAAGATGCTTTTTCACCGGATCAAATAAGGCATAAGCCTTTTGGATGCTGTCCTTATCGTGTCCGTATACGTTGACATAAGCAGTCACAAAGCCGCCGAGCAAAAAGCCCCAGGCAGTTCCCTGATGGTAGGCAGCATCACGTTTGGCAAGACAACCACTGTAGATCCCGTGATACTGTGGGTCAGTAGCTTCGATCGAACGCAGCCCACAGCCGACATAGAGTTTTTCGTAGACAGAATCAACAACTGATTTTTCCTGTTCCTTTGAAAGCATCCGGTATGGAAGCGATACGGCATAGATCTGGTTTGGACGGAAGGACGCATCACCGGTGTCTCCGTCAACGACATCGTAGAGGTAGCCACCGTCAGCATTCCAGAATTTTTTACAGAAAGAAGCCTGCACCTTATCGGCAAGCGTGCGGTACGCAGCAGCATCTTCCTGAAAATGAACTGCAAGGGATTCCATAACCTTTAAGGCATTGTACCAGAGGGCGTTGATCTCGACCGGCTTGCCGTGACGCGGGGTTGCAACCCAGTCACCGACACGGACATCCATCCAGGTAACCTGATCTAGTCCGCTTCCGGCATGGATTAAGCAGTCATCCTCCATATAGATGGAAAAATCCGTACCGTTTTCGTAAGCGGCAAGGATCTCCTTTAACTTCGGGTAGATCGTTTCCTGTACGAAAGCATAATCCGAGTCTGCACCGGTATATTTCAGATACCGGTCAACCGCATAGAAGTACCACAGGGAGGCATCGACGGTATTGTATAACGGGTCGCTGCCCTCATCCGGGAACATATTAGGAACCATGCCGTTTTTCACGTAGCGGGCAAAAGTCGTTAAGATGCCGCGGGTCATATCGAACCGTTTCGTTGCAAGTGTAAGTCCGGTCAGTGCGATCATGGTATCGCGTCCCCAGTCTGTGAACCATGGCAGTCCTGCCAAAACGGTCATAAGGCCGGTGGACTGACGGTAGGCAAGAAACTGATCTGCAGCAACCACAAGAGCCTTGGAAAAGTCATCGGTATAGCCAGCCTGTTTTTCTAAAGCGTCAAGACGATCATATTCAGACCGGATTGTCTGGAAAGCATCCATGCACCAGTCTGCTTCAATACAGCCGATGACCGAAAGCTTCTTGTGACAGCCGGCAGGGAGAGAAACAGCTACCTGATATGGAGTAAAGTTGTTGTCGATGCAGTCGGCTTCTACATTGATCTCCGTCTGCAGCTGCATATTTGTTTCATAGATCGTCTCATTTTTCTGAAAATTGCCTTCGCTTGCAAAAAAGCGGATCGTAATATCCGGATTTGCTGAGGGGGTCAGGGAAAGTGTCTGTGCATCCTGTGTTACATCAAACACAAGATCCTCCGGTGTGGAACCATCACTGTGTACACGGTAGTTAAAAAGCGGAGTGAGCGTAAGTGTTGCATCTGCACCGGTATTTTCTAGCTCGTATCCGATCGCGATCGTATTTTTTCCATGTTCGAAAGCAAGAGTTTTTGTTATCGTAATGTCACCGGCTTTGTAGGTAAAGTGGACCAGTCCGTCGTAAGAAAAGGAAGTCAGGTATTTCTGCCCCTCTTCATAGTGTGTGCTTCCATCGGCAGCTTCCCACTGTCTGGTAGTCAGATCGTAAGCATCCGCTCCTTGACGGATACATTCATTCACCTTGGAAAATACAACATAGCGTTCTACCGGTGGATGCAGGCTGGCGATCAGATAGCCGTGGTGCTTTCTGGTGTGCGCACCGATGATCGAACTTCCGGCATAGCCGCCGATCCCATTTGTAAGTACCCATTCGCGTTTGATCGCTTCCGGGAAGTTTGATAAAACATCCGGAGTAAAAGAAAAAGTTTTCATATGCAATCCCTTTCTGTATCTGTAGATCAATTCAAAAGAAACCTGAGGTTTCGGAAAGTTTCGTATGCCTTTATTGTAACGGATGGCGTCGGAAAATGCCAGTTTCTTTATAGAAAAATATGCGATATGCGAGGTTTTGCTTTTGCTTGGACTTCAGGTATGGTAAAATTATCTTAAAATAGAAACGCAGGATAGAAACTATCAGAAATTATGATAGCAGGCACGCCGGATATTGGAGGACAAAGGATGAAGAAAACGACGCGGACGATCAACAGGAAGATCACAGTTCAGGTAATTATCTATATGATACTTGCTATCATTGTCTGTGAACTGATTAGTGTAACTACGTTACGGAACAACATGACAGCCCAGACGAAGAATTATGTGTCTGCCCAGGCAGCGACGAATGCAAACGAAGTAAATGAGTGGCTGGAAAAGCAGGGAGACATCGTACATACGATCAGTAATGCAGTGGCATTTATGAATACGAAGGATACCGATCAGATCATGGATTATCTGGAAAAGAATCTGGATCAGAATCCGGATGCACTGATGTATTATGTCTGCTTCGCCTATGATGGCGGCGTATTTCCGGCAGATCATTCCACACTTGACCTCGATCCGACGACGAGAGACTGGTGGAAGGATGCAATCGCAAAACAGAATCTGATCTATACAGCACCATATAAGGATTTCGCATCCGGACAGATGGTCGTAACGATTGCAGAGCCGTTTAAGATCCAGGGAGAGCAGGCGGTATTTCTTGCGGATATTACGATCGATACACTGACACAGATTGTCGATAATGTCAGCACAGATGCCAATATTCAGGGATTTTTACTGGATGCAGACGGGAATGTCGTGGCGCACCAGAATGCAGATTTTCTGCCAAAAGAGGAAGGCAGTACAAATCTTTCCGAAGCACTTGGGGTAGATGTGACATCGGTGTCGAAGCTTACCGATTATGAAGGCAGTACGAAGTTTGTCAGTACGGCAGCCATAGATGCGACCGGATGGATATTTGGTATCACAGAGAACCAGGCAGTTGTAACGGGTCAGGTTATCCGCAACGTAAGTATGGTTCTGATCCTTGGACTGATTCTGGTTGCAGTGGTAAGCCTTCTGCTTGTATACAGTATCAGGAAGAATTTGAAGCCAATGGAGACGATGAAGACCTTCATCCGGGAAAAAGTCATTGGTGAAAAAAATTGCAAGGCGTATAAGGATGAGGTAGCAGAGATCAGCTATCTGATCGGAGAGTTAGAGGATAAGTTTATCGGTATTATCCGCAAGACCAAGGGAGAATCGGTCTCTATTTATACGAAGATGCAGGATACCGGAAGCAAGGTAGAGTCCATCAATGAGAATATCGTAGAGATCAGTGCGGCAATGGAAGAAACCGGTGCGAATCTTGACTCCCAGACAGACAGCATCCAGAACATTGATGAGACTTGTAAGGATGCAGTGGAGGAAGTAGAACACTTAGCACAGAGTGCAGCCGGAATGGCAGACCGAGCAAAAGAGATCGTAGCCCAGGTAGAAAAGGTAACCGGAGAACTGATCCAGGGCAAGGAAAGTGCAACCCGAGTTGCAGTGGACAGCCGGAAACGGATGCAGGAAGCGATGGAAGGAACGCAGATCATTTCCGAGATTACGAATGTGTCTGCATCCATTCAGGAGATTGCGTCACAGACGAATCTGTTAGCACTCAATGCGTCCATAGAAGCGGCAAGGGCTGGAGAAGCAGGCAAGGGCTTTGCCGTTGTTGCCGAAGAGATTAAGAAGTTAAGCGAAGACACGACGGCACAGATCGACCGCGTCAATGAACTGACTGGTAAGGTGTTAGAAAGCGTACAGAAGCTGTCAGAGGAAAGCAACCATGTACTGGTATTTATCGATGGAACGGTCATGGAGGACTATAATAAGTTAGAAATGCTTGCAAACGATTATGTCCGGGATGTTAACTACTACTCTAAGGAGAGCAGCGAGCTTGGTGAAAATGCAGGAGAGGTCAGAAAGTCGATTCAGGGTGTCAATGAGATCTTAAGCCAGATCAGTGTGGCACAGCAGGAATTATCCGAAGCGGTTGCAGGGGTAAACCGTAACTTACAGGAGATTACCTATTCCAGTGAAAATATGTCAGAACAGACAAAGGGTGTCTTAGAGAGCATTGATGTGTTACAGGATACTATGGGAAGCTTTCAGGTGTAGCATGAGGTTTACAAAAATTTTATAATATGACCTCTAGGCGAGCGTTACAAAAAGAGATATAATGATCATTATGGTATAATAATTTCGTCAGATAGATAAGCAATCTGATTGCTTGCAGGCAGAATTGCTTATCTATTTGACGAATAAACAAACAGGAACAAGTAGGGCATTAGCCCGGATTGTGCGTGTTTGTTGCAATTTCGGAAGTTCGAAGAACGGAGAAATTGTAATTATTATATATATGATAAGTGATTCACTCACGATAACACGGTAAGAGAAAGGATTTTGGAAATGAGTATATTTGAGAATACGGTATTAGTGGAAAAGAAGCAGACGCTTGCGAATAAAATTGGGTTCACGGTCTTAGTGGTACTGACAGTATTCTGCCTGTATGTTTCTTTGTTTATTTCACCGATCCTGTTTGCACCGGCAATCGCTTTTGGCGTATTTGCCTATCTGGTACATTCGAATTCAAAGATCGAATATGAATATACCTATATCGAGGGACGCCTTTCCATTGCAAGGATCAAGGCAAAGAAAAAGAGAAAAGAGCTTGCACAGATCGAGATGGAAGAAGTTCTTCTGATCGCCCCGGACAGCTCCCACGAATTAGATTCTTATAAGAACAATCAGGCTGTAAAAAGTGCCTGTGTATCCGGAGAAAAGGATGCGAAGATCTATCAGGTCGTATACAAGGGCAAAGGTGGTCTGAATATGATGGCATTTGAGCCGGATCGTAATATGTTAGAGATGATCCAGGGACGGAATCCACGTAAGGTCATTATCGAGGATTAAGATCTTATCCTGTAATTGAATCAAGAAAGTGTAAAAGCTGCTGCCCGTAATTCTCCCAACTGTGGTTTGCATGAGCATTCTGATAACCACATGTGGCGATTTGTGTGGCAGCAGTCTCATTGTGGAAAAGAAAGTCGATGGCAGATAAAAGGCTGTCCGGCTGCATCAGATCATAAAAGACAATATCCTTGCGATCCGTGTAACAGTCCAGAAGATAAGTACTTGGATCTGTCAGACAGACGCAGTGATTCAGCTGTGCGGAAAATATGCGATCGTGCGCACCTGCTTTAAAAAGAGGCATGACATTCAGTGTAATCTTCGCATGTGCCATCAGGGTGAAGGAATCCGTAAAGGGAACACCCGGATGTAAGGTCAGGGAAGCAGCTTCTGGAGCAGACAGGGACGAAGTAAGCTTTTCCCATTCACCGCCATAGATCGTAAGCGGGATGTGATGCGACAACAGGGTACGGATCACCTGATCTCTGGTGTAGGCACGCAGATAGGTGTCTGCAAGGAAGTATGCCTGCATATGCAGAGGGAAGTTGGCTTCGATCAGACTGTCTGATTCCTCTGCAAGCATATGTACCGCATGCTCTAAGGTCAGACTGCTGTCTGCGAGCATCATTTCGATTAGTCTGCGGATATCTGCACCGATAAATCCCGGACAGTCCTTAATAGCTTCCCATACTTCGGCAGGGCTGGTATAAGTTCCGCTGAAAAGCAGCGGAATCTCACGCTTATCATAAGGAACAGCTTCTGCAGTCTCACTTCCGGTAACCGGAAGTACGAATACATCGGAAATATGCGGATAATTTTCTAAAATATAGTCCCGGTGGTTGGCATCAAGGCAGCAGACATAGAAGGAACCGATGTCCTGTTTTAAGGAGTCGTGATGATAAAGCGGATGATCGAGGATAAAGTCGATAAAAGGCGCATCGATCTGTGAGAGAAAGTAACTGTCATCCTCCATCCGGATCTTCGGCAGATCAGAATTGAATTCAAGCACTTCATCGAAGCTTTGACCTGCAAACTGTTCGATATCTGCAAGCGAACCGTCACGACCAAGCTGGAAGTAAGTAACGTCATAGCCGTTTTTTTCTAAAAAGCTGCCAATCTGGCTGCTGAAGTAGGTATAAGAATCATAACAGACTTTTTTTAACTGAAAGATTAAAATTTTTTTCATACTAGGTAACCATGCCTTTTTCCGGTCTGTAATATGAAACTGCAGACCCAATATTTGCAAAAACGAATGTGAGTCGTTTCGTGAACAATTTTTACATATTATATTTCCTATGAAGGTAGAGAGGAGTAACGTATGGCAGTAAGTAATTGTGATAGTTGTGTATTTAATACATACGATGAAGACTATGAATGTTATATCTGTGAGATGGACTTAGATGAGGATGATATGGTCCGCTTTTTGAGCGCATCCTTTGATAATTGTCCGTATTACCGGTTAGATGATGAGTATAAAGTCGTCAGACATCAGATGTGAGATTTTTTGTACAGATCTTCTTTTGCCTTGTAATGTGCATTTAACCAGTCACAGGCGGCAGTGATGCCATCATTTGAGAATTCGAATTCTTCGGATTCTTTTTTATCATCCGTGGTTGCATCAAAGGCATAAGGACCCGGCCAGGCAGTCACGCGTAAGATCGTGCGTTCCGTGTCCTCCCCATCCTTTTCTTCTGTTAAGGTCACTTTTCCAATGCGGTAACGCATGCCCTGATAACTTCCGGTAAAATCAGATTTCTTGTAAAAAGGAACATGATATAAGTCTTTTCGTTCAATCATAAGTACTCCTGTATTAGATGAAAAATCGCTTCAAACTGATTTTATCTTATCACCTCTATTCTGCAAAAACAATAGGTATTCCTATTGTAAAGAGATAGAAGGAATGTTAAAATAGGACTAAACATAGAAAAAACTATGGATGGGGAGCGACAGACACAGATAAGGCGGTTTATATGGGGGAAAACTTTTGTTATTTGAAAGGACTTGTTGCATGCAGTGGTGGACGTGTGCAGGATTGCAACATGAAAAGAGTCCGGAAGTGTCCGAAGGAGACTGACACACCACAGACAGCAGAGAAGAAGGAAGAAAAAAAGCAGTCGTTCTGTTATCTTGAAGGACTGGTAGATTGTGAGCCATGTGATGTACAGGACTGCAACAACAAGAGGGTCCGCACCTGTCCGTTGAAAAAGAGTTGAGCGGATAGCAGTAAATTGAATGATAAGAACCAGAAAGAGAGAAAAGAATTATAGCAATATAATTCTTTTTTTGAGGAAATGAGGTAGAAATATGGAAGATGCCAAAAGACCAATCGGCGTATTTGATTCGGGCGTTGGCGGAATCAGCGTATTACGTGCATTGGTGTCTCTGATGCCGAACGAAAATTATATATATTTTGGGGATTCGCTGCATGCACCCTACGGGTCTAAGAGATTACAGGAAGTAAGGGCATTAACGGAGCAGCATGTCACACATTTGCTGGAAGCAGGCGCGAAGGCAATTGTGGTTGCCTGCAATACAGCGACCAGTGCAGATATTTCCATCTTACGTGCGAGATATCCGCATATCCCGATGATCGGAATTGAACCGGCAGTGAAGCCGGCAGTCTTATCCAAAGAGCATCCGAAGGTGCTGGTGCTTGGCACACCGATGACGATCCATCAGGAGAAGTTTGCAAGGCTTTTGGAAAAATACGAGGGTAGTGCGAAGATCTATACGCAGCCATGTCCCGGACTTGTGGAATATGTTGAGCGTGGAGAACTGACTGGAACAGGGATCGAACAGTTCCTGCGAAAGCTGTTAGCACCATATATAGAAGAAAAGGTGGATGCGGCGGTACTTGGCTGTACACATTATCCGTTTGTCGCAGAGATGATCCAGAAGATCTTAGGAGACCAGGTGGCATTGTATGAGGGCGGACCGGGAACGGCACGGGAGACAAAGAGACGTCTTGCACAGGGAAATCTGTTGAATCCATCGAAAGAGGAAGGCGTTGTACGTTTTGAAAACAGTGATCTTACACCGGAGAAGCTGCGTCTGTGCCAGTTTTTACTGCATGTATAAATTTCTAAAGAAAGTGTAAACTGTTTCGAAACAGAATTTTAGAAAGAGTTTAGAATCCTTTTCGAAAATTGACACACTTTAGACACATTTGATCCGTATACTATGTTTATCAAATGAGTTAGCAATTTCCTTTTTATAGATAAACATTTTCATAACTAAACTCCTCGAAGAGAGCAGCCGGAAGGCTGCTCTTTTCACCATGCAGATATTATCAGCATAGTGAAAAGAGCATATATATGCACAGATGCGTAAGGAAGATGTTGCAAAAAACATGCAACACGCATCTGGCACAGACGTGTGCATAAATGCACACTTTATTCACGGATAAATATCCGGGTGTCAAAAGATACTTTGAAAAATGGAAGGGGCAAAATGCACAAAATATGTAAAGCAAACTTTTATTTGCGGTTTTAGCTTCGAGTGAAATCCACTGCTTACGAAAACCACAAGTGAAGCCTTTGCTGAACTTGTATGGTTGTAGTTGGCAGTTAGTTTACGATGAGCGTTGCAAATGTTTGTGGAACATATTTTGTGCATTTTGTTAATTATAAAATTTGAAAGTATCTTTTGATACCCGGATTTCATAAAGGAAAAAGAGCGGGTATGTGCGTATTTTATAAGAATGTTTCGAAACAAAATGGAAAAACAGAAAAAAGTGCCATATAAATTATAAAATTTTTATAAAAATGGTAAAAAACGTCAAAAAAATAAAAATGTGTTGCTATTTGAAATAGTCGGGTGTAAGATAATGCAGGATTAAATATCTTCCTATTATGATACATATAAGAAAGTAGAGGCGATCTTATGGAATCTTATGAATTTTTACTTTTTTTGGCGATTATTTTGATTTCAACTAAGGTACTTGGACTGTTTTCACGTAAGGTTAAGATGCCGGCTGTAGTAGGAGCATTAGTTGCAGGTGTCATCTTAGGACCATCTGTATTGAACTTTATCAGTCTGACAGGTACAACAGGAGCATACTTAGAGATCACTGCTGAAATCGGTGTTATTTTCCTGATGTTCTCCGCAGGACTTGAAACAGATTTAAGTGAATTAAAGAGCAATATGCTTCCATCCTTTATAACAGCAATGATCGGAGTCATTGTTCCGTTACTCGGTGGATTCTTATCTTATGCTCTGTTTTTCCATACAGACTTTAACGATTATTTAGAAGTATTAAAGGCAGTCTTTGTTGGTGTTGTATTAACTGCAACTTCCGTAAGTATTACGGTTGAGACACTGCGTGAGCTTGGCAGATTAAAGGGAAAAGTTGGTACAACGATCCTTGGTGCTGCTGTGATTGATGATATCTTAGGTATCATTGTTCTGACAATCGTAACAAGCCTGCAGGATACAACCGTAAATCCGGTTACTGTATTTGTTAAGATTATTTTATACTTCGTATTTATCGGTATTGTTGCTTTCATTATTTCAAAGGCAAAGAAATTCATCGAGGACGAAGGACAGAGAAGAAGAACTACGATCATTGCGATCGCATTCTGCTTCATCCTTTCCTATGCGTCTGAAGAGTTCTTCGGAATCGCAGATATTACAGGTGCATATTTTGCAGGTCTGATGCTTTGCTCTATGAACGTTGGGGATTACATCAAGGAACGTATTGAAGTACCATCCTATCTGTTCTTCTCACCGGTATTCTTTGCAAGCATCGGTATCAAGACAGCACTTGGCGGAATGAATTCCAAGCTGATCGTATTCTCGATTGTTCTGCTTTTAGTTGCAATCTTAACGAAGGTAATTGGTTGTGGACTTGGTGCAAAGCTTTGCAAATATACGAATAAAGAAGCATTGCAGATTGGTGTTGGTATGATCTCACGAGGTGAGGTAGCACTTATCGTAGCCCAGAAGGGATATCAGTGTGGTATGTTAGATGATACACTGTTTGCCCCGATCGTATTAGTCGTAATCGTTACAACCCTGATCACTCCGATCTTATTAAAGGTTGTTATGAAGGATAAGGCAGCAGCCTAAACCATTTAGAAAACAGAATATCTGAACCGGAAAACCGGCAGTTACAGGACAGTTGTCCAGTGGCTGCCGGTTTTTTGCTGTATAGGAGTATGTGGTAAGCGCACATTTTATTTCTTAAAAACTAAAAAAAAGATACCTATCTAATAAATAGCACCTTAATTCCTAAAAAGGATTTTTATACAATAAAAATCAGGAGGGGTGCACATGAAGAGAAAGAGAATGAATACAAAAGAAAAAAGAACAATGTCAATCCGTATTCAGTTGATTTTAGGATTTCTGATTCCAATCCTGTTTGTAATAGCAGTTGGAATGATTTCCTACCAGAAGGCGGCAGCAGGATTGACGAAGAATTATGAAGCATCTTCACGGACGGCGTTAGAGATGACGATGACATCCTTCGATGAAGAAATGCAGATGGTTGTATCCGCAGTATCGGAACTGTCACAGGATGCCACGATCACATCGTATTCGTTGGGAGGATACGATTCTGATTCCGTGAAGAAGGCGAATGCAGTAAAGAACATCCGGAATCTGATCAATGTCAAGGAAACGGCAGGAACCATGATAGATGGGATCGAGATCATTCCGGTTGCAGGAGATGATGTCGTTACCAGCAGAAGGCTCAGCGCAAATTCGATTGAGAGCTTTATTAACGGTATGACAAATTCGGAGGATGCGTCTTTGCTTTCCGACAGCTTTGTGCATTGGGGAACATCGCATCCATATATTGATGAACAGATGGAAATCGCATCAGACGAGTATGTGCTGTATTCCAGCAAGCTGATCACAAGCGGAGGCAGCAAGGCCGTTGTTGTGATGGACATTAGCAGAAAGGCAGTGGAAGAACTGTTAGGCAAACTGGATCTGGGCGAAGGTGCGCAGGTTTCCTTTATCACAGCAGAAGGCGTAGAGATAAATGGCGGCTCTGATATTTCGGTAGTAAATACAGATTTTTATCAGGAGGCGAAGGACTCCGGGGAAGAAAGCAGCTACCGGTATGTGAACTATGATGGAAAAAAATACTATTTCATGATTTGTAAGAGTACCGTGACAGATGGCTATATCAGTGTATTGGTACCGCAGGCAGTGATCACCCAGAGTTCACGTGATATTGGAAATATGACAGTTGCCATGGTAATTGCAGCATGTGTGATTGCTATGTTGATCGGAACGATCGTTATCCGTAATATCACAAGCAATATCAAAAAGAGCATGGTACGACTGGAACGGGTATCGGAAGGTGAACTGCTTGAGGTTTCCAATACTTCTGCAATGCGAAACGGTGCAGAATTTGGAAAACTGCATGGAGCGATCAGTAATACGGTCAATCGTATCCGGGAACTGGTGCTTGCGGTAAAGCATATGATTGAGCAGGTTACCGAGTCGGGTGAGCAGGTGAGCCGGTCCAGCCAGAATGTAAGCCATTTGGTAACGGAAGTTGGAACACAGGTGGAAGAGATCCGCAGCAACATTGAAAAAGAGGATACGGAGATTGCAAGCTGCAATCACCAGATGGAAGAACTGTCCGTACAGATCAAGGCAGTAAGCGAGAGCATTTTAGGAACAATTACCCAGATCGAGGATTCGAAGCAGATGATCGCAACCGGTGTCGGAGCCATGCAGGATATGACGAAGCAGTCGCGTGACACCTCACAGGCAACCGGAGAAGTACAGCGGCAGGTAACACGTCTGGGCGAAAAGATGGGCGATATTGCTACTTTTGTAGAAAGCATCCAGGAGATTGCAGAAGAAACCAATCTGTTATCCTTAAATGCATCTATTGAGGCAGCGCGGGCAGGTGAAAATGGCAAGGGATTTTCTGTTGTAGCAGAGGAGATCCGTAAGCTTGCAGACAGTTCTGCAAAGACCGCACAGTCGATACAGGCGATCATCGAGGAGATCGAGGAGTATTCGAAGGTCTCGATCGAGCAGGTAGCCGAGGCAGAGCGTATCGTAGGACTTCAGGAAGAAAGTGTGGCAAATACCTCAGATACCTTCCGGGCAATCCAGCAGTTTATGGAAGAACTGACACAGGATATGACGGCTGTCACACAGGAAGTAGAGAAGATGAATGAGGAACGGAAGGCGGCGTTATCTTCGGTACGTGCGATCGGAGAGTTTTCCGAGAATACCGTACGGTCTGCCAATGAGGTCAGCAGCTCCTTAGAGCAGCAGATGGCATCGGCCGGAACCTTAGAAGAAGAAGCAAAGCACTTAGAGGAAAATATGGGAGAACTGCAGCAGGCGGTTGCAGGATTTAAGCTGACCGCAGAGGAAATTATCCCACAAAAGAAAAATAAGCAAAAAAGAGAAAGAAAGGGAAAAAGGGAGAAAAAGAGATGAGACAGACGAAGAATTTTACAATGAAAGATTATGGAACAAAATCAACATTTGCAAGCTTTCTGCCTGGTATTTCCGGGGTACACGGAATCCCGATCTGGTGCTATTACGTAAACCGCGGACAGTGCGTGGTGAGCTTTGGTGTGGATAATAAGGATCATGCGATCATGGAATTTTATCCGGCACATATGGCATATCAGAATGTAAAACGTACCGGTTTCCGTACCTTTTTACGGGTAGATGGAACGTATCTGGAGTGTTTTTCCGACGAAGAAGTTCCACATGAGATGACAATCTCCATGAATGGATTACAGATCCGGGAAGAAAATCCGCAGACGAAACTTACAACTACGGTGAATTACTATACACTTCCGGGTGAAAAGTTAGGTGCTTTAGTCCGCTGCGTAGAGATCGTCAATACCGGAGATAAATCGCTTCACTTAGAAGTATTAGACGGTATGCCGGCGGTAATCCCTTACGGGGTAGGACTTGACAGCATGAAAAATATGACACAGACGGCAAAGGCATGGATGCAGGTAGAGGATGCCGACGAGGGAAGACCATACTTCCGTGTACGTGCAAGTATGGATGATTCTGCCGATGTACATAGTATTGAAGGCGGTAATTTTACGATCGGTTGTCTGCCAAACGGTGCAAAGTTACAGCCGGTAGTAGATCCGGAACTGGTATTTTCTTATGACAATTCGCTTGCGGATGCCGTCCGCTTTAAAAAGGAAGGACTTGCAGCAATTTTACAATCACCACAGATCACGCAGAACCAGATCCCGTGCAGCTTTTACGGAATCGAACAGAATCTTCCGGCAAAGGGAAGCATCCTGTTCTATGAGGTGATCGGACAGGTAGAAAGCAAGGAACTGTTAGATGAGTTTTTAGCCGTGAAGCATGACCGGAAGTATTTTGACCGGAAGAAAGAAGAGGCAGATGCGCTTGTGGCAGATCTGTGCAAGGGCATTTGTACAAAGACTGCTTCACCGGAATTCGATGCATACTGCGAATATACTTATATGGACAATGTATTACGTGGCGGACTGCCGATGAAGCTGGGAAAAGATAAGGTGTTTTATGTTTATTCCAGAAAACATGGAGATCTCGAACGTGATTACAACTATTTCTCCATGCTGCCGGAATTCTATTCACAGGGTAACGGCAATTTCCGTGATGTAAACCAGAACCGCAGATGTGATACCTTTTTTGCTCCATTTGTGGCACGTGAAAATATCAAGGAATTCTACAGCCTGATCCAGCTCGACGGCTATAATCCGCTTGGAGTGGAGAAACTGACCTATCAGGTAGATGCTGCAAAGGCAGGGGCACTGCTTGCCTCCATGGATGCTGCACACAGAAGTGAAGTAGAAGCGGTGATTACAAAGCCATTTACACCGGGAACGCTCTATAAGACGTTAGAAAAGGTAAACGAAGATCCGAAGGTGCTATTTGAATCGATCATTGATGAGGCAGAAAGTACGGTAAACGGAAACTTCGGTGAGGGATACTGGTGTGATCACTGGACCTATAATCTCGATCTGATCGAGGATTATCTGGAGGTTTATCCGGAAAAAGAGCGTGAGATGCTCTATGAGGAAGATTATACGTACTTCCTTTCACAGGTAAATGTAAATCACAGATTCAGACGTTATGAGAAGACACCGCAGGGAATCCGCCAGTATCATGCGTTAGACGAAGCAAGCAAGCGAAGCACAGAGGAGAAGCTTGTCCGTGCGGATTATGGCAAGGGAGATATCTTACGTGTCAGTCTGTTTGAAAAGCTGCTTGTCTTATGTGCTGTAAAGTATGCAACCTTAGATGCCTATGGAATGGGTGTTGAGATGGAAGGCGGAAAGCCGGGCTGGTATGATGCCTTAAACGGAATGCCGGGAATGCTTGGATCTTCCATGTCTGAGACATATGAGTTAAGCCGTATGCTTGCCTATACGATCGGTGCATTGAAAAAATATCCGGGAGAGGTACAGTTTACAAAGGAAGTAAAGGAACTGCTTGAAAAACTGCACGAGATCACCGGTCAAAACAAACAGGTACTCACTGCAGATGGAGAAGTACTGGCATTCTGGAATGCGGTCAATGACGCAAAAGAAGCCTACCGTGACCAGACATTTGCAGGAATTTCCGGAGAAAAGGAGAAGATCGCAACCGGACGTCTGGCTGAGATCTTAGAAGGCTTTCAGAAGGTAGTGCTTCATGGAATTGAAAAGGCATATCAGTTCGGTGGAGATATCTGTCCGACCTATTTTACCTATGATGTCACAGAGTATGAAGAGGATGGGTCAGGCATCCATCCATTGAAGTTCAAGGTACAGATGGTACCGTACTTCTTAGAAGGACCGGTGCGTTACTTAAAGCTTGCGAATACCGCAGGGAAGAAGAAAGCACTTTATGATCATGTGAAAAACAGTGATCTCTATGACAGCAAGCTTTCGATGTATAAGGTGAATGCATCCTTGGAGAATGCTTCCTATGAGCTTGGAAGAGCAAGAGCCTTTACACCGGGCTGGTTAGAGAATGAATCCATCTGGCTTCATATGGAATACAAGTATCTGTTAGAACTGCTCAGAAGCGGCATGTATGCAGAGTTTTTTGCGGACTTTCACCATGCGGCAGTACCGTTTTTAGATCCGAAGGTCTATGGAAGAAGTATCTATGAGAATTCTTCCTTCATTGCAAGCAGCAAGAATCCGAACAAGAACTACCATGGCAAGGGCTTCGTTGCAAGATTAAGCGGATCAACGATTGAATTTATCAGCATGTGGAAGTTAATGATGTTTGGCAGACATGTGCTTACGATGGAAAATGGTGCACTTACGTTTGCACCGGCACCGGCAATTCCATCTTACCTGATCACGGAAGATGATACCGTAACAGCGACATTGTTTGGTGGAACTGAGGTAGAGTATCTGATGCAGGCGCACAGAGATTATATTCCGGGTAACTACAAGATCACACATATGCACTTCATATATCAGAATGGAAGCAGTGCAGAAACCAGCCTGGATAAAGTATCCGGTCAGATCGCCGAGGATATAAGATCAGGACGTGTGACAAAGATCGAGATCAATTTGGAGTAAGAGAATATTACTTTTTTAATCTATAAAAGAGAACAGGGATGTCAAAAAGTATTATTAAGAATTGTATATGACAACTTGGGCAAATACAGATTTTGGATAGATTGTCATAGGAAGAAATAACAAATATTTTTGATAGGAAAGATAGTTTTGACAGAAAGGAAAGATGGAATGGAAAAAATCAAAGTAATTACCACAAATGAGAACAAGAAACAGTACTGGCAGGAACGTGAGTTTCCGACCGCAAAGGCTGAGGATGTCATGCATGTTGTGAATCTGTATCCGGAAGTAGAATATCAGCACTTCCGTGGCTTTGGCGGAGCATTTACCGAAGCATCCGCACACAATTATGCAGGTATGAGCAGCGAAAAACAGGAAGAATTGCAGAATGCATATTTTTCCGCAGACGGATTAAGCTATACGCTCGGCAGAATTCACATGAACAGCTGCGACTTCGGACTTGGCAATTATGACTATCTGGCTGAGGGTGATACCACCTTAGACAGCTTTGATATTGCACACGACCGAGCAGAGATTCTTCCATTTATCAAGAGTGCACAGGCACATGCAGTCGAACCGATGGAATTTATGATGGCTCCATGGTCACCGCCTGCATTTATGAAGACCAACGGAGAGATGAATCATGGCGGTTCCCTGAAAAAAGAATACTACCAGATGTGGGCAGAGTATTTTGTAAAGTTCATCCAGGCATATCAGAAGGAAGAGATCCCGATCCGGTATGTGACCGTACAAAATGAGCCGCTTGCGGTACAGACTTGGGATTCCTGTGTTTATACATCTGAGGAAGAGAGTCTGTTTGTGCGCGATTATCTCGGACCGGAATTAGAAAAGGCAGGACTTTCGGATGTGGCGATCTTTATCTGGGATCACAATAAGGAAGAGGCATATCAGAGAGTAAAGGAAGTGCTTGCAGCAGAAAAAACACGGAAGTATGTACGTGGAGCAGCACTGCACTGGTATACCGGAGATCACTTTGAAGCAACAGAGCTGATCCAAAAGCAGTATCCGGAACTGGAAGTCTTTTTCACAGAGGGCTGTGTGGAATATTCACGTTTCGCAGATTCCGGAGAGATCGACAAGGCAGAGATGTACGCACACGACATCTTAGGCAATCTGAATGCAGGAATTACGGCATCCTTCGACTGGAATCTGATCTTAGATGACAAGGGAGGCCCGAACCATGTCGGAAACTTCTGCGCCGCACCAATCATGTGTGATGTAAAAAATGACACCTACGAAAAACGGCTCAGCTACTATTATATTGGACAGTTCAGTCGCTATATCAAGCCAGGAGCAGTCCGTATCGGAACCACGAAGTACACCGATCAGATCGAGGTAACTGCTTTTTGCAATCCGGATGGAACACGCGTAGCCGTGCTTTTAAATAAGACCGGAAAAGATATTCCTGTCACACTCCGCGAGGAAGGAAAAGGGGCAGAACTGCTGATCGAAGCACGCTCCATCGTAACAGTCGTTTATTAGTACCTGAAGCTTCACACCACGTAATTAGAAGAAAGCCGCCCGGATGTAGGGATATGCGTATACCGGTTGTGGAACATTTTGTATCAGTTGCGTAAATTTGTCAGGTGTCGAATTTCAGCTCAATTTTTGTGTACATTCGCCGGATGCACACTTACGCCATGGCGTCCGACTGTGACACACATGTTCACGGTTTCTGCGCCTAGTGGGAGTAAATGCCGCCTCTAGCAGAGTTTATCAGGCGTGAAAAATCCAAACGCGCTATTTACACTTTTGAAGGTTGTACCTTGTGCTGCTTGAACGAGTATTTTCCACGCCCGCTTTTGCTATCGGACGGCATGTAACTCCCACACGGCTCGGCACAGATCACATGTGCGTCACAGGCGAACGCCATGGCGTAAGTGTCCAGATGTCGAATGAACATAAATAATAGAAAGAGCTGAAAACGACACCGACAAATTAGCAATCTGGGACAAGTTCCGCAACCGGTATACGCATATCCATGCATCCGGGCGGCTTTTTGCTGTATTCACATATGTGAAGTTTCAGGTACTAAAAAAATAACACCTTTTTAAAATTTGGAACATTATATATGAATCTGGGACTTGCTATAATTCAATCATCAACAAACAACAGAGAGTTGTAAGAAGGAGGATGTTTTTATGAAACTGAAAAAAATCGTTTCAGCAATGCTCGTAGGAACTATGTTAATTTCTATGACAGCATGTGGAAGCTCTAACAACACAAACGGGGGCGCAGCAAACAACAACAGTACCAACGCAGGTACAGAGACAGCAGATAACAATACTTCCGGTGAGAAGCAGAAATTAGTTATCTGGACACTTGCAAAGGACTTAGAGACATTTGCAGAGAAGTACATGGAAGAGAACAATAATGTTGACATTGAGACAGTTGTTATCGAGCCAGCAGATTATGTAACAAAGGTTCAGACAGCATTAAACGGTGGACAGACAGAACCGGATATCATCGTTGGTGAGCCTCAGATGTTAGAGGACTTCTACGATGCAGGATACTTTGAGGATCTGAATCAGGCACCATACAATGCACAGGATTACAAAGACCAGATCGTAGATTACGTTTGGGAAGTTGGTCAGGACTCCGAAGGAATCCAGAGAGCAATTTCTTATCAGATCACACCGGCAGGTATCTTCTATAGAAGAGATATCGCACAGGATGTATTCGGAACAGATGATCCGGATGAGATCGGAAAGTTATTCAAGGATTATGCAACTGTATTAGATACAGCTCAGAAGGTAAAAGACAAAGGATACCGCTGCTTTGCATCTGATGCAGAGATGAACTTCTTCTCAGGAGATTCAGCATGGGTTGTTGATGGCAAGTTAAATGTAGACCAGGCAAGATATGATTACATGGATCTTTGTGTAGACTTATATCAGAACGATTTAACAGCATATGCAAACCAGTGGTCAACACCTTGGTATCAGGCAATGGCTGGCGAGGTACCAATCCTTTCCGCAGATATTCAGAACTATGCTGATGATTCCGTAAACGTATGGGATGCTACAGAGTTCGCAGAGGCAACAGCAGACATGGATAAGACACAGGTATTCGCTTATGGTCTTCCTGCATGGGGCGTTCTTACATTAAGAGACAACGTAGGTGATACATCTGGTAAATGGGGCGTATGTTCCGGACCTGCTTATGGTATGAGCGGTGGTACATTCATCGGAATTTCTTCCCAGTCTGAAAGAAAAGATGCAGCATGGGATTTCATCAAGTTCTGTACATTAAACGAGGATACAGCAAACTGGTGGATCGAGAAGTCTGAAGGCGATACCGTTTCCTTAAAGTCCGTACTTGAGCAGCACAAGGATGATGAGAACCCGGTATATGGCAATGAGAAGTTATACGCATTCTGGTTAAAACAGGCAGAAGGTATCGACTACTCTAAGGTTACAAGATATGACAAGGCAATCGGCGATGCATGGGGCAATGCAATCACAGCAGTTAAGACTGGTGAGAAGTCCAAAGAAGATGCAGTCAACGAGTTCTACGATGTTGTACAGTCTACCTATCCTGAAATTGAGATCGATAGATAGTTAAGAAGTGAAATCAGGCAGACACTGTCTGCCTGATGTTCTTCCTGACAACTTTTTGGAAGGGCAAAAGGTTTACCGGGAAGGAATAGAAGATGGAGGTAATGAGAATGGCTAAAAATAAAGTCATGGCGAAGCCAAAAAAGAGAGATAGGAATAACACAGCCTATTTGTTTGTATTACCTTTTGTAATTGTCTTTCTGGTGTTTAGTGTATATCCGGTATTCCGGACGTTATATCTGAGTTTTACCAATTACAAAGGATATGGTGATGCAGTCTGGGCAGGTATTGATAATTACAAGCGTGTACTGACAGATAAGTTTTTCTGGAGAGATCTGGGAAATACGATTAAGATCTGGGGTGTGAACATCATTGTACAGCTTGGACTGGCATTTTTACTTACGATCGTATTCAGTGATATTAAGTATAAGATGCGCGGACTTGCAGTTTTCCGTGCAATCTACTATCTGCCGAACCTGATCGCATGTACATCCGTAGCATTCCTGTTTAAGACATTATTAGATTGGAAATACGGTACATTTAACCAGATCCTCGTTGCAATGGGACTGACAAAAACACCAATTAACTGGCTTGGTCAGACGACAACTGCACCAATGATCGTAGCATTACTTGGTGCGTGGATGTGGTTTGGTAATTCCTTTATCGTCTTAATGGCAGGCGTTCAGGGTATTCCGAAGGATTACTATGAAGCAGCCGCAATCGACGGTGCCGGAAGATGGAAAGTATTTTTCAAGATCACACTTCCACTGTTAAAGCCGATTCTGCTTTACGTATTCATTACATCACTGATCGGTGGATTACAGTTATTCGATCTTCCATTCCTGATCAATGGTACAGCCGGAGCATCTACGGCAGGAGATCCTGCGGGAACTCTTCAGACAGCAGTTATGTATCTGTACAAATTCGGATTTGAAACACATCAGGTTGGTTATGCATCAGCAATCGCATACACCTTGTTCTTCATTATCCTGATCGTTTCACTGATCCAGTTCAAGTTACTGGATACAAAGGAGGATTAATATGACAACTACGGCAACCAAAATTAAAAAAGGAATATTATACATATGTCTGACTTTGCTTGCTGCTGCGTGTCTTCTCCCATTCTGGCTGATGATCGTAAATGCAACAAGAAGTGGAGTAGAAATCACACATTCCTTCTCCTTCCTTCCGGGCAAAAGTTTAAAAGATAACTGGACTGCACTGTTTAATTACGTCAACCTGTTTCAGGGCTTTTGGAACAGCATCAAGGTTGCAGTTCCGGCAACATTACTGACTGCATACTTTTCAGCGATTACTGCGTATGCAATGGCAATCTACAAGTTCAAGGGAAACAACACACTGTTTAAGGTGATCATCATCTTCATGATGATCCCGGCACAGTTAAGTCTGATCGGTTTCTACAATCTGTGTCAGAAGCTGCATCTGGTAGACTCCTACATTCCTCTGATCCTGCCTGCAATCGCCGCACCGGGAATTGTATTTTTCCTTCGCCAGTATGTACAGTCAACCTTATCAAAAGCGCTATTAGAGGCAGCCAGAATCGACGGTGCATCGGAGCTTCGTATCTTCCATAAGATCGTTCTTCCAATCATGGCTCCGGGTATTGCAACTATGTCGATCGGCTCCTTTATAGGAAACTGGAATAACTATCTTGTTCCGTTGATCTTATTGAATACACCGAACAAGATGACCCTTCCGGTTATGATCACTACCTTAAATGCAGCAACAGATCTTCAGAAGAATCAGGGTGCTATTTACCTTGGAGTTGCGATTTCCGTAGTTCCGATTCTGATCGTGTTCTGTTTCTGTTCAAAATACATTATCAGCAGTATTTCCGCAGGTAGTGTAAAGGAATAAATTGAGTAACAGTTAAATTTTTCATGAGGTATTTCATCATATACACCCCAATGTATGTGATTAGAAATATATATAAGTAATTCTCTCCCCCTATTATGTAAGCATAGCAGCAAGACAATATTTCCCCAAGGTATTGTCTTGCTGTTTGCATATCAAAGGAAATAAGAAAAGGAGCCGGTGATGGAAAAAGAAAAAAGAAATACAGCAGAGATAGAGATCATAGACTTTCCCGCAGAGGATTATCAGCCATTAAAGGATTATGAAGGATGGCGGGTTGCAGTCTTACGATCCTGTGAAAATACACGATTGGAGAAGATCCACTGGATGCAGAAGCACATGCAGACAGACGAAGTTTTTGTTCTTATTTCGGGGCGGTGCAGACTGATCCTTGCAGGGGAAGATGATTGTCCGGGAAATTATAAATCCGTTGAAATGGAGCCATACAGATTATATAATATAAGAAAAGGAATCTGGCACAATCATATTTTAGATGATAAGGGAGCGGTTCTGATCGTAGAGAATCAGAACACAACGGATGAGAATTCACCCACCTGGGAAATGAGTGAAGATGAAATCCGTGTGCTTCGTACATGTGTCAGGGGACTTTGAAGAATAATGGAATAAGATTAGAAGCAGGGGAATAAAAGGGGAAAGAGATGCAAAGAGAATATATTACCAAAAAAATCTGTTGTGCACTGGGTCTGGCAGCATTTGCAGGTCTGCTTGGATTCTTCGCGGATAAGAGCGGGAAGGCAGAGGCTGATCCGGTGATGGCAAAGCAGGTCAGTGCGGATACACCGGGCTGGATGCTGCATACAGAGGAACCGGTCACACTGGACTGGTATGTGAATTACTCCTGGTTTAAAAATGAATGGGGCAATAATCTGGTATCGGAGAAGATCACAGAGGAAACCGGGGTAGATGTGAACTTTATCACGCCAAGCGGCAATGAGGTGGAAAAGTTAAATGCGCTGATCGCTTCGGATTCCCTGCCGGATATTTTAACGATCGGCTGGTGGGAAAGCCAGTTAGATGAGATGATCGAAAAGGATATGATCTATCCGTTAAATGAACTGGCAGATAAGTATGATCTGTACTTCTGGAAGGTAAGTGATCCGGATACGGTCAACTGGTATACGAAGGAAGATGGCAATATCTATTATTATCCGAATTCGAGCTGCACGGCGAAGGATTTAGAGGAACATGAAAATATTGCTTCGAATGAGACGTTTCTGGTGCGTAAGGATATCTATGAAGCGATCGGAAGCCCGGATATGACGACACCGGAAGGTTTTTCGGCAGCAGTCAAAAAGGCAGTCGAAATGTTCCCAGAGGTAGATGGCAAGCCGCTCATTCCGATCGGAGCACATGTTTTTACGAATCAGGGGAATGTTTCCTTTGACAATTATCTGATGGACTTTCTGGCTGTTCCATGGGAAAAGGATGGAAAGCTTTATGACCGTTATACAGATCCGGATTATCTAAACTGGTTAAAGACCTTCCGGCAGCTCGGCGCAGAGGGCTATCTTGCAGACGATATCTTTATCGACCAGAGAAGCCAGATGGAAGAGAAGTTAGCGGATGGACAGTATTTTTGCATGCTGTATCAGTATACGGATATGTTAGCACAGCAGAAGTCACTATATGCGAATCATCCGGAGCGGATCTATATGGCGGTCGATGGACCGAAGAATTCCAACGGAGATGATCCGACACTGCCGACCACCGGGATCAATGGCTGGACGGTTACGATGATCTCAAAAAACTGTAAGTATCCGGATCGTGCGATCCAGTTCATCGACTATCTGATGAGTGAACATGGACAGAAGCTCACCTATCTGGGCGTTGAGGGTGAGATGTATGAAATGGTAGATGGCAAGCCGGTGTTGAACAAGGAAGTGGATGAACTGCTGAATTCAGACTGGACGAAATATAACAAGCTCTATGGAGCAGATAATACCTACTGGATGCTTCAGGATAACATCATGCAGCTACAGTGGAAAAGTGATGCACCTGAACCGATTTCGCAGTTAGAGAAGTGGACGTATCCATATGTCGTCTATAACGGACAGTATGATTCAATCTTGCCGACGGATTCGAAGGAAGCCAATGCAGATGAAAAGATCACGTTACTCTGGAGTGAGACACTGCCAAAGCTGCTGCTTGCTCCTTCCGATGAACGGTTTGATGCCATTATGCAGGATTTTATTACCATGCGTGATACATATGGATATGCGGATCTGATAGAGAAGAAAACAGAGTTGTGGCAGCAGGCAAAGGAAAAACTTGGCATGGAGTAGCAGTTATGGAAGTAAAGTCAGAAATGGATAGGACAGATAGGAAATTGGATGAAGAAATGGAAGGATAGGATTGCAGGATTAAAACTGAATATAAAGTTTACACTGGTGATTATACTGCTAGTTACGATTCCAATCGGGGTTCTTGCAGGAATTATCTTTTACAATATGGAGCAGAATGTGGTCAATGAGAACGTTCATTATATGCAGTATACGATGGAACGGAACCGTGACAATATCCAGACGAGCATTGATTCCCTGAATATGTCCACACAGTTTTTTATCAGTGATGCGGCAATGAAGGAAGTTTTAGAAGATGCCGTATCCGGGAAGAAGATGTCAACCGGTGCACTGTTTAATTTCTATAATACGGATATTGCGGCGTTAGAGCGTCTGGTGAATAACAATCCGCTCTTATACAGCGTCCGTGTCTATGCAAAAAATGATAACGTACAGGAAATGCTGCCGGTTCTGTATCAGCATTCACGTATGGAAAAACAGGCATGGGCGGTAGAAGAGGATTATGAAGGCTATAACTTCGGCTATACCGACCGGATTTTTTCGGAGGATGGAGATACAGATTCCGGTGAAAAGCTGTTATCTTTAGTTACGGATATTGAGGACTACGGCTATGGCACAATTGGAACGGTTGAAGCATCAATGAAGCTGCAGACAATCTTTCCATCCCTGTATGAAGATATTGAAAATGAATGGAGCTGCTTTATCTCGAACCGGGATGGCATGCTTTTTAGTGATAATGAGACGGAGGATGCCGCAGCATTTGTGCAAAGTGAGATGGAAAAGGGACTTCAGACCGATGATATTGCTACACTTTATGAAAAGAGTAAGGGCAGGAATCTGATTGTCTCCTGTATGTATATCCGCGAACTGGACGGAACACTTTTCAGTGTACAGGATATCACGGAAAATATTCAGCAGGTTTACCATATGCGTACCGTTTTTATTGTTTCCATGCTTCTCATTCTGACCGGAGTGGGATTTCTGGTCAATCTCACGGTGAAGCTGCTGCTTCGGCGTTTTTATCAGATCCTGGCATCGATCCGTAAGGTACAGGCAGGAAATCTGGATATCCGTATGGAAGCCGGCGGAACAGATGAGATGGGAGAACTGGCAAGACAGATCAACAAGATGTTAGACCGGATCAAACAGTTGACGGATGATAATTTAAAGCGTGAGCTTTTGGTGAAGAATTCCGAGATCCGCGCACTCCAGAACCAGATCAATGCGCATTTTATCTATAATGTCTTAGAGTCGATCAAGATGATGGCAGAGATTGATGAGGAATATGCGATCTCCGATGCGATCACTTCACTTGGCAAGCTGTTGCGCTACAGCATGAAGTGGGTATCCGGTAATGTGCTGGTAGAGGATGAATTAGAGTACATTAAGAACTATCTTGCCCTGATCAATCTCAGGGTGGATTATGAGATCTATCTGTCACTGAACATACCGGATATTATTAAGAAGCAGGAGATCCCGAAGATGTCCTTACAGCCGATCGTGGAAAATGCGATCTATCATGGAATCGAACAGATGGCGGAGGATACGAATATCTATATCAAGGGATTGTTCGATGGCAACGACTGTATCATTGAGATTACGGATGCAGGAAAGGGAATGACCGAAGAAGAATTAGATGCACTAAGGAAAAAGATTGCAGGAGAGATGGAAACCGGTGACGGTTCCGGGCATGGAATCGGACTCAAAAATGTACAGGACCGGCTTCATATCTCGTTTGGAGACGGATATGGACTCCAGATTGCTTCTATGCTTGGCTGTTATACCAAGGTCATGGTCCGTATACCATTAAAAAATACCGAAAATTAAGTTGTTATAAAGGTGGGGATAGTGTGAAAACAGTACTGATTGTAGAAGATGAAAAAATGATACGTCAGGGAATCAAGACGATGGTACAGCGAAGTGGCGTACCGGTTGAGATCATTATGGAATGTAACAATGGAGAGACAGCACTCGAAATCTTAAAAGAGCAGAAGATCGATGTGATGTTTACGGATATCCGTATGCCGAAGATGGATGGAATCCAGCTGGTGCAGAGGATGCAGGAGTTAGAACATAAGCCGCTTACCGTAGCGATCAGCGGATATGATGATTTTTCCTATGCGGTTGAAATGATGCGGCAGGGAGTACGGGAATACATTCTTAAGCCGGTCGAGCGTACCAAGATCACAGAGATCTTGAAAAAGCTGGATAAAGAGATCGCCGAGAGCAGGAAGCAAAACAGCACAAGCAGACGTATCGGCAGACAGCAGTTAAAATATATTGTGTTAAATGAGCAGGTCACAGCGGAAGAGGTGGCATTGTTAGAAGAGCAGTATGGAGAGATGTTTTTTGAAGGCAGCTACTATGTATGCTGTAAAAATACCGAGGAGATGGAAGCAGAGCGGGAAGAATACATCTTCCTGCATGGTGTCGAAGAAAGTGATGTGTTTATCGTCCGTGAGGAGAGCCTTCCGATGCTTTTGAAAAACGAACTGCTGCATGAATATGTAGGTGTCAGCGGTATACATAGTGGGATTTCTGCATTGCCGGAGGCATATCAGGAAGCATTAAAAAGTCGGAAACAGGCATTTTGTACCAATCGTGAAGTGGTTTATGACGGAGCAGAAGAAAAGCGTATTCCGGAGGTCGTTTTAGAAGAAGCACGAAAGCTGATCGAGGAAGAAACACACTTACAGCGTGTACAGTTACTTGGAACGGATAAGACAGAGGATGTGGTGCATGCCTGGAATGCATTCTTTTATGCAGTAAGAGCAGGAAGGATCCGGTCGGATGATTTTGAAAAGAGTATGAAACGCTTTTTCGAAGATGTTTCAAAGACTTACCGGAATATGATGGAACCGGAACAGGAGAAAACGGATCAGTTAGAAGTGATCTTTCAGTATCCTTGTATTGATGACTTTGAAGAAGATTTCATGGACTGGCTGTTAGCATTCCATGAGAAGATCAACACCCGCGTGGATACGAACCGGAATAAGCAGAAGATCCAGCAGGCAGTTGATTATATTAAACAGAATTACAATAAGAATCTGAATATGGCCGTGGTATCGAATGAGATCTCGATGAATTACTCGCTGTTTTCCTACTCCTTTAAGCAGTATACCGGAAGTAATTTTGTGAATTATCTGAAGAATCTAAGGGTAGAGGAGGCGAAGCGTCTGCTCGCAGGTACTGATATGCGTGTCATTGAGATCAGCCAGGAAGTTGGCTATGATAATGAAAAGCATTTTATGAAGATCTTCAAAAGTACCTGCGGCGTATCGCCAAGTGAATACCGCAAAAATATGCAGTTAAAGTGATCATTCCCGGAAAACATGTTTTTCCTTGCTTGTCTTCTGCGCGTACATCTTCTGATCGGCAGCTTCAAAAAGCTGTTCGATCTGTTCCGGTGTAGCTTGTGTATCACAGTGAATGGAAGCACAGCCGGCACTGATGGAAACCAGATAAGGCTTGCTGCTTAACTTGTTATAGTGATCCAGATATTTCTGGATGTTGCGGATCAGATCCACTTCATCCTGAGGAGAATAATCCATCGTCAATACATAGAATTCATCGCCACTGAAGCGGGCACAGATATCGCCCTCTTTGGTGGCGTTTTCAATTGCATGTCCGATCACCTGAAGTGCAAAATCACCCTCACTGTGTCCAAAGTTATCATTGATCTGCTTTAAACAGTCCAGATCAAAGAAAAATGCAGTTACATTTGTGTGCTGTTGTGCTGCCTGAGCTAACAGAAGTGGTTCCTGAGCCAGATAGCCGTGCTTGTTCAGCAGACCGGTCAGGGCATCCTTCGTATAGATCGATTCGAGTCTGCTTACTAACAGTCCGGTACGTCTGGCGTCACACAGTGTCTGTAAGAACTGGCTGAGATTCATCGTCCAGTGTACCATCTGGAAATGGTAGTCGATCAGGTTCTTTTCGTAGGCAAGTGCAATGTATCCGAATTCCTTTTTACCAAAGAACAGTGGTGTGAAAATATAGGCACAGTCAGAATCACGGTAAATATGTTCCGGCAGTGTGTATTTCCTCTGGAAACTGCATTGTGGAAGCCGTTTTCCATCCCTCCATGCAAGGGCAAGAAGTACGGAATCGGAATCGGTTTCATCCGCTTCCTGATCCGTCAGTGCAAGGATATGGTCGGAGATGGCATCCCAGTCCGGATACAGGCAGAGATAGCATTCCTTGCAATGGGAGATCTGTTCAATATAAGTCACAAGCAGATCCATGCCGGCGTCAAGATCCGTAATTCCCTGGAAGGAAGCTGACATATGCATGGACTTGAAAATCGAATCTTCCAGAGAATCGATCCGTTCATTCAGTGCCTGTTCATAGAAGATGGAATTGACCGCAGCGGACTTGGTACAGCCGCAGGAGCAGCGGTAGATCGGACTGGCCTGGATTGTAGTGACCGGTTCTACCAGCTCGTTGTGAAGCAGATGTATCAGCTGTTCGACTGCCGTTGTTCCAAGCTCATAGACAGGGAACGAAACAGTCGTAAGCGGTGGATTGATATTCTGTCCTTCGACGGTATCGTCGCAGCCGGTAATGGCAATATCCTCCGGGATCTGGTAGCCGCTGGATAAGGCAGCGATCATAAAAAGGCGTGCCAGCCGGTCGTTATAACAGACAACTGCATCCGGACAGCCCTTTTTTTCAAAAAATGCAAGCGCAGATGTTACAGAGTCTGTGGAATAAGCCGCAGTATAGACATCATGTGAACCGATCGTGCGATGATGCTTTTCCATGGTAGTACGGAAGTAATTCTCACGCTGGTCTGAAAAGTAGGTCTCTTCGGCACAGCCCAGATAACAGATCCGCTTGTAGCCATGTTCTGTGATCAGGTGCTCGGTAAGCCTGGCAGTGGTATTGTTATTTTCTAACCGTATCGAAGGAAAGTTTGTCTCTGTTTCCGCAACTTCGATGATCGGACAGGTACATTTTTTTTGAAGCTTGCGCAGGATCTTATTCTTCAGATCTGTGGACGGATAGGTGCCGGAAGCAAAGATGATGCCATCTAAGCTGTTGTAATTTGGTACCCGCAGAATGCTTTCTTCCCCGATGCCATAAGCACCAAGATCTTCTCCGTCCATGGAAGTATAGATCTCAGCAGTATAACCATATTCGAGTGCTTTATCGATGATGCCCTGACAGACATGCTTCTGATAATATCCAAATAAATGGGAGATAAAGATCCCAATTTTTTTCGTATGATACATAAGTCCCTCCAACAATTATGTAAAAAAATAACCTATCCTAATTTTATGCGAAAAACATAGATTTTTCAATAGATTCGGTACGATAAGTGTGTTAAAATTAAATACAAACATATATTTTCCGTGGAATATATAAAAAGATAAGAATGCGTAAGGGAGATACATTCTATATATGGGAATATTATAAAGAGAGTGGGAAGAGAACATGAACGAAGAGAGTACACAGTACAAGTATTGCAAGGGCTGCGGCATGATGCTGCCGGTTACATATCCGAAGGATTACTGCCCTGGATGTGAGGAACTGGCATTGTTTGATGAAGTGCGGGATTATATCCGTTCGAATGATGTGAATGAGTATGATGTGGCAGAACATTTTGACATACCGATCAAGCAGGTCAAGGACTGGATCAAGGATGGCAGGATTGAATATAAGGAGAACGGAAAGAAGAGTGTGGGAGCGAGCTTCTGTCTGCGCTGTGGAGCGAAGGTCAGCTTTGGAACACTTTGCCCGAAGTGCTTAAAGCTGTTAAATGGACAGGGACAGGGCTTTGCCGCCGCACCTGTACAGGATGAAGGTAAGATGCGTTTTATTGATACCGAAGAAAAATAGGTCAGAATCATTCTGATTGTGATTCAGATCAGAAGAAAAGCCGGATGCAGATCAGCATCCGGCTTTTGTGAACTCTTTATTTGTTGTTTTTACGATCTACGGAAGCCTTGATAAAGCCCTTGAATAATGGATGTGGGCGGTTTGGACGGGACTTCAGTTCCGGATGGGCCTGTGTTGCAATGAACCAAGGATGATCCGGGATCTCGATCATTTCTACGATTCTTCCGTCCGGGGAAAGACCACAGAGCTTCATGCCCTTTTCGGTAAGGATCGTACGATAATCGTTGTTTACTTCATATCTGTGACGATGTCTCTCATGGATCGTCTCATCGCCATATACTTCGTATGCCTTAGAGGTCTTGTCTAATACACAAGGGTAAGAACCAAGTCTTAAGGTTCCGCCGATATCCTCGACACCATCCTGATCTGCCATTAAGGCAATGACCGGATGATTGGTCTTAGGATCAAGCTCGATACTGTGTGCATCGTGCAGACCACAGATATGTCTTGCGTATTCGATGATAGCAACCTGCATGCCAAGACAGATGCCAAGGTATGGGATCTTGTGCTCGCGTGCATATTTTGCAGTCAGGATCATTCCCTCTACACCACGGTCACCAAAGCCGCCCGGAACGATGATACCGTCAGAGTTACCAAGGTAAGATTCTACATTGTCCTCGGTCAGAAGCTCGGAATCCACCCAGTTGAGGTTTACGGTCGCACGCTCTGCGATACCACCGTGCTTTAATGCCTCTACAACGGAGATGTATGCATCGTGTAACTGTGTATATTTTCCGACTAAGGAGATATTTACTTCCTGTACCGGATGACGGAGTGCATCTACCATCTCTGTCCAGTCTGCAAGATCCGGTGTCGGGCAGTCTAAGTGGAGAGATTCACATACAACGCTTGCAAGGTTCTCTTTTTCCATTGCAAGAGGAGCTTCATATAAATATTCTACGTCAAGGTTCTGTAAAACGTGATCGTTCGGAACGTTACAGAATAAGGCGATCTTGTCCTTTAAGCCCTGATCGAGCGGATGCTCGGAACGGCAGACGATGATATCCGGCTGGATACCCATTCCCTGAAGTTCCTTTACGCTTGCCTGTGTCGGCTTTGTCTTTAATTCACCGGAAGCCTTGATATAAGGGATCAGTGTAACATGGATCAGGATCGCGTTCTCATGTCCGATCTCATGCTGGAACTGACGGATGGACTCTAAGAAAGGCTGGCTTTCGATGTCACCAACCGTACCACCGACCTCGATGATCGCAATATGTGTATCCTTGGAGGTGAAGTTACGGTAGAAGCGGCTCTTGATCTCATTTGTAATATGAGGAATTACCTGAACGGTACCTCCGCCGAAGTCTCCACGACGTTCCTTCTGTAATACAGACCAGTATACCTTACCGGTTGTAACGTTGGAATTTTTCGTTAAGCTCTCATCGATGAAACGCTCATAGTGACCAAGGTCAAGATCTGTTTCTGCTCCATCATCCGTAACGAATACCTCACCATGCTGGATCGGGTTCATGGTTCCCGGATCGATATTGATGTATGGATCGAATTTCTGCATGGTTACCTTAAAGCCTCTGGCTTTTAACAGACGTCCAAGGGATGCGGCAGTGATTCCTTTTCCAAGTCCTGATACAACACCACCAGTGACAAAGACGTATTTTACAGGCATTTTGAAACCTCCTTAAATGTGTGTGATTTGATAAAGTTTATGTGTTAAATTGAGAAAACCGACAGTACCACCGTCGGTCTTTCCTGAATTTTTTCAATCAAAATCCATTATACAACGTCTTATGGAATAAATCCACATGTTTTTTTGTATAAGTTTGTGGAAAAAATAAAACTGTCTTTAGAGAAAGTTTATAAATTTAAAGGAAAAGTTCATAGAGTTCGTATTGATTTATCGTTTTGAATTCAATATAATGGAACATAAGTTGTAAAGTGAAAATCGTGGAGGAACTATGGATAACGGATACAATAATAATATGAACGGAAATAACAATAATAATCCGAATAATGATAATAATAAGAAAAACGGTAAGAACGGTCAGATGATACTGATGTTTCTTTTTATCACACTGATCGCTTTGTTTGTCATGAGTCTGCTGAATAAGTGGAGCACAGAGATGACAACACAGAAGATCACTTATACGGAATTCCTTTCTATGGTAGAAGAAGATAAGGTCGACAGTGTGGAATTCGCGGCGAACCAGTATAACATCACACCGAAGTATGACAACAAGGATCTGATCCATGTTACTTATTACACAGGTAAGATGAATACCGATGAAGACCTGCTTCCATTATTAAAGAAGCACAATGTGAAGATCGAATCAGAGATCCCAAGCGGAACCTCGGCGATCATCTATAATGTATTAAGCATTTTATTACCGTTGGCACTGCTGTGGCTGATCTTCGGACTGGTCATGCGCAAGATGGGAAGTGGCGGCGGAATGATGGGCGTCGGCAAGAGCAATGCCAAGGTCTATGTAGAAAAGGAAACAGGTGTTACCTTTAAGGATGTTGCCGGACAGGACGAAGCAAAGGAATCTTTACAGGAAGTGGTAGACTTTTTACACAATCCGAAGAAATACCGTGAGATCGGCGCGAAGCTGCCGAAGGGTGCACTGTTAGTCGGACCTCCGGGAACCGGTAAGACACTGCTGGCGAAGGCAGTTGCAGGAGAAGCAAAGGTTCCGTTCTTTTCACTGGCAGGTTCCGATTTTGTGGAGATGTTTGTCGGTGTCGGAGCATCCAGAGTGCGTGACCTGTTTAAGGAAGCGCAGAAGCAGGCACCATGTATTATCTTTATTGATGAGATCGATGCGATCGGTAAGAGCCGTGATACAAGATATGGCGGCAATGATGAGCGTGAGCAGACATTAAACCAGCTGCTTGCAGAGATGGATGGATTTGATACTTCAAAGGGTCTTCTGATCCTTGCAGCAACCAACCGCCCGGAGGTGCTGGATAAGGCATTGCTCCGTCCGGGACGTTTTGACCGCCGGATTATCGTAGACAAGCCGGATCTGAAAGGAAGACTTGAGACACTGAAGGTACATTCGAAGGATGTGCATATGGATGAATCCGTAGATCTCGATGCACTTGCACTTGCCAGTGCAGGTCTGGTAGGTTCTGATCTTGCGAACATGATCAACGAGGCAGCGATCAACGCAGTTAAAAGCGGCAGACAGTATGTGAACCAGGCAGATCTGTTTGAAGCATTTGAGATCGTTGCAGTCGGCGGTAAGGAGAAGAAGGATCGTGCCATGAGCAAGAAGGAACGTAAGATTGTTTCTTACCATGAGGTCGGACATGCCATGGTAACGGCATTACAGAAGAATACCGAGCCGGTACAGAAGATCACGATCGTGCCGCGTACAATGGGAGCACTTGGCTACACACTCCAGACACCGGAGGAAGAGAAGTTCTTACAGACGAAAGATGAACTGATCGCCAAGATCACGACCTATATGGCAGGCCGTGCGGCAGAGGAACTGGTATTCCATTCTGCGACAAGCGGTGCAGCCAATGATATTGAATGTGCAACGAACATTGCAAGAGCAATGATTACCCAGTACGGTATGTCAGATCACTTTGGACTGATGAGTCTTGCAACGGTAGACAACCAGTATCTCGAAGGTCGTGCGTCTCTTAACTGTGGTGACGAAACCGCTGCAGAGATCGATAAGGAAGTCATGACAATGTTAAAGGATTGTTATGATGAGGCAACCAGACTGTTAAGCGAATACCGCGAAGCATTAGACAAGATCTCCGAGTATCTGTTCGAACATGAGACGATTACCGGTAAGGAATTTATGAAGCTGTTCCGTGAACTGACCGGAATCGAAGAAGATAAAACAGAATCTGCGGATGAATCTACGGAGGCATCGGAGAATCACTCCGATACAGATCTGGATGCCGGTGTAACGGATGATACGGATGCGCAGGAGATCACTGCAGAAAAGACCAGTACAGAGGAAGCGGTTGTGACAGAAGCTGACCCTGCAGATCAGCAGGCAGAATCCTCTGCAACAGAAGAATAGAATAAAAACAGGACAACGAATGGTGAAGCTATGTTTAACATTCCAGAAGAACTGAAAAAACTCCCGGATCAGCCGGGAGTTTATATTATGCATGATGCATCCGATGCGATCATCTATGTCGGAAAAGCGGTCAGTTTAAGAAACCGGGTACGTCAGTATTTCCGTGCCAGTCATAACGAGGGAATCAAAAAGGATCAGATGGTAAAAAAGATTGCCAGATTCGAGTATATCATTACAGATTCCGAGTTAGAGGCACTGGTGTTAGAATGTAATCTGATCAAGGAGCATCGCCCAAAATATAATACAATGCTGCGGGATGATAAGACCTACCCGTATATTAAGGTGACTCTGGGAGAAGATTATCCCAGAGTCCTCTTTTGTCGTCAGATGAAAAAGGACAAATCGCGTTATTTCGGCCCTTATACAAGCGCAGGTGCAGTCAAGGATACGATCGAACTGATCCAGAAGCTCTACCATATCCGTACCTGTAACCGCACCCTGCCAAGGGATACCGGAAAGGAACGCCCGTGCCTGAATTATCATATCAAACAGTGCTATGGTCCGTGTCAGGGGTATATCAGCAAAGAAGATTACCGGAAGAATATCGACGAAGCACTGGAATTTTTAAATGGTAATTATGCACCGATCTTAAAAAGTTTAGAACAGAAGATGATGCAGGCTTCGGAGGCAATGGATTTTGAAAAGGCAATCGAATACCGGGAGCTTTTAAACAGTGTAACGCAGATCGTGCAGAAGCAGAAGATCACCCAGTTTGATGGGGAAGACAAGGATATTATTGCCATGGCGTCAGATGACCGGGATGCGGTCGTTCAGGTCTTTTTTATTCGTGGCGGCAAGCTGATCGGACGGGAACATTTCTATGTAACGATTGCAAATGAAGATACGAAAAGACAGGTACTTACAACCTTTGTGAAGCAGTTTTATGCAGGTACTCCATATCTGCCAAAAGAGATCATGCTCCAGTCCGAGATCGATGAAATGGATATTATCAGTGAGTGGCTGAGTAAAAAGCGTGGGCAGAAGGTTACTTTGCGAGTGCCGCAAAAGGGCATGAAAGAGAAGTTAGTCGAGCTGGCAGAGAAGAATGCGAAGCTGGTCCTCAGTCAGGACAGAGAGAAGCTAAAGCGTGAAGAAGGCAGAACGATCGGTGCATTAAAAGAAATCGCGGACTGGCTGGACATGGAGCATCTCAACCGTGTCGAAGCATACGATATTTCCAATATCAACGGATTTGAAACGGTTGGTTCAATGATCGTATATGAGAAGGGAAAGCCACAGCGGAGCGACTACCGCAAGTTCAAGCTTCGTACAATTACCGGACCGGATGATTATGCATCCATGCATGAGGTGCTGACCAGAAGATTTACCCATGGCTTAGAAGAACAGAAGGAATTAGAGGAAAAGCAGATGGATGCATCCTACGGAAGCTTTACCAAGTTCCCGGATCTGATCATGATGGATGGTGGACGCGGACAGGTCAATATTGCCTTACAGGTATTAGAGGAACTGCATCTGAATATTCCGGTGTGCGGAATGGTAAAGGATGATAATCACAGGACAAGAGGGTTATACTATCATAATGTAGAGATACCGATCGATACGAGAAGTGAGGGCTTTAAGCTGATCACCAGGATACAGGATGAGGCGCACCGCTTCGCGATCGAGTTCCACCGCTCACTCAGAAGCAAGAGTCAGGTACATTCGGTACTCGATGATATCAATGGAATCGGACCTGCCAGAAGAAAGGCACTGATGCGGAAGTTCCAGTCGCTTGAAGCAATCCGGAATGCATCGGTAGAAGAGCTTGCTGAGACGGATGCGATGAACGAACAGGCAGCAGCTGAGGTATACAAATTTTTCCATGCGAATGTTGAAGAGCATTCCTAAATATGCTAAACTGAAAACAGAATGCATGTTGCATACTTAGCAGGTTGAGAGAAAGACATGGCGATGGGAAAATGTGTCAGGCGCACAGGACACGATCCGCTATGTACAAGCGTGTGCGCAGAAATGAGGGCTTTTATGGAAGGTGTAAGTGTAGCGAAGATAGCAAAGAAGTTACAGTTAAATTTGTATACAGAAGGAATGGACATCAAGAAGCGTCGGATCCGTCTTTCTGACGTTAACCGTCCGGCATTACAGTTAAGCGGATATTTTGAACATTTCGAGCAGTCGAGAGTACAGATCATCGGTACGGTTGAGTACACATACTTAGAGCATCTCGAAGAAGACCGGAAGATCGATATCTATACACAGTTTCTTGACTATGATATTCCATGTGTCATCTTCTGTCGTGATCTGAAGCCGGATGATATTTTTATCCGGATCGCAACGGAGAAGAACGTTCCGGTACTTGGAACCGGACGCAGCACATCGGAATTTATGGCAGAGCTGATCTATGTCTTAAGCGAAGAGCTTGCACCATGTATCACGATCCATGGTGTTTTAGTCGATGTCTATGGTGAAGGACTTCTGATCATGGGCGAGAGCGGAATCGGTAAGAGTGAGGCAGCGCTGGAGCTGATTAAGCGTGGACACCGTCTGGTTACCGATGATGTGGTAGAGATCCGCAAGATCAATGAGCATACACTGGTCGGAACTTCACCGGATATTACCAGATATTTCATCGAACTTCGTGGTATTGGAATTATAGATGTGAAGACACTGTTTGGTGTAGAGAGTGTAAAAGAGAAGCAGACGATCGATCTGGTCATCAAGTTAGAGGACTGGAAGAAAGAGAACGAGTATGACAGACTCGGACTCGAGGAAGAATATACCGAGTTCCTTGGCAACAAGGTCGTATGTCATTCCCTTCCGATCCGTCCGGGACGTAACCTGGCAGTCATCTGTGAGGCGGCAGCCGTTAACCACAGACAGAAAAAGATGGGTTACAATGCAGCACAGGAGTTATACCGTCGTGTACAGGCGAACCTGAACAAGAAGGATGACGAGGACGCAGAGTAAGCTTTTTATAAAATTTAAAATGGCAAAATAGAAATAAAAAGAGGTTGGAAAAATGGAAAGAGATCTGGCATGGGAAAAGTATACAGAGGATGAGAAAAAGTCCGTATTTGATTTTGCAGAAGACTACCGGAAGTTTATTTCGGACTGTAAGACAGAGCGGGAGTGTGTAGAACGTTTTACCGGGCTTGCCCTAGATGCCGGCTTTACAGATATGAAGGAAGTGATCGGAAGCGGCAGAAAGCTTCAGGCTGGTGATAAGGTCTTTGCAGTAAACAGAGGCAAGGCAATGGCACTTTATGTGATCGGAGAAGAACCGATGGAAACCGGTATGAATATCTTAGGAGCACATATTGATTCCCCACGTCTTGATCTCAAGCAGAATCCGATGTATGAGGACACCGGACTGGCGATGTTAGATACCCATTATTACGGTGGCGTAAAGAAGTACCAGTGGGTAACACTTCCGCTGGCACTGCATGGCGTGATCGCAAAAAAGGATGGTACCCTTGTGAAGGTGAACATCGGTGATAAGCCGGAAGATCCGGTCTTTGGTGTCAGTGATCTTCTGATCCATCTTGCAGCGGATCAGTTAGAGAAAAAGGGCAATAAGGTCATCGAAGGAGAGAACCTCGATGTGCTGATCGGAAGCATCCCGGCAGAGAAAAAGGATGGGGAAGATGTCAAGGAACGTGTAAAGGCGAATATCTTAGAGATCCTTGCAAAGCAGTATCAGATCGAAGAAGAAGATTTCCTTTCCGCAGAGATTGAAGTGGTTCCGGCAGGAATGGCAAGAGATTACGGTTTTGACCGCAGCATGATCATGGGATATGGACATGATGACCGTGTCTGTGCTTACCCATCCTTTGAAGCGATCCTTAAGACAGACCGTCCGCGTCAGACCAGTGTCTGCCTGTTGGTGGATAAGGAAGAGATCGGAAGTGTCGGTGCAACCGGAATGCATTCCCGCTTCTTTGAGAATATGACCGCAGAGGTCATGGAAGCAGCAGGACAGTATAGTGAACTTGCATTGCGCCGTGCACTTGGTAATTCCAAGGTATTATCCTCCGATGTCAGTGCAGCTTTTGATCCGAATTACCCGGCAGTGATGGAAAAGAAGAATGCCGCATATTTTGGAAAAGGAATGGTATTCAATAAGTACACCGGATCGAGAGGAAAGTCCGGTTCAAACGATGCCAATGCAGAATACGTTGGCAGACTCCGCGACATTATGGATAAGAACCATGTATTTTTCCAGACTTCAGAGCTTGGAAAAGTCGATCAGGGAGGCGGCGGAACGATCGCCTACATCCTTGCAAATTATGGCATGGAAGTGATCGACAGTGGTGTTGCAGTTTTAAATATGCATGCACCATGGGAGATCATCAGTAAGGCAGATATCTACGAGGCATATAAGGGATATCTTGCATTCTTAAAGGAAGCATAAAGATTATAGAAGAATAGAGGAAGATTCGTGACAGCATATAATATCGATACACTGAAAAAACTTGTAAGACCGGAACAGATTTTTGAAAATGAACCAATGCGTGATCATATTACCTTTCGTGTCGGCGGACCGGCAGATCTGCTGATCCAGCCGGAGGTGGCGCAGGTGGCAGAGGTGATTGCCTGTTGCAGGAAGGAAGGAATTCCATATACGGTCATTGGAAACGGAAGTAATCTGCTGGTTTCTGATAAGGGTATCCGTGGTGTTGTGATCGAATTATCCAGACCTGCATCGAATATCAGCATAGATGGATGCAGGATCTATGCTGAGGCGGGTGCAATGCTTGCAAAGACAGCATCTCTCGCGGCAGGGGAAGGATTAACCGGAATGGAATTCACATCCGGGATACCGGGATCTGTCGGAGGTGCGGTTGTGATGAATGCAGGTGCTTATGGTGGAGAGATGGCACAGATCATAGAGTCTGTGGACATCTTAGACGAAGAAGGAAACAGACGGACACTGTCCGCAGAAGAGATGGATTTCTCCTACCGCCACAGTTGTATTATGGAACATCCATACATTGTATTGTCCGCTGTCATGCAGTTAGAAAAGGGCGATGCAGAGCAGATCCGGTTGCGGATGCAGGAGTTAGCTGTGCAGCGTAAGGAGAAGCAGCCGTTAGAATATCCGAGCGCAGGAAGTACCTTTAAGCGTCCGGAAGGATATTTTGCAGGAAAGCTGATTATGGATGCCGGCTTACGCGGTTATTCCGTCGGAGGCGCACAGGTCTCTGAGAAGCATTGCGGCTTTGTCGTAAACAAGGGTGGGGCGACACAGGCAGACATCTCAGCATTGATGCAGCATGTACAGGATGAAGTGAAGAAGCAGTTTGGAGTAACCTTAGAACCGGAAGTAAGAAAGCTGGGTGATTTTGAATGAAGTTTGTAATTTTGACGGGAATGTCAGGTGCCGGAAAGAGTACCGCATTAAAGATGATGGAGGATATTGGCTTTTATTGTGTGGACAATCTCCCGATTCCATTGATCGAGAAGTTCGTAGAACTCTCGGAATCTTCGAATGCCGAATTGCAGAAGGTGGCAGTCGGAATTGATATCCGTAACGGTAAGGCACTCGATGAACTTCATGATATCTTAGACCGGCTCGAAGCGGCAGGAAAGCCATGCGAGATCCTGTTTCTGGATGCGGAAGATTCCGTTTTGGTGAAGCGCTACAAGGAGACACGCAGAAACCATCCGTTATCCGGTGGAGAACGGATTGACAAGGGTATTGAGCAGGAACGTGAAAAGCTCGCATTTTTAAAGAAGCGTGCCAATTATATCTTAGATACCAGCCAGCTTTTGACCAGAGAGTTAAAGGCAGAGATCAGTAAGATCTTTGTAGAGAATCAGGACTTTAAGAATCTGTTTATTACGATCCTTTCCTTTGGCTTTAAGTATGGCATCCCGGCAGATTCCGATCTGGTTTTTGATGTCCGTTTTTTACCGAACCCATATTATGTAGAGGGGCTGCGGTTTAAAAACGGCAATGACAAGGAAATACAGGATTATGTGTTACAGTTTGAAGAGGCACATGAATTTTTAGATAAGTTAGAAGATATGATCAGCTTCTTGATTCCGAATTATATCGTGGAAGGAAAAAACCAGCTTGTGATCAGTATCGGATGCACCGGTGGAAAGCACCGGTCGGTAACGCTTGCGAATGAATTGTACAAGCGTTTAAGCAGCAGGAAAGAATTCGGACTAAAGATCGAGCATCGTGATATTGAGAAGGATGCAAAGCGTAAGTAGGAGAAGAACATGTCATTTTCTGGAGATGTGAAAGAAGAACTGGCAAGACAGGTCAGCAGCAGCAGACACTGCCAGTTGGCAGAACTTGCCGCATTTATCCATTTTGCAGGAAAGATCTCCGTTATGCCGGATGGAGCAAGATTAGAGATCCTCTCGGAACATGTATCGATCGTAAAAAAATGTTACACCCTGTTAAAGGATGCCTTTGGTATTACCGCAAGCATTGATACGCATACAGGCAGCCGGATCATCTTAGAGAAAAAGGAAGATGTGCTGCGGGTCTTACAGGCAGTGAAGCTGCTTAATGTGGAGGGCATACCATCCGGTGCGTCGGATGTGACCGATGGGCTTCTGGTTCAGAAGATCTGTTGTAAGCGGGCGTTTATCCGGGGGGCATTTTTGATGTCCGGTTCGATGAGTGATCCGAAAAAGTCCTACCATTTTGAGATTGTGTGCGACACAAGAAATCAGGCAGAGCAGTTACGTGGGATCATGGGAGAATTTATTTCCGATGCAAAGGTAGTGCAGCGTAAAAAATATTATATTGTCTATATCAAGGAGGGTGCACAGATCGTTGATATTTTAAATGTCATGGGTGCACATACCGCCTTAATGGATCTGGAGAATGTGCGTATCCTTAAGGATATGCGCAATGATGTCAACCGTAAGGTGAATTGTGAAACGGCGAATATCAATAAGACCGTGAATGCCGCAGTCAAGCAGATGGAAGACATCCGTTACATACAAAAACAGCAGGGACTCGGATCTCTGCCGGAGAACTTGTATGAGATGGCGTGTCTCCGCTTAGAGCATCCGGATGCGCCGTTAAAAGAACTTGGAGAGTATTTAGACCCGCCGGTAGGAAAGTCCGGTGTGAATCACAGATTACGAAAAATCAGTGCAATAGCAGAAGATCTACGTAGATCAAAGGAGGAGACAAATGACGAAACGTGAGATTCAGGTTCGTGTTCCGGGAGGAATGGAAGCAAGTCCGGTAGCACTTCTGGTGCAGACAGCAAACCGGTTTAACAGCAGCATCTATCTGGAAACAGGAACGACAAAGGTAAATGCCAAAAGCATTATGGGAATGATGTCTGTTGTATTGAATTATGAGGATAAGATCCTGATTACAGCAGATGGAGCAGATGAGAAGGAAGCCTTAGATGCAATGGAGCAGTTTCTGACACATCTTGCATAAAGACAGGGGAAAGGAACAGGAAGTTTGAAAAAGAAATTACTATTTATATTTAATCCGCATTCCGGTAAGGGGCAGATTAAGAATAAACTGATGGAAATCATAGATATTATGGTAAAGGCAGATTATGAGGTGACCGTGTATCCGACACAGGCGCAGGGAGACGGACAGCGCAAGGTGGAGCAGGAAGCGGAAAACTATGATCTGCTTGTATGTTGTGGCGGTGACGGTACTTTAGATGAAGCCGTCAGCGGTCTGATGAAGTGCGGGGCAAAGGTTCCGCTCGGCTACATTCCGGCAGGAAGCACGAATGACTTCGCATCTTCCTTAAAGATCCCGAAACATATGACAAAGGCTGCCGAGGTTGCCGTTAGTGGAAGAAAGTTTCCGTGTGACGTGGGATATTTTAATGGGGATTCGTTTATCTATGTGGCGGCATTCGGACTGTTTACCGCCGTTTCCTATCAGACAAACCAGGAACTGAAAAATATCTTAGGTCATGCGGCATACATACTCGAAGGCGCCAAAAGCCTGAAGGATATCCGCGCATACCGTATGCGTGTAGAGTATGAAGATCAGGTATTAGAGGATGAGTTTATCTATGGAATGATCACGAATTCCTGTTCGGTAGGCGGCTTTAAAAATATCGCAGGCAAAAATGTACTCTTAGATGACGGACTTTTCGAGGTCACCCTGATCAAGATGCCGAAGAATCCGCTGGAATTAAACGAGATCATACGATGCCTAACAAGCCGCAAGGACGATACCGACCTGATCTATTCCTTTAAGACGGATCATGTCGAGTTCTATCCGGATGAAGTGATCCCATGGACCTTAGACGGTGAGTTTGGCGGAGACCACGAAAAGGTAGAAATCAGAACCAGACATCAGGCTTTGGAGATTATGGTTAAGAATAAGCATGCAACCGAAAAATGATTGTGATATTTTTAACTTTATTTTTACAAAAAACAATGATATAATCGTGCTAGCGACAGACGTTCGACGGGACGTAATCTAAAAAAACGGAGGATAATGAAATGTTAGTATCAGCAGCAGAAATGTTAAAGAAAGCAAAAGCCGGACATTATGCAGTAGGCCAGTTCAACATCAACAACTTAGAGTGGACAAAATCCGTTCTGTTAACAGCAGAGGAATTAAGATCCCCGGTTATCTTAGGTGTATCTGAGGGTGCTGGAAAGTACATGACAGGATTTAAGACCGTTGCAGCAATGGTTAAGGCAATGGATGAAGAGTTGGGAATTACAGTTCCTGTTGCATTACATCTGGATCATGGTACTTATGAAGGATGTTACAAATGTATCAAGGCTGGATTCACATCTATCATGTTCGATGGTTCCCACTATGCAATCGAAGAGAACATCGAGAAGACAAAAGAATTAGTAGCAGTTGCTCATAACCTTGGACTTTCCATCGAGGCAGAAGTTGGTTCTATCGGTGGTGAAGAAGACGGTGTTGTAGGAATGGGCGAATGTGCAGATCCGAACGAGTGTAAAGCAATCGCTGATCTTGGCGTAGATATGCTTGCAGCAGGTATCGGTAACATTCACGGAAAATATCCTGCAAACTGGGCTGGATTAAGCTTCGAGACATTAGACGCTGTACAGCAGAAGACCGGTGAGATGCCATTAGTTCTTCACGGTGGTACAGGTATCCCTGAGGATATGATCAAAAAGGCAATCTCTCTTGGTGTAGCTAAGATCAACGTTAACACAGAGTGCCAGTTATCATTTGCTGATGCTACAAGAAAATATATTGAGGCAGGAAAAGACTTAGAGGGTAAAGGATTCGATCCTCGTAAGTTATTAGCTCCTGGTGCAGAAGCTATCAAAGCTACTGTAAAAGAGAAAATGGAGTTATTTGGATCAGTTGGAAAAGCAGAATAAGACATATTGACGAAAATACTCCCTTTTTGTTACTGATTTTGTATAAAATAGAAAAAGTAAAATTTGCTATTGCAATTTAAGTCTTTTTGAGTTATCTTAGTAGCAACAAAAAGAATATGTGAAAAACGAACAAGGGTGTTCCAACAGGTGTGGAATGCCCTTTTTTTTACATAATCTTCGAAAAATAAAGAGAAGCATACTAGGGGGACCGGTTGCTGAAAAGAAAGGATGTATCAGATGAGCGAATACTTTAACGTAGCAGACATTTTTGGTGAAAACGTATTTAATGATGCAGTTATGATGGAACGTTTACCAAAGAAGACTTACAAAAAATTAAGAGAAGTTATTGAAGAAGGAAAAGAGTTAGATCTTGAGACAGCAGATGTTGTTGCACATGAGATGAAGGAGTGGGCAATCGAAAAAGGCGCAACACATTATACACACTGGTTCCAGCCACTGACCGGTGTAACAGCTGAGAAACATGATTCCTTTATTACAGCACCTATGTCAAATGGAAAGGTCCTGATGAGTTTTTCCGGTAAGGAACTGATCAAGGGTGAGCCGGATGCATCTTCCTTCCCGTCCGGAGGACTTCGTGCAACATTCGAAGCAAGAGGATATACCGCATGGGATTGTACTTCACCGGCATTCGTAAGACAGGATGCAGCAGGTGCAACACTTTGTATTCCAACTGCTTTCTGTTCCTATACAGGTGAAGCACTTGACCAGAAGACACCGCTTCTTCGTTCGATGGAAGCAATCAATGAGCAGTCCCTTCGTCTGTTAAGATTATTTGGAAATACAACATCTAAGAAGGTTACTCCTTCTGTCGGACCGGAGCAGGAGTACTTCATCGTAGACAGAGAAAAATATTTACAGAGAAAAGACCTGATCTTTACCGGACGTACCTTATTCGGAGCAATGCCTCCGAAAGGACAGGAGATGGATGACCATTACTTCGGAACAATCCGTGAGAGAATCGCAGCTTACATGAAGGACTTAAATGAAGAACTCTGGAAGCTTGGTGTATCTGCAAAGACACAGCATAACGAGGTTGCTCCTGCACAGCATGAGTTAGCACCGATTTATTCTGAGTGTAACGTAGCTGTTGACCATAACCAGTTAGTAATGGAGATGATGAAGAAGGTTGCAGGACGTCATGGCTTACAGTGCCTGCTTCATGAGAAGCCATTCGCAGGTGTAAATGGTTCCGGTAAGCACAACAACTGGTCTATCACAACCGATGATGGAATCAACTTATTAGATCCGGGCAAGACACCACATGATAACATCCAGTTCTTACTGGTATTAACCTGTATCTTAAAGGCAGTTGATGTTCATGCAGACCTTCTCCGTGAGTCAGCAGCCGATGTCGGAAACGATCACAGATTAGGAGCAAACGAGGCACCGCCTGCAATCCTTTCCGTATACTTAGGAGAGCAGTTACAGGATGTACTTACACAGCTTATCAGCACAGGTGAAGCAACACACAGCTTATCCGGTGAGAGATTAGAGACAGGTGTTAAGACACTTCCGGACTTTATGAAGGATGCAACAGACCGTAACAGAACATCACCATTTGCCTTTACCGGTAATAAGTTTGAGTTCCGTATGGTTGGTTCCCAGGATTCTATTGCACAGCCGAATATCGTATTAAATACGATCGTAGCAGAAGCATTTGCAGAGGCATGTGATGTTCTTGAGAAGGCAGATGATTTCGATCTGGCTGTACATGATCTGATCAAGAAATATGCAACTGAGCATCAGAGAATCGTCTTCAACGGAAATGGATATTCTGATGAGTGGGTAGCAGAAGCAGAGAAACGTGGACTTCCAAACATCAAGTCTATGGTAGATGCAATCCCATCCTTAAATACAGAAAAAGCAGTTGCTTTATTCGAGAAGTTCGGTGTATTCACCAAGGCAGAGCTTGATTCCCGTGTAGAGATCGAGTACGAGACCTACGCAAAGGAGATCAACATCGAAGCAAAGGCAATGATCGATATTGCAGGAAAACAGATCATTCCGGCAGTTATCAAATATACAACAGAGCTTGCAACCTCTGCAAATGCTGTTAAGGCAGTATGCGATGCAGACATCAGCGTACAGACAGAGCTGTTAACAGAGGTATCTGATCTGCTTTCTGAGACAAAGGTTGCACTTGCAAAACTGATCGAAGCTACCGATAAGGGTGGAACGATGGAAGAAGGAAGAGCTCAGGCTGTATTCTACAGAGATGAAGTAAAGACAGCTATGGATGCATTAAGAGCACCGGTTGACAAGTTAGAGATGATTGTTGACAAGGATATCTGGCCAATGCCATCTTATGGAGATCTGATCTTCGAAGTATAATTTAATCTGATATCACATGGCATCCTCCCAAGGGCAGAAGCATGGACTTGTAAGGGGAGGATGTCAGGTAATATAATATATGTATAGCTAAGAAGAGGAGGGTAATGTAAAGTATGAAAAAGTTAGAGATTATTATCAAACCGGAAAAGCTTGAGGACTTAAAGGGAGTTCTTGAGGGATGTGAAGTAAATGGACTGAATATTGTAAACAGTATGGGATATGGTAATCAGAAGGGTATCATTAAGAATTACCGTGGAGCATCTTACAATGTAACCTTATTGCCGAAGATCAAGGTTGAGACAGTTGTCGCAGATGACAAGGCAGAGGAAGTCATTGACAAGGTTGTAGATGAGATCAACACCGGTAACTTTGGTGATGGTAAGATTTTCGTTTATGATGTCCAGGATGCTGTCCGTATCCGTACCGGTGAGCATGGAGAAAAAGCCTTATAAGGTAAAATGTGCTTGATGTATAGACATGTGGTCGGGATTCCACAAACGAGGATAGTTATAGAAAGTGAAAAATGAATATGAGAGTAATTGATTATCAAAGGAGATAATTACAGGACGAATTCTGTCGTACTGTGTTATCTCCTTTTTTGTTGAGTATAAGGAGGATAAATTATGGATATGAGTGTTTGGTTCCTTATGGGAACAGCGTTAGTATTTTTTATGCAGTGTGGCTTCTGTATGGTAGAAGCCGGATTTACCAGAGCAAAGAACACTGGTAACATCATTATGAAGAACTTAATGGACTTTTGTCTTGGTACCGTTGCATTCTACCTGTTAGGTTATAACCTGCTGTGTGGAGATGGCGGATTTGCCGGATGGGGTCTTGACCCATTTGCAGATTTTGCAACAACAGACTGGTCAAACTTCGTATTTAACCTGGTATTCTGTGCAACTGCCGCAACAATCGTTTCCGGTGCAATGGCAGAGCGTACCAAATTCATTACATATTGTATTTACAGCTTTGTGATCAGCCTTGTCGTATATCCGATTGAGGCACACTGGATCTGGGGCGGCACACCTTGGCTGACAGATCTTGGATTTACAGACTTTGCAGGTTCCTGTGCAATCCATATGGTAGGTGGTATCACAGCCTTCATCGGTGCAGCAATGCTTGGACCTCGTATTGGTAAATATGACAAAAACGGAAAATCAAAACCTATTCTTGGACATGATATGTTAGTCGGTGCACTCGGTGTATTCATCCTCTGGTTCGGATGGTATGGATTCAATGGTGCAGCAGCAACCGATACCTTACAGTTATCACAGATTTTTGCAACAACAACGATCGCACCAGCAGCAGCAACCTGTTCCGCAATGATCTTTACCTGGATCAAGAATGGCAAGCCTGATATTTCAATGTCGTTAAACGGATCTCTGGCAGGTCTGGTAGCGATTACCGCAGGATGTGCAAATGTTAATGCAATCGGAGCATTCATCATTGGTGCTCTTGCAGGTATTCTTTGTACCTGTTCCGTATACTTTATCGAGGATAAGTTAAAAGTCGATGATCCGGTTGGTGCAGTATCCGTACATGGTGTCTGCGGTATGTTTGGAACATTTATGGTAGGCTTCTTCGATTATAAGGATGGCTTATTCTACGGTGGTGGCATCCATCATCTGGCAATCCAGGCACTTGGTGTTGTCTGTGTAGCTTCCTGGACAGCAATTACAATGTTCATCGTCTTTAAGGTATTACAGAAGACCATCGGTCTTAGAACAACCAGAGAAGAAGAAATCGAAGGATTAGATTCTACCGAGCATGGATTAGAGTCCTCCTATCCGGACTTTGTTCCAAGAGAATTACATTAATATGTGCTAATCTAATTGCGATTAGATTAGTAATTATCTAATCCCCTTAGTAGTATATACATCAACAGCAGAAGACCCAGGCGGGAGCCTGGGTCTTTTGCTGCCTATATGGGAAAATCAATAGCTGAGAGGATTTTTTTACAAGGTTTATATTTAATAAGGGAGATTTCAAACGAGATTAATGAAAGTACATATAAAAAAGTATGTTATAATATGACAAAAGACGATGGGAATAGGAGATATAAAATGTATTCATTGCCATTAACCAATATGTATTATGCATATAAGCAGTCATTTAAAGTTTGTATTCAAGAAGGTACGGACTATTCATAAGAGTTTTATTTCTCAAAATGCAGATATTATTTATATTCCGAGTGAAAAATATTTTTGTATGAGGACAGTGCATCAGGACTTAAGTGATTCAAATCGATTTTGGATAAGAGGCGTGCTATTAGAGGTAGTGCAGACAAACGTCGGACATACGAGTATTGAGACGACAATGCATTATTTGAAGTTATAGCCAGACTATATTAGAAAGCAGAGTATGAAGATATCAGATTTTTGTGAGGCAGAGAAAGCTGATAACAAGTCTATTGAATAGTTGCAGAGATTACATTATAATTTAAATAGGAATGTAAAAGAAAGGGGGAAGCGGAATGCCAGTAAGTATATCTAATATTTTGAGAGAATATGTTAATGGAATAAAAAACATTTTTGGATGTGATTATGAGAAAACGATTTTGTATGGGTCGTATGCGAGGGGGGATAATCGTCTTGATTCCGATATAGATATTATGATATTGGTAAAATGTGATGATGATATGATACATCAATATATGAGAGCGGTAAGAGATTATACCTATGATATCAATGAGAAATATGACTCTGAGATTATGCCGATTGTAAAGAATGCAGAGCATTTTAAAATCTGGATACCGAATTACCCGTTTTATAATAACGTGGCAAAGGAGGGAATTGAGATAAATGGCTGATGAGAAGGAGTCTGGATATGTACAGGATTTGGCAAAAGGGCGGTTGCAGCAGGCAAGGGATGATTTGAAATCTGCACAATTAAATTTTTCAGCAGGACTTTTGAAGGCTGCGAACAACAGAGCTTATTATGCGATATTTCATGCAGTAGCGGCAGTACTCTCTCTGGAGAATGTTGCATTTAAGCGTCACAAGGATACAATAGCATATTTCAATAAGAATTACGTACGCACGGAAGTGTTTCCAAGAAAGATAGGTCGAATGATTTCAGAGGCACAGGAAATTCGACATGCCAGTGATTATGATGTTTTTTATATTGCAGTAAAAAGTGATACAGAAGAACAAATAGAGGCAGCAGAAGAAATCATACATCTGGTGGAGGAACATCTTGAAAAAAGATGTGAGTAAGTCAAGACAGGTATGATTTATTGAAAAATAGGCTGGGAATCTGACTGGAAATTTCAGTTTAGAGCAAAACGACAGATAATCAGAGAATGCTGAAAATAAAGGCTTTTATCAAATCAGCAACTAAGAAAAATGCGAAGGAAGGTATCCCCTTAGTAGTATATACATCAACAGAAAAGGAACCTGGCGAAAGCCGGGTTCTTTTTCTGTCTGTCTTTTAAAGTTTCCAAAAAGAATCTGAAAAAATTTGCGGATATGGATTGAAAAACCTACAGCTTATGATAAACTGATTTCTGCATGTTAATTTCAAAAGAGAAACACAGGTGAATATTATGTCTGCAGAAAAAATATTTATGAATAAAATGAATGAACTGGTGGAAATCGGAAAGACGAAGGGGAATGTACTGACGGAACAGGAGATCTTAGACGCTTTTCCGGGCGTTGCTTTCTCCGAGATACAGATTGCCCAGATTCATGCCTATATGAAGGGATGCCAGATCGAGGTTTTAAAGGGTGCGGAAGCGAAGAAAGCACAGTCCGTCGGCGAACAGGAGAAGAAGCAGCCGGTTCAGAAGCAGGAAACAAAGACTCAGGCAGCAGTGCAGCCAAAAGCAGCGACAGCTAAAATAGAAGAGGCCAGAATAAAAGAGGCAGAAATGAAAACACAAAAGAAGGTTCAGATGCAGAGTGAGAAAGTCATGGAAGAGGAGGATATGGAAGCTTCCGCCATGACAGAAGCGGAGGATGAATTAGATGCGGATATGGATGGTATCTTAATGGATAAGGATATTTCCATGTCCGGACTTTTAGATACCGATTTTTCTGAGCAGATCTATGCAAAGCACAGTTTTGAGACTTCCGATAAGAGCAGGGAAGATCTGATGGATGAGGGAGGCTTCCATGGAAGCAGCCAGAGTGAACCATCATATGATTATGATGATTCGCAGGATGAAGAGATGGATGAGTCTGCATGGTTAGACGGTGTCGGCACAGAAGATCCGGTACGTCTGTATTTAAAGGAGATCGGACGTTATCCGCTTTTATCCAAGGAACGCGAAATGGAGCTTGCACAGCGGAAGAACGAAGGTGATAAGGCTGCCTTTGATGAGCTGGTAAACTGTAACCTTCGTCTGGTTGTCAGCATTGCAAAGCGTTATACCGGACGTGGTCTGACCTTCCTTGACCTGATACAGGAGGGAAATCTTGGTCTGATCAAGGGCATTGAAAAATATGATTATGAAAAGGGCTTTAAAGTCAGTACCTATGCAACCTGGTGGATCAAGCAGGCGATTACCAGATCACTGGCAGATAAGTCAAGGATCATCCGTGTGCCGGTACATATGGTCGAGGAGATCAATAAGGTGGCGCGTACACAGAAGAACATGACACTTGAGATGGGAAGAGAGCCGAGTCATTCTGAGCTTGCAAAAGAGTTAAAGATCAGCGAGGAACGGCTGCTTGAGATCATGCAGTATGCATCGGATTCTTCTTCACTAGATATGACGATCGGTGATGAGGAAGATTCCACCCTTGCAAACTTTATTGCAGATGATAAGATGATCTCTCCGGAGGAGTCAGCAGAACAGGCTCATTTACGGGAAAATATCGATCAGATGCTTGGTATCTTAAGTGACAGGGAACGCGAGGTTATCATTGAACGTTTCGGACTGGTATCGGGACAGCCAAAGACCTTAGAGGAGATCGGCGTGGAATTAAATGTAACCAGAGAGCGTATCCGTCAGATTGAATCGAAGGCATTGCGGAAGCTAAGAAGCTCACGTATGCGTCATCTGATCGAAGACTTTATCTAAGAATAAGAAACGTATCGGAATTGGAATCAGGAAAAGAGACGAATGAGATGGGAACGGGAAAGACAAAATCGAATGAGATAGACATGTGTCATGGTTCGTTGTTTGGAAAGATCATAGTATTTGCGGTACCGGTCATGCTTTCCGGAATTTTGCAGCTGCTGTTTAATGCGGCAGATATTATTGTTGTGGGCAGATTTGCGGGAAGCAATGCGATGGCAGCCGTAGGTTCGACGACTTCGCTGATCAATCTTTTTATCAATCTGTTTATCGGCTTATCGGTTGGAACGAATGTTGTTGTGGCACAGTTCTATGGGGCAGGAAAGCAGACAGAGGTATCGCAGACTGTCCATACAGCCATCCTGACAAGTATGATCAGCGGAGGATTGCTGATCTTAGTAGGGGTGTTTCTGTCAAGGCCGATGTTAGTCCTGATGGATTCACCGGAGAATGTACTGAACCTGTCCGTGTTATATCTGACGATCTATTTTGCAGGAATGCCGGCAACGATGGTGTATAACTTCGGAAGTGCAATCCTCCGGGCAGTCGGAGATACGAAAAGACCACTCTATTATCTGGTGGTTTCCGGTGTGATCAACGTGATCTTAAATCTGGTCTTTGTGATTGTCTTTGGTATGGGCGTTGCGGGGGTCGGACTGGCAACCGTGATTTCGGAGAGTGTGTCGGCAGCTCTGATCCTGCGGTGTCTGATGCAGTACGACGGCATGATACGGTTAGACTTACGCAAGCTTCGGATCACGGGAAGCAAGTTGAAGCGTATCCTGACGATCGGTATTCCGGCAGGCATGCAGGGCGTGATCTTTGCGGCATCGAATGTCCTGATCCAGTCCTCCGTCAACTCGTTTGGCGAGATTGCGATGGCAGGAAATACCGCAGGTGCGAATATCGAGGGATTTATCTATACATCCATGAATGCGTTTTACCAGACCTCGGTCAGCTTCACGAGCCAGAACTTCGGTGGAAAATATTACAACCGGATCGGCAAGATCTTAGGCTGTTGTCTGATCTGTGTTACAACGGTAGGACTTGTGCTTGGAAACGGGGCATATCTTGCAAGCAGTTACCTGCTTCGGATCTATTCTTCGGATGCAGAGGTGATCCATTACGGAATCCTTCGTATGAGTGTGATCAGCACGACGTACTGTCTGTGTGGCATTATGGATGTATTCGTCGGCAGCATCCGTGGCATGGGACGGTCGATCCTGCCGATGATCGTATCACTGGCAGGTGCATGTGGCTTCCGTGTGATCTGGATCTTCACGGTGTTTGCGGCAAAGCGGACACTGCCCTGTCTGTATATTTCTTATCCGATCTCCTGGATACTGACCGCTGGGGTGCATCTGCTATGTTTTATCCTGATCTTTCACAAATACAAGGGACAGCAGGAACCAGATGTCTGATAAAATCAGCTTCATCTGAACTGGTATGGTTGTGACTGATAGTTAGTTACGCAAGAGTGTTGCAAATGCTTGCGGAACAGAAAAATGATGATATTTAATAATTAGAAAAGGGAGCAAAGTTATGATACTGGATTTTATTGAGATTTTAAAAGTGATCTTTTTGGGAATTGTAGAGGGAATTACCGAGTGGCTGCCGATCAGCAGTACCGGACATATGCTGTTGGTGGATGAATTTATCTCACTGGATATGAGTGATTCCTTTAAGGATATGTTTTTTGTGGTGATACAGCTAGGGGCGATCCTTGCCGTAGTCCTGATCTTCTGGAAGAAGATGTGGCCGTTCCAGTGCAAGGATAAAACGAAGCCTGTGATCAGAAAGGATATTTTTTCCCTGTGGTTTAAGGTTGTGGTTGCCTGTATTCCGGGGGCAATCGTAACGATTCTTTTTGATGATTATATCGATGCGCATCTGCATACTCCGGTCGTGATCGCGATCGCACTGATTTTTTATGGAATTGCTTTTATTTTTATTGAAAACTGGAATAAACGGCGCAAGCCGAAGATACAGACACTGCAGGATATTACCTATCAGACTGCATTCTGGATCGGGATGTTTCAGGTGCTTTCGATCATTCCGGGTACTTCAAGATCCGGTGCCACGATCATCGGTGCACTTCTGATCGGTGTTTCGAGAGTGGCGGCAGCAGAGTTTACCTTTTTCCTTGCCGTACCGGTTATGTTTGGCTTAAGTGTATTAAAAATCCTGAAATTCGGACTGCATTTTTCAAGTGCGGAGCTGCTTGTCCTGATCCTTGGTATGGCAGTTGCATTTGCAGTATCTGTGCTGGTCATCAAGTTTTTGATGAGTTATATCAAAAAGCATGATTTTAAGGTGTTTGGCTGGTACCGGATCATTCTCGGACTGATTGTTTTTTTCTATTTCCTGTAACAGAAACAGGACAAACGGAAGGCAGATGTGGTATACTGTGGGATAGATAAGTTCCGTGAAGAAAGGAGAAGCTATGTATCGTTTTACAGAAGATTGCCGTACCGGCATTGAGGTCATTGATAAAGAACATGAGAGACTGTTTGGGCTGATCAACGAAGCCATGCAGTTATTAGAAGAGACAGATGGTTCGGTGGAGCTGGCAAAGAATATGATCGCAGCGTTGAAGAAATATGCTGCAGAGCATTTTGCCCATGAAGAAGAATATATGGAAGCACATGCAGATCCGGAGTTGGAGCGCCAGAAAAAGGAGCATGCTCAGTTTGTGGCGAAGGTAGAGCAGATGGAGCAGACACCGGTTACAAAAGAGGGCAGCCGGGCAGTGCTGGAGGATATGCTTCAGTTTCTTGCAAAGTGGCTGTATCATCATATCTTAGGAAGCGATATTATGATCGGTAAGATCGCACCGGTCGGAGCAGAAGATGATCCGTTCGCATTTACAGATCAGTATCGCACCGGAATCGCACTGGTAGATGAGGAACATAAGCGGCTGTTTGATATTATCCGTGAGACCGATCAGGTGATCCATGCAGAGCTGTTACATGATAAGTATGATGAGATCATGCGGATTTTAGCAGAGCTGAAAGATTATACCGTACTTCATTTTCAGGATGAAGAGGAATATATGGAGCGCATCGGCTATGAAGGCTTACCGGGGCAGAAGCGCGCCCACGAAGCCTTTGTAGAAAAATTGACAGAGATCAATCTTGACGAAGTGGATGACAATCAGCAGGAATACTTAGAAGAGCTGATTGCATTCTTACTGGGATGGCTATCGAACCATATATTAAAAGCGGATAAGAAGATCCCACTTGAGAAGTAAGATTTTTCACACACAAGATTTGTGCTTGCGCACAAACTTGGTATGCGCAAAAAAATGCGCAGGAATGGAGATTAATATGGTTAAGCATATGATTTTATGGAAGTTAAAGGATTCACTTTCCGATACAGAAAAAGAGCAGGCAAAAAAAGAGATCAAGGAACGCTTAGAGGCACTCGAAGGTCAGATCGATGGCTTAGAGAAAATGCAGATCCGGACGGAGTATCTGCCATCCTCTTCCGCAGATATTATGATGGACAGTCTGTTTGCGGACGAACAGGCATTGAAAGGGTATCAGACGCATCCGAAGCATGTAGCAGTGGCAGATACCTATGTACGTCCGAATGTCGAGGTGCGTCTGAGTATGGATTTTGAGTGTTAGAATGGAATGGAGGATAAAATGTTAGAAGCAGGCATAAGAGGAGAAGCAGCAACAGTTGTAGATAACAGCAATACAGCAGCGACAATGAAAAGTGGAGAGTTACAGGTATTTGCAACACCATGTATGATCGCACTGATGGAGCAGGCAGCTTACCAGAGTGTAGCAGGTGAGTTAGAGGAAGGCCAGGGTACGGTCGGTACAATGATGAATGTAAAGCATTCATCCGCAACACCGGTTGGAATGCAGGTAACAGCTAAGACAGAGTTAGTAGAAGTCGATGGCAGAAGACTGGTATTCCATGTAGAAGCCTACGATGAGAGAGGCCTGATCGGTGAAGGCGAGCATGAGCGTTTCATCATTTTTAACGAGAAGTTCCAGCAGAAAGCAAATGCAAAGTAGTCGGAGGATACAGACAGATGAAGAGTCATATGGAAGAAGTAAAACAGCTTCGTGCAAACGTGGAGCACCACTATAACTGTGCACAGTCACTGTTAGTGCCATTTGCAGAAGAGCTGCATTTAACAAAGGATCAGGCAGAAGCACTAGGAGCATTTTTCGGTTCCGGTATGATGCATGGCTCTACCTGTGGCGTATTAAGCGCAGCCTTTATGATCCTTGGTATGCATGGATATGATAAGTCAGACGCGAGTGTACTGTTACAGGAGTTTCGTAAGAAGCATCATTCGACAGAGTGTGCAGATCTTCTGACAGAGGCAAGAGATCAGGGGATTCCGAAGAAGCAGCACTGTGATGCACTTGTATTTGAGATGACAGAATTTTTAGATCAGACACTTTAAAAGCGTATTGTTTATCAGAATGTCTTCCTTTTTTGAAAAAGGGAGGCATTCTTTTTCCATGCCTTTTAAGCATTATTGAATATAAAATATAAGTATTGGATATAGTGTGAAAAATAAGTTATTTTACTAGAGGAACATTGTCTGTCTGTAAACACAGAGCGGATGGCTTATGTGGTACAGATTGGAAAATAGTATGATAATGAAAGTAGACAGAAGGGACGAAATAAGATGAAAAAATACGAACAGGAACGTTTTACCGGTGAAAGAGCATTATTTCAGAGTAGGGATCTGACCTTATCCTACTGCACATTTGCAGATGGCGAATCTCCGTTAAAGGAAAGCCGTGATCTGAAGATTGATCACAGCCTGTTCCAGTGGAAATATCCGCTCTGGTATTGTGAGAATGTAGAAGTAACTGACAGTACATTATTCGAGATGGCAAGAGCCGGCATCTGGTATACGAACCATCTGACGATGACAGATATTACGATCCAGGCACCAAAGACCTTCCGCCGCTGCGCGGATGTGACCTTAAAAAATATCAATCTGCCGCATGCAGAAGAGACTTTATGGAACTGTAAAAATGTCCGTATGGAGAACATCGTGGCAAAGGGCGATTACTTTGGCATGAATCTTACGGATGCCGAGATTGATGGCTTTACGTTAGATGGAAATTATTCCTTTGACGGAGGAAAAAATCTCGTGATCCGCAATGCAAGAATGCTTTCAAAGGATGCGTTCTGGAACTGTGAGAATGTGACGGTCTATGACTCCTTTATCTCCGGTGAATATTTTGGATGGAATTCGAAGAACATCACACTGATCGGATGTACCATAGAAAGTGAGCAGGGCATGTGCTATATGGACAATATCGTGATGAAGGACTGCAAGCTGCTCAACACGAATCTTGCATTTGAATATTCTACGGTAGATGCTAAGATAGACAGTAAGATCGACAGCGTGAAGAATCCATATTCAGGAAAGATCCAGGCGAAGACGATCGAAGAAGTGATTTTTGATAATCCCGAAATGCGGGAAGAAGATACGCAGTTTGTTCTGACAGAAGAAGAGGATCAGCTCGATTAGGAGGAAAATGGAAAAGGAAAAGAATCAGGTAAAGCATCTGCTTGGTAAGATCCGGGGGCAGCAGGAACTGTCATTAAGGGAACAACTGATTTTGGTACTGCGTTTAAGCCTGCCGGCAGTGCTTGCCCAGATCACCTCGATCATCATGCAGTATATTGATGCATCGATGGTGGGAAGTCTTGGCGCAGAGGCATCGGCATCGATCGGACTGGTGTCGAGCACGACGTGGCTGTTTGGAGGGGTATGTTCTGCCGCGGCGATCGGATTTTCCGTACAGGTCGCACAACTGATCGGAGCAGGAAAAATGAAGGAAGCAGGAAGTGTATTGCAGCAGTCCCTGCTTTGTGCGGTACTCTTTAGCGGAATCCTGCTTACGATCGGAATGGTGATCAGTGGACCGCTTCCGGGATGGCTTCATGCAGAGGTATCGATCCGGGCGGATGCGGTGTCGTATTTCAGGATCTACATTCTGTCTATCCCGGCGATACAGTTAAACCGGCTGGCAGGCAATATGCTGCAATGCAGTGGCAATATGCGGCTGCCGAGCATGTTAAATGTTGCGATGTGCTTTTTGGATGTTATTTTTAACTCACTGTTGATCTTTCCGTCACGGACAGTTATGCTTCTTGGAAAAGAGGTATTACTGCCGGGAGCAGGACTGGGCGTAACCGGAGCGGCACTCGGTACTGCGCTTTCCGAGCTTGTGATCGCTGTATGCATGATGTACTTTCTTTGCTTCCGGGATAAGCATCTTCATCTGGTCAGAGGTAACAGCTTTTTGATTAAAAGACAGTATCTGATCCGGGCAGTCAAAATCGCAGCACCGATCGCAGCGGAGCATATTTTTATGTGTGGCGCAATGATCGCAACGACACGTATTGTTGCACCGCTTGGAACAATAGCGATCGCAGCGAATTCCTTTGCGATCACGGCAGAAAGTCTTTGTTATATGCCGGGCTATGGAATCGCGGATGCGGCAACAACACTGGTTGGGCAGAGTCTTGGCGCAGGAAGAAAGGAACTGGTACGGAAGTTTGCGCGGATGACGGTCTGGCTTGGAATTGCCGTGATGACCGTGACGGGGGCTGTCATGTTTGTGGCGGCACCGGTCATGATGGAGATTCTGACACCGGATATCCGGATACAGGAGCTGGGTGCTTATGTGCTTCGGATCGAAGCCTTTGCAGAGCCAATGTTTGCAGCATCAATTGTCGCATCCGGGGCACTGCGCGGTGCAGGAGATACCCTGATCCCAAGTCTGATGAATTTTTTCAGCATCTGGTGTGTCAGATTATTTCTTGCGGTGATACTGGTAAAGCCGTATGGACTAACCGGTGTATGGGTTGCAATGTGCGTGGAACTGTGTTTCCGCGGACTGATTTTCTTAATCCGGTTATACCGGGAAAAATGGATAAAAAAACAGGAGGGAAGGAAACGTGAACTATAATTTTGATCAGATTTGTCAGAGAAGAAATACAGGATCTCTGAAATGGGATATTGCAGAAAATGAACTGCCGCTCTGGGTAGCGGATATGGATTTTCAGACAGCACCGGAGATTACAGAAGCTCTGGCGAAACGCGTATCGAGCGGAATCTTTGGTTATCAGATCGTACCGGAGGAATGGTATCTGGCATATCAGGACTGGTGGAAGAGGAGACATCATCTGACCATCGAAAAAGAGTCACTGATCTTTTGTACCGGTGTCGTACCGGCAATCTCCTGTGCGGTAAAGCGTATGACGAATACCGGGGATAATATCGTGGTACAGACACCGGTCTATGATATCTTCTTTCACTCGATCGAAAATCACGGCAGACATGTGCTAGAGAATGAACTGGTCTACAATGGAACTTCGTATGAGATTGATTTTGCGGATCTGGAAAAAAAGCTTGCCGATCCTCTGACGACAATGATGATCCTCTGCAATCCGCACAATCCGGTCGGAAAGATCTGGAGCAGGGAAGAATTAGAAAAGATCGGGGAACTTTGTAAGAAGCATCATGTACTGGTATTGTCCGATGAGATCCATTGTGACCTGACTGAACCGGGAATGGAATACCTGCCGTTTGCGGCTGTTTCTGAGGTATGTGCGAATAACAGTATCAGTTGTATCGCAGCAAGCAAAGCCTTCAATCTGGCGGGATTACAGTCAGCAGCAGTTATGATCCCGGATGAAGCGATCCGGCAGAAGATGGAGCGCGGACTCAATTCCGATGAGATCGCAGAGCCGGGCACACTTTCGGTGGATGGAACCGTTGCGGCATTTACTAAGGGCGAGGATTGGCTGAAGCAGCTTTGTGCCTATATTGAGGAAAACAAGAAGTGTGTGAAAGCATTTTTGCAGGAACAGTTACCGGAAGTGAAACTGACCGAATCCCATGCAACCTATCTGCTCTGGCTAGATTGTAGTCATATCACGGATGATACCGATAAGCTGTGCAGCTTTATACGTAAGGAGACGGGACTTTACCTGTCAACCGGAAGCCAGTACCGCGGAAACGGAAGATATTTCCTACGTATGAACCTCGCATGTCCGAAGGCAGTCGTCCTTGAAGCACTTGACCGGCTGAAGCGGGGGATCAACTTGTACAGTAAGAATTAAGCTGTCAGCATCAAAAAATGCCCGATAAAAATGAAAAAGACAAAATGCAAAAAATATGTAAAGCAAACTTTTATTTGCGCCTTTCGCTTCGAGTGAAATCCACTGCTTACGAAAACCACAAGTGAAGCCACCTCTGAACTTGTATGGTTGTAGTTAGCAGTTAGTTCACGATGAGCGTTGCAAATGTTTGCGCAACATATTTTTGCATTTTGTCCTGTCAACATTAAAAAGCTATATTTGACAGCTTAATTCTGTGTGGAGGTATACTTGCCTATAGCAGGGCGGTCAGATCTTCGATCAGATTCCCGGCAGGCGTGTCCTTGCAGTATTCGACATAGCCATGCACCGGTGGTACTGTAAAGTCAAGCGTAGCGATCGTGCGCAGTTTTTTATCCCGGATATACGGAGCGACAAGGCTCTGTGGAAGGAAGCTGTAGCCATCACTTTCTAAGAGAAACGGCAGCAGGTTCACGCTGCGGTCCATCGTAAGCGGGAACGGATGTCCCTTTGGAAAAAGATTCTTAATAAAGCTGCCAAGCTCCTGAAATGGGAAGTCACAGTAATAGTAGGGCATTTCGATCAGTTCACTCTGGTGGATGCCTTCTGCAAAGTCCGTATTCTTCCATCCGGTGACAAGCACCAGTGGGTCTGTTACGAAGGCAGTAGAGAGGATCGGACTTTTTTCATGCGGTACATAGGTAAAGACTACATCTAAGATATGATCCTGCAACATCTGAAGGAGCGGCATGGAGTGATCAATACTGACTGAGATGCTGATGTCCGGATGCTTTTTCTGATAGGCCAGCAGCGGCTGGATCAGATGGCACTCGTAGATCGTATTTGTAGATCCAATCCGCAGGGACTGCGTAAAATGGTTCAGATTCGACAGCTCCTGAATGGCAGAGCGTTCCAGATCTAAGATCCTTCGGGCATATTCTAAGAAGTGCTCTCCCTCGGTCGTAAGTGTCAAATTCTTGCGTTCACGGACGAAGAGTGGAAAGCCTAATTCGTTTTCTAACTCGAAGATCCGGTTCGTGACCGTAGACTGTGCGACAAAAAGCTGGCGTGCGGTCTGGGTATAGTTGCGGATCTCTGAGAGCTTTAGGAATGTGGTGAGTGTATCGGTATTCATAGAAACCTCCTGGGCAGTTATTTCGTAACAGCTTGCCCTACTTGTTCATGTTTGTTTATTCGTCAAATAGATAAACAACAGTGACTGCAAGCAGTCATGTTGCTTATCTGCTTGACGAAATTATTATATCACATCATAAGGAAAGGGTATGGAAAAACAGTTGAAAAAGAAATTGAATTGGAAAAAGAGAATAGGTCTGGTCTTACTTTTTTTACTGGTGGTGATCGCCGGTGGAAGTGTCTGGTATGTGAACGATTATTATCATGCGGACGCCGATGAAACTGCACCGTATTTAAAGAGTGATGATACTGTTACGGTAACCGGTATCGGGAATGGTCTGTTTTTTGATGGAAAAGGAGAAACAGAGGCTCTTATTTTTTATCCGGGTGCAAAGGTGGAGTATACGGCATATGCACCGTTGATGTATGAGCTTGCCAGTCAGGGAATTGACTGCTTTTTACTACATATGCCATGCAATCTTGCGATATTCGGAGTCAACCGCGCAGATGATATTTTAGATACCTATGACTATGAGCACTGGTATCTGGCGGGTCATTCCTTAGGTGGTGCAATGGCAGCAGATTATGCGGCAAAGCATACAGAAGATCTGACCGGACTGGTCTTGCTTGCAGCCTATCCGACAAAGGATCTGCGTGACAGTGGATTGAAGGTGCTTACGGTTTATGGAAGTGAGGATGGTGTGTTAAACCGGGAAAAGTTAGAGGATGGAAAGGCATTGTTACCGGAGAATGCAACAGAAGTCTGCATTGAGGGCGGCAACCATGCCATATTTGCGGATTATGGAAAACAAAAGGGCGATGGAGAGCCGCTTATTACCGGTCAGAGTCAGAAGCAGCAGACGGTCGATGCAATCCGTCTGCTGTTAAATGGTGCGGATCAATGATTCTCTAAGACCTCATTCATAGCCTCCATTTTTTCCTCTGCCTGATAGATCAGTTCGCTGCATTGAAACAGTTCTCCGGCAAAGTCAACGTCCACATCCTTATTGATGGACTTGTAACGGATGTCGTGCTCTAAGCTTGCCCATAAGTCCATCGCAAGTGTCCGGATCTGAAGTTCCACCGGAACGAACTGCTTTTTGTTCATAAAGTAAACCGGGATGCGGATGATAATGTGCAGACTGCGGTAACCGTTTTTCTTTGGCTTTTCAATATAGTCCTTGATCTCAAGGATATGTAGATCATCCTGTGCTAAGATACGGTCACGGATCAGATATACATCCTTGATGTACGGACACACAATGCGGACACCGGCGATGTCATAGATATTGTTGCAGGCAGCCGACAGGGTAAGGTCGAGATTTTTTTTCTCAAGCTTGCCAAGGATACTGCCTGCGGACTTTAACCGCGTATCAATATGATGGATCGGACAGCGGAGATTCCGGTAGTGGAATTCGTCCTTGATGATCTCAAGCCTTGCGGTCGTTGCACTCATGGCTGCATTGTACATGCGTAAGATCGGGTCGATGCTGTAGGTAAACTGTTCAGTCATGTCAGCGATCGTACGCATATTATCATTTGCCATACCGCCAAGCGGCATAAGCTCCGTAACGGCGATGGTATCTTCTTCGACGATAATGTCGGTTTCTTCTATTTCTGAAATTCTACTTTTGGATCTGCGATTTCTTTTCATTTACAAGTACCCCTCAAATTGCTAATATATATGAGTATATCAGATAGGTATAAAAAAGGACGAAAGAGAACGTAAAAATTCTATTAAATTTTTCTATCAGGAGTAAAAACGTGAAAAAAACAATCTTATTACTGGCATTCGGACTGTTGCTTACCGGATGCAGAAAGCAGCAGTCGGTACAGACGGATGCGGAAACGCAGATGCAGACAGATGTCCCTGAAGTGGAGCAGGAAGCTGCTAAGATGGATACGAAGGAAGAAGAAACTGCGGATACAGATGTAGTGGATATGGCAGGGCAGGACACGGAGACACAAGGTGAAGAAGTACAGGATATAGAGGTGCAGAGTGAAAGTGAAACCGGTCTATCCGATACCGGGCAGGAAGAAGAACCGGACTATACACTGCCACAGGCGGGCTTACAGTCGATGGAGAATCTGCTCTATACAGCAAAGCAGCCGGTCGGGACTACGATGTATATCTGGGGCGGTGGCTGGAATGAGGAAGATACCGGAGCCGGCATCGAGGCAGTCAGTATCGGTGTGAGTCCGGCATGGGCGTCGTATGCAGCCGCGCAGGATGCGTCGTATAATTATAAGAATACGAGATACCAGATCCATAATGGCTTAGACTGTTCCGGCTATATCGGCTGGCTGGTCTATAATGTGTTCCATACGAAGGATCAGGAAATGGGCTATGTGCAGAAGGCAACGACCATGGCAGAGAACTTTGCAGGATATGGCTGGGGCAGTTATACTCCGGCAGGAAGTGTGACAGACTGGCAGGCAGGCGATATTATGAGTATGAAGGGGCATGTCTGGATGTCTCTTGGCATGTGTGAGGACGGCAGTGTCCTTCTGATGCATGCAAGTCCGCCCGGAGTACGGATCAGTGGAACGAGAAATACGGATGGCAGTGACAGCCAGGCAGTAGATCTTGCCAGAAAATATATGAGCAGCTATTATCCGGACTGGTACAACAGATATCCGGAGTGTGGTGTTGATCACAACTATCTGGATACGTCAGCACAGATGCGGTGGAGCGATACGGTTCTATCGGATGAGAGCGGTATCCGTCAGATGACAGCCGAAGAGGTCTGTGCATTTTTATTTGAATGACGGGTACGTTTGCCTGCAGATCATTACCGCTTACCGCCGGAAACCGACCGCTTACGGAAAAACAGTTTACATCGGGAAAAAAGTTGTTAAAATGGCATTTGTAACAACAAAGCAGCATAAACTGCACAATGCGGGAGCAGATATGAAGATAAGAGTAGAAATTGATGATCTCTCATCTGCAAGCATTGTTTCGTTTCAGAATACATATAAGAAAGTCTATGTGTCCAGACGCTACTATAAGCCGTTGAAGGACCGCCTAGAGGAAAGAGGTTAAGTTATGGGAAAAAAATTAGACAAATTATTTTGGGGATTGTTTTTCATTCTCGGTGCCGTATTTATTCTGGTAAGCCGGATGGGCTATCTGAAGGATATGAATGTATTTACACTGGTCCTTGCGGTATTTTTGGCAGGCTGTTTTCTGAAAAGCCTGTTTCATGTGGAATTTACCGGAATGTTGTTTTCACTTGCATTTCTGGCAATCCTGTTTTCGAAGGAACTGCATATAGAGGCAATCACACCATGGCCGGTACTTGGTGCAGCATTGTTAGGAAGCATTGGTCTGAATATCATTTTTCATAAGCAGCATGAAAGAAAATGGAAAAAAGAAGAATATAGATTTGAGGATCATGCGACTACGGTAAATGAGGAAGACGGCTGTGAGATCCATTACGGTGTTACCTTTGGTTCCAGCATCAAGTACATCAATTCCGATGATTTCCGCAGGGCAGACCTAACGTGTAACTTTGGAGCAATGAAGGTATACTTTGACAATGCCATGATCCAGAACGGATCAGCCGAGATCAATGTACATTGTTCGTTTTCCGGCATGGAGCTTTATATTCCAAAAGAGTGGAACGTGATTACCGACCGGGCGAGTGTATCCCTGGCAGGGATTACGGAAAAGAACCACCCACAGACAAATGGTTCACCGGTAGTTACGATCACAGGATCGGTCAGCTTCAGCGGAATCGAGATCATTTATATTTAACCGGGACGCTGATATGTAAATCATAAGACAGGGCAGGAAGCTTTTCACAAACCGCTTTTCTGTCCTGTCTTTTTATGCAATTGGATCATTAATTATACATACCGTTGGTATGCATATAATCGTAGAGAATCTTGCCATGATGCTGTTCCTCTGCCTGAATGCCGTTTAGTGCATGGCGCACCTTCTCATCTGAGAATTCAAAAATACTGGTGTTGTAGACGGAGGAAACGTGCTTTTCGGTTGCAAGACTGTCGGAGCAGAGAAACTTGTCATGTTCCTTTTCTTCGGCAGAGGTCAGTGTACCATAGACCGGACGGAAGGAATCCGGCAGACTGGCGGTATCCTGTGCAACATTCACGGTCGGGGTATTGCCGTTTAAAATGTCGGTTATGGTGTTAAGGTGCTTCTTTTCCGTGTCGGTAATGGAGGAAAAAAGTGATTTCAGCTGTGGATCATAGGCTTCGGATTCACATTTTTCATACTTTTCGACGCAGAGCTGCTCTTGCTTTTGAATGTCTTCGAGTAAGGAAGTTTCTTTTTGTGTAAGTATCATAATATCCTCATTTCTGCACACATTGTCTGTAGATAGCACCACATTTTTCGTGGTATTCCTGCTTCGGTATGCGTTTTTGGCGTATCCGGAAGTTGAATGCCGGGTGTGCACCGGCAGACGTTATTTTCAGTATGAACACAGAAAAGAAAAAGTATACGTACTTTGATGGAAAAGTGATGCATAACAGGTGACGAACGTGGAAAAAAGTAGTATAATTGTACATAACTGTAGTGTGAGGATATATTTTTACATCATCAGGAATGTGTATCGTATTTGTATAGAAGTGAGGATAAAAATGACAGCAGAGAATCTATGTGTGACCTTAGAGGATATGATAAAAGAAACATCGCAAGAGAAGCTGAAATGGCAGGTGGAATTTGCAACTTCCGAATATCAGAAGGAGGAAGAGAAACCGGTTGTAGAGGCAGACGGAAAGACCTGGATGGTAGATGAATGTTACACCGCATACAGTTGTAACTTCCGTGGGGCAGATTTTTGTATGATCACCTATGAAAATATCGAAAAGTCCGGGGAACAGACAAGAACGATTAACCTTGTATTTTTACCACCGGTTGCAATGCGGCTCTTTGCATTGGATGAGCTTGCACCCTATGCAGTGGAGGCATCCGCGGTATTAGTGGATAAGATCCACCGGCTCTTTGAGCTGTTACTGTCGTTGAAGCGCGAAGGCAGCGATCAGGTGATCTTAGATGCAAGAGAGATCGTTGTAAAAGATACAGAGGAGTAAGAGACAGCATGCAAAAGCGAATCTTGGGCAGCGTAACAGTTTTTGCACTGTGTGCGGGAATGTTTCTGGCAGCCGGTGTCCGGCGTGCGGATCCGGAGGACAGTGGAATCGCATCCTGTGGAGATACGGAGACGGTAACGGAAGAGATATTTTCTGATTATATCGGGGATGATATTGTGGTTCCGGCTCTGGATGAAGATTCCATACAGACCTATGCAGCTTTTGGGCAGCAGGAACCGGGACGTATGGCGCAGGGTGCATCACAGTCTGCGATACCGGGAGCCTATGACAGCCGTCTGTACGGATATGTGACAGAAGCAAAGACACAGGTGGATAATACCTGTTGGACCTACAGTGCAGTGTCAACGGCTGAGACAAGTGTATTGAAGAACAATACGCCGGTGGATGGACAGATTCCGGATGCAGAGTCACTTGATCTCTCAGAGGAGCATCTGGCATACGCGTTTTATCATATGCCACAGGATGAGATGGGCAATACCGATGGAGATGCGACAACACCACTTGGCAGTTACACCGGAGTCGGAGGCAATCATGTATTTACGACTTTTGGACTGGCAGACTGGTATGGCATAGCGTCTGCGCAGACGGTTGCGGATGTTACGGATGAGCAGTGGGAGGATGAAGAGGTGACGACCGGGGATTACCCGGACAGTGTGCATCTGCAGCAGGCATACTGGATCAATCTGGCAGCAGATCAGAAGAATGTCAAGCGCATGATCATGGAACATGGCTCGGTTGCAATCTCGATGTACTATGGTAATTCCTGCTATAATGCTGCAAATAACGCGTATTACTGCGACTGGTATGATAATACGACAGTAAAGACCAAGCGGGTGAACCATGCGGTGCAGATTGTCGGATGGAATGATACATACAGCAGAAGTAATTTTAACAGTGATCCGGGAATCGATGGAGCCTGGCTTGCAAAAAACAGCATGGGAACCGGATGGGGAGATGATGGATATTTCTGGATCTCTTATGATGACCATGCGTTAATACAGGGTTCTGCAAAGGCATTTGTCTTTGCATTTGAAAGCGCAGATAATTATGTGCATATCTATCAGTACGATGGAAGTGCGGGAGCATATATCAACAGTGCAACGAATAGTACCGGTTATCAGGTAGCAAGCGGCGGTTCGGTAGCAAATGTCTTTAAGGTGCCATCTGACACTCCGGCCGGAGCTGAGACCTTAGATGCGGTTTCGTTTGCGTTATATGCGGTCAGTGTGGATTACAGCATCCAGATCTACAGGAATCCTTCAGATGCAGCAGATCCCACGAGCGGGGAAGCACTTCTGACACAGCCGGTGACTGGAAAGACATCATTTGTCGGATATTATACGGTTCCGTTGGACGAAAAGCCTCTCTTACAGGCGGGGGATACCTTCAGCGTGGTTGTGACTTTATCGAAGTCATCCGGCAAAGCAGTAGATTATTTCGCAGATCTTAGTTATCAGAATGGAAACTGGATCCGTTTCACGAATCAGGTACAGGCAGGACAGAGTTTTGCATACACCGGTGGAGGCTGGAGTGATCTTGCAGCATCGGGTGCGTCCGCAAGGATCAAGGCATTTACGAATGATGTCCGGATTCCGGCAACCGGATTGTCCATATCGGCAGCATCGGATCATCTCTGGAAGGGAGATACGTTACCGCTTTCTGTTACGGTTACACCGGAGAATGCGACAGAAAAAAAGCTTGTGTGGACAAGTTCGGATCCTTCGGTGGCATCTGTGGATGAAGCAGGGGTGGTCAGCGGAAAAAAGAGTGGATCTGCAACGATTACAGCGACACTTGCAGACGGCAGCGGAATATCTGCAAGTTATACGGTGACGGTACGGACTCCGGTAACGCGGGTGACGTTAAAAGATAGTACGAAAAAGCTGGTCTGTGAGCCGGGAAAAACAATCCGGCTTGCATTGCGGACCTATCCGGATGGGGCAGCAGAGGACAGTATTTATTTTACTTCTTCGGATGAAAAAATAGCGGCGGTGCATGCAGATGGAACCATCAAGGGCCAAAAGGAAGGAAAAGCTACAATAAGTGTTTATTCGGTATATGATCACAGCCTTTTGTTTTCAACCGAGGTCCGGATCTGGAAGAAAGCAGATACGGATCCGGGCAGGGAAACAGAAACGGAAAAAGATTCCGAAAAACCGGATCCCGGAAGCACGGATACGGAAGAACCTGCTTCTGAAAAGCCGGATCCGGGGAAGAAAGATACGAAGCATCCGGACACCGAACAGGAAAACAACGGACCGGAAGATACGAAGCATAAGGACATCGGACAGGAAATAATCGCAGATGGAAAGAATCCTGCATTACCGGTGGCTGAACCGGGAATAACGGATCAGACGACGGGCAGTACAGATGGTCGGAATCATCCGCATTCCACAATCCGGACAGAAGATACGGCGCAGCCGGAAATATGGCTTTGTATGCTGCTTGCCATGGCAGTTGTCTTAGCCACACTGATAAGGGAGAAAAAGGACCTTTCATAGGCGAAAACAGACAGGGGATTTCACACGATTACCTTGAAAAAAAAGTGTTTTGGGGATAAACTAGAAACAGGTTTTACAACGGAGGAAAAGAAACGGTATGAACTATGACGAAAAAGAGTTTCAGGCAAAAGCGAATATAAAAGCAAGACGGATCTGGCTTGTATTTGCAATTTTACTGTCAGCAAATTATGGCACAGATATGTCAAACGGATTATATCCGGCGAATCAGTATGTGATCTTTTTACTGTTATGCTGGATCCCATTTTTCGCAGGAGATATTTTATTACGTGTGAAGGGCAAGGCAGATGACCGCTACCGGTTTGATCTGGTGATCGGATATGGAATCTTTTATACATTCCTGTTGTGTACAACAGAATCACCGATCGCATTTACGTATATACTGCCGGTAGTCAGTCTGCTGGTCTTATACAAGAACCAGAGATTTATGATCGGCTGTGGTATCGCAAATACGATAAGTATCATTATAAGCATTGTGTACCGCCTGATGGTCTTAGGCTGTAATTCTGCATCAGATATGAAGAATTACCAGCTTCAGGTATCCTGTATTATACTCTGTTATATCGGATATGTTATGTCAATCCATCATCTGGTGGAATCCGATGGTGCGTTGACAGATAGTATTAAGGCGGACTTAAGCCGCGTGATCACAACGGTAGAGCAGGTAAAGACAGCGAGCAATACGATCATGGACGGCATTACCGTTGTCCGTGAACTGGCAACAGAGAATAAGCATGGTTCCGATGTTGTCGTACAGGGAATGGATAAGTTAAGCGATAATAATGAGCAGCTGCAGGATCGTACCTCCTCATCACAGGAGATGACAACGGATATCAGTTCGCAGGTAGAAAATGTCGCATCCCTGATCAATAATATGGTTGAACTGACGGCAGAGTCCGGCAGACATGCACAGGACAGCTCGGTAGATCTGGAGAGTCTGGTTCAGACCGTTGGTACGATGTCAGAACTTTCCACAGAAGTGGAACATATTTTAGAGGCATTTAAGAATGAATTTGAAACCGTAAAACAGGAGACCGGTACGATCGATAATATTTCGAGCCAGACGAACCTGCTTGCGCTGAATGCTTCGATCGAGGCAGCGCGTGCCGGAGAAGCAGGAAAGGGCTTCTCGGTAGTTGCAGAGCAGATTCGTACCCTGAGTACCGAGACAAAGGAATCTTCCGGTCAGATCACAGAGGCACTTGCACGGTTAGATGAGATCTCCGGTAAGATGACATCCTCGATTGAAGAGACACTTCGCCTGATCCAGCTGACCTTAGAGAAGGTAACGCAGACGGGAGAAAATGTAAGCAAGATCACAGCGGATTCCGCACAGCTTGGAGAACATATCCAGGTTATTGATACAGCCATGAAGGAAGTAGAGACTTCTAACCAGCAGCTTGTAACGAATATGGAGCAGGTGGCATCGATTGTAGATATTGTCGGAGCCTGTATTCTGGACTCTGATGAGATCAGCAAGCGTATGCTGAGCAAGTATGAGGAAAGTGCAACCAATATCGATAATATCGAGGATGTTATCCAGAAGCTGATGTGTGAACTTGGTATTGGAGGCTTTATGGGACTGGATGATCTTGTGCCGGGCATGAAGGCAAAGATCATTCTTGAAACAGGACACGGTGGACTGGAATTTCATGGAGAGGTACAGAGCCTGTTAGAGGCAGGACTTATGCTGTCTCTGCATGGCAGATTAGAGCTTACTGCCAAGACAGAGTGTCAGCTTCAGGTTACAGTCGGTAATGTATTATACTGCTGGAAGAATGTATTGATCCGGGATACAAAGACTGCAGGCACCTATGAAGTAGTGCTCAATTCCCGCCCACAGATCCAGAACCGACGGAAATATCCACGTATGGATCTGACGAATCCATGTACGATTAAGATTGCAGAAACAGGAGAGGTCTTCCATGGAAAGTTGGATAATATCAGTGCAAACGGTTTTGCTTTTGTAACAAAGGATGCATATTTTGTTCAGGCAAAGGGGAAAAATATTACGATCTCTATCGAGAACTTCCCAATCCCATCACAGGCGGAGTTAGATGGTCATGTGATCCGCTGCTCGGATGATGATGGTACCTATATTGTAGGCTGCCAGTTACCGGAGGATAATAATGAGATCCGTGTATACATCGAGAAGCTGTTAGCAAGAGGAGCACAGAAGTTCTGCTAAGAAAAGAAGCACATACTTTATTTTATGAGACACAGATAAGGATAAATAGAAAGGGCATCATCAATTCCTGCGATTTGATGATGCCCTTTAAACTATGCTGTCCATTGGACTGATCCCTTTCTGTTATGGTTATATTCTTTTCACCTCACAAACCCGTCCTCCTGATCTTCGTCTTCCAAATGAGTTCTTTTGGATTGGAATCATATACGATGAAAATCTTATCTGATTCTCCATCCATAATTTTTGATCTGCCTCATGGTTTCTTATCCGATTCTGAATCCGTAAACTGAAACTGAATATTTTCTTCTGGTTACTTCTGGTGATTAAGGATTCTTATGTGTGCAATGGTCTGTACCTCCCTTTCCTGAATTTTGGTTTGTTATTTTAAAATTACGTTTCTGGTGGACTGTACCTCTCTTTCTCAGACTTTGAAGTCAAATTACGCTTTCTGGTGGAATCACCCTTTCTTTCGATCTCTGTTTCATTTGTTGATTACATTATATCGGACAACATTAGAAAAGTCAATATATAATTTGAAAATAATATAAAAACAAATATAAAAGCAGTAAAAAGATGAAATGCAGTATAATTTTCAGATAATTCAGAAAAAAGGAAAACCGCCAGCAGAAGGTGGAAAATGAGGTGCCCCCCAAAAGCTGGCGGTGTTACATTTTACTGGTTCTGTTCTGCGTTATAGGCTTCACGGCAGGCGCGTGCAAGCTGGTCTCCACAGGAGGTCGGACGTCCGTTACAGGAGATGCCGCCTAAGGTCTGCTCGATTTCTTCTACTGTTTTTCCAACGACCAGACGCGAAACTGCCTGAAGATTGCCGTTGCAGCCACCGGTGAAGGCAACTTTTTTTACCACGTTTCCATCTAACTCTAAATCAATACGTGTAGAACAGGTTCCTTTTGTTTTATAAGAATAAGTCATTGTATCATTCCTTTCCGGGTTCGCTTTTGACCGAATCCTGTCATTTTTTACCTTGCATGGAAGTATACCACCCGAAAACTGTCAGGTAAAGGCGCAAAAAGCAATTTATAAAAAATTCATAATCTGTTCATGGGATTGTGTATTGTTTAAAAGTGGCGTTAGTGGTACAATATTCGATAGTTGCTTCGGCAAAATAATGGATAGGAGTATCATATGAAAGCAATTGAGAAAATCTTTGGCACCCACAGCGAACGTGAATTAAAGAGGGTGTATCCAATCGTTGATAAGATTGAGTCATATCGTCCGGCGATGATGGAGCTGACGGATGAACAGTTAAAAGACAAGACAAAAGAGTTTAAGAAGAGATTAAGCGAGGGAGAGACACTCGATGATCTGCTTCCGGAGGCATATGCAACCGTACGTGAGGCAGCAAAGCGTGTGCTTGGAATGGAACATTACCGTGTACAGCTGATCGGTGGTGTGATCCTGCATCAGGGACGTATCGCAGAGATGCGTACCGGTGAAGGTAAGACACTGGTATCGACACTGCCTGCATATCTGAATGCATTAGAGGGAAAGGGTGTACACATCGTAACGGTCAATGACTATTTAGCAAAGCGTGATGCGGAATGGATGGGACAGGTACATCAGTTCTTAGGACTGACCGTTGGTATCATTTTAAATGGCATGGACAGCAAGGAACGTCAGGAAGCTTACGCATGTGATATTACCTATGTGACGAATAACGAGCTTGGATTCGATTATCTGAGAGATAACATGGTCATCTATAAGGAACAGTTAGTACAGCGTGGCCTGCACTATGCGGTTATTGATGAGGTCGATTCCGTACTGATTGATGAGGCGAGAACACCGCTGATCATTTCCGGTCAGAGCGGCAAGTCCACCAGATTATATGAAGCCTGCGATATCCTTGCACGCCAGATGGTACGTGGTGAGGATCAGAAGGAATTTTCGAAGATGGATGCCATTATGGGCGTAGAGATCGAAGAGGACGGAGACTTTATCGTAAATGAGAAGGATAAGGTTGTAAACCTTACCTTACAGGGTGTGCATAAGGTAGAGCAGTTCTTCCATATTGATAACCTTGCAGATGCAGAGAATCTTGAGATCCAGCATAACATTATCCTTGCACTGCGTGCACATAATCTGATGTTCCGTGATCAGGATTACGTTGTAAAGGATGATGAGGTCTTAATCGTTGACGAATTTACCGGACGTATCATGCCGGGACGTCGTTATTCCGATGGTCTGCATCAGGCAATCGAAGCAAAAGAGCATGTAAAAGTAAAACGTGAGAGCAAGACACTTGCAACGATCACTTTCCAGAACTTCTTTAACAAGTATGATAAGAAGTGTGGTATGACAGGTACGGCGTTGACGGAGGAGAACGAGTTCCGTGATATCTATGGAATGGATGTTATTGAGATACCGACCAACCGTCCGGTTGCACGTGTTGACTTACAGGATGCAGTATATAAGACGAAAAAAGAGAAGTTTAAGGCAGTTGTGGATGCAGTTGAGGAAGCGCATGCAAAGGGACAGCCGGTACTGGTTGGTACGATCACGATTGAGACATCCGAGCTGATCAGCAAGATGCTGAACAAGCGTGGAATACAGCATAAGGTCTTAAATGCGAAGTTCCATGAGCTTGAGGCAGAGATCGTTGCACAGGCAGGTGTACATGGTGCGGTTACGATTGCAACCAATATGGCCGGTCGAGGAACCGATATTAAGTTAGACGAGGAAGCAAGAGCAGCAGGCGGCTTAAAGATTATCGGTACCGAGCGTCATGAGTCCAGACGTATCGACAATCAGTTACGTGGACGTTCCGGACGTCAGGGTGATCCGGGTGAGTCACAGTTCTTCATTTCACTTGAAGATGATCTGATGCGTCTGTTTGGTTCTGAGAAGTTAGTCAATATGTTCAATGCACTCGGTATTCCGGAGGGCGAGCAGATCCAGCATAAGATGTTATCGAGTGCGATCGAGAAGGCACAGATGAAGATCGAGGGTAATAACTTTGGTATCCGTAAGAATCTGTTAGAGTATGATCAGGTTATGAATGACCAGAGAGAGATCATCTATGCAGAGCGTATGCGTGTTCTGAATGGAGAAAGCATGCGTGATGTCATCTATAAGATGATTACAGAACGTGTGGAAAATACCGTAGATACCTGTATTTCACCGGATCTTCCATCGGATGAATGGGATGTAAACGAACTGAACCAGCTTCTGATCCCAATCATTCCATTACAGCAGGTAACACCTGAGATGGCGAAGACCTATAAGAACAGCAAGGAATTAAAACACAGCTTGAAGGAACAGGCAGTGAAGTTATATGAGGCGAAGGAAGCAGAATTCCCAGAGCCGGAAGCAGTCCGTGAGTTAGAGCGTGTGATTCTGCTGAAAGTGATCGACCGTAAGTGGATGGATCATATTGATGATATGGATCAGTTACGTCAGGGTATCGGACTTCAGGCATATGGCCAGAGAGATCCGTTAGTAGAGTATAAGATGAGTGGATTTGATATGTTCGATGCCATGATCAGTGCAATCCAGGAAGATACCGTGCGTCTCTTATTCCACGTCCGCGTAGAGCAGAAGGTAGAGCGTGAAGAGGTAGCACAGGTAACCGGAACAAATAAGGACGAGACTGCACAGAAGCAGCCGAAGAAGCGTGAAGCAGCAAAGGTATATCCGAATGATCCATGCCCATGTGGAAGTGGTCTGAAGTATAAGCAGTGCTGTGGAAGAAAGTAAGTAGAATGTAGCAGACAGGAGATGCGGAAGAAGCCGTATCTCCTGTTTTCGTATCTTTGATAAAGGAGAATAGAACAGGATGATGTGCATTTATTGGTATACCGCATATTTTTGCAGATGGAATGATAAATTGAAAAAAAAGATTGCATAGAACCTCATATTATGTTATATAAATAATAACAATAATTATTATCAAAATAAAAGAATATAAATAAATAAAAGAACACGGAGGAAAAAACATGGAGTGTGTAAGAAAAGTAACCGATGATCTGTACTGGGTTGGTGGCAATGACAGACGTCTTGCATTGTTTGAAAATATTTTCCCGATTTCACGCGGGGTATCTTACAATTCGTATCTGTTAATGGATGAGAAAACAGTACTGCTTGATACGGCAGACCGTTCGATCAGCGAGCAGTTTTTTGAAAATATCACTGCGGTTTTGGGAGAACATTCACTGGATATTCTTGTGGTGAATCACATGGAGCCGGATCACTGTGCACTGATCGGGGATCTTGTCCGCAGATATCCCAAGCTTCAGATCATCGGAAATGCAAAGACATTCCAGATGATGCAGCAGTTTTTCGATTTTGACATAGATGGAAGATCCATCGTTGTAAAGGAAGGAGATACTTTTGATAGCGGAAAGCACGAACTGCATTTTGTAATGGCACCGATGGTACATTGGCCGGAGGCAATGGTGACTTACGATGCGACAGATAAGATCCTGTTTTCGGCAGATGGATTTGGTTCTTTTGGCGCACTGCCGGGCAGCATTTTTGCGGATGAACTGGATTTTGACCGCGACTGGTTAGATGATGCAAGAAGATATTATACGAATATTGTCGGAAAATACGGTTCATCCGTGCAGGCACTGTTAAAGAAAGCAGCAGGACTGGACATTCAGATGATCTGCCCGTTACATGGTCCGGTCTGGAGAGAGGATCTTGGCTACATTCTGGATAAATATCAGAAGTGGAGTACCTATGAACCGGAGGAGAAGGGCGTTGTAATCGCCTACGCATCCATGTATGGCAATACGGAGAATGCGGCAAATGCATGTGCCTGTAAGCTGGCTGACCGCGGTGTCCGTAAGATCGCGGTATATGATGTCTCCAATACCGATGTGTCTGAGCTGATCGCAGAGATCTTCCGTTACAGTCATCTGGTACTTGCAGCACCAACCTATAATGGCGCGATCTATCCGAAGATGGAACATCTGTTACTGGATATGAAGGCATTGAATGTTCAGGGACGTACCGTTGCACTGGTTGAGAACGGAACATGGGCTGCCACAACGGCAAAACAGATGCATGCGCAGTTAGAAGCATTGAAAAATATGACTGTCTTAGATGCAGAACTTTCGATCAAGTCTGCATTGAAAAATGATCAGGGAACACAACTGGATGCGCTTTGTGATGCGATCGCAGCTTCGGTAAAGGAATCATAAATAATAAAGGAAAATGTGAAGAAATTCAGAAGGTTTCCGGAAAAAGCAGGTAAATGAAGAGGTTTGAGACTTTTCGTTACCTGCTTTTTGATCATCACAAAAAAAACAGAACAAACATTCGATTTTGTTCTGTACTTTTTTTCATTTGAATGATATACTAAACAAGGAACAATACTAAGAAAATAACTACTATTTCTAAGATATCACAGATAGATGAGAGTGAATTGGGAGAAATCAGATGGAATTCAGACTTCATTCAAAATATAAACCAACCGGCGACCAGCCGCAGGCGATCGCAGAGCTTGTGAAGGGCTTTAAGGAAGGCAATCAGTTTGAGACTCTGCTTGGTGTGACCGGATCGGGTAAGACTTTTACGATGGCGAATGTCATTGCACAGTTAAATAAGCCGACGCTCATTATTTCACACAATAAGACGCTGGCGGCACAGCTTTACGGGGAATTCAAGGAATTTTTCCCCGAAAATGCAGTAGAGTACTTTGTGTCCTATTATGATTATTATCAGCCGGAGGCATATGTGCCATCATCGGATACCTATATTGCGAAGGATTCTGCGGTCAATGAAGAAATCGATAAGCTGCGGCTTTCTGCCACAGCGGCACTTGCTGAACGTAAGGATGTTATCGTAATATCGAGTGTGTCCTGTATCTATGGTCTGGGCAGTCCGGAGGATTTCCTTGGCATGATGGTTTCCCTGCGGCCGGGCATGGAGCGCGACCGGGATGATGTGATCCGTGCATTAATCGATATCCAGTATACGAGAAATGATATGGATTTTCAGAGAGGAACATTCCGGGTGCGTGGGGATGTACTTGAGATCTTTCCGGCAGACCATGATGAGACGGCAATCCGTGTGGAATTTTTCGGGGATGAGATCGACCGGATTACAGAGATCACGGTCGTGACCGGAGAAGTGCGGTGTGAGTTAGAGCATGTCGGAATTTTCCCGGCATCCCATTATGTTGTGCCGCAGGAGAAGATCAACCGTGCTTGTGTGAATATTGAAAAAGAGATGGAAGAGCGTGTGCGCTTTTTTAAGGGAGAGGATAAGCTGTTAGAGGCACAGCGGATCTCAGAACGGACAAATTTTGATATCGAGATGCTGCGCGAGACCGGATTTTGCAGTGGAATCGAGAATTACTCCAGACATCTTGCCGGATTAGAACCGGGTGCGACACCGATGACTCTGATGGACTATTTTAAGGATGATTACCTGATCATTGTTGATGAGTCGCATATTACGATCCCGCAGATCCGTGGTATGTATGCAGGTGACAGATCGAGAAAGACAACGTTAGTAGATTATGGCTTCCGTCTTCCGTCTGCGTTGGATAACCGTCCGCTGAACTTTGAAGAATTTGAGAGTAAGATTGATCAGATGCTGTTTGTATCTGCAACGCCGAACGTCTATGAGGATGAGCATGAGCTGCTTCGGGCGGAACAGATCATCCGTCCGACGGGTCTGTTGGATCCGCGGGTAGAGGTACGTCCGGTAGAGGGACAGATTGATGATCTGGTCGGTGAAGTCAACAAAGAGACGGCAGCAGGTCATAAGATCATGATCACGACACTGACGAAGAAGATGGCAGAAGATCTGACGGATTATATGCGCGAGATCGGAATCCGTGTGAAGTATCTGCATTCCGATATTGATACCTTAGAGCGTGCAGAGATCATCCGGGATCTCAGACTGGATGTATTTGATGTACTGGTCGGAATCAACCTTTTACGAGAGGGACTGGACATTCCGGAGATCACATTGGTCGCAATCTTAGATGCGGATAAGGAAGGTTTCCTGCGTTCGGAGACTTCCCTGATCCAGACGATCGGCCGTGCGGCAAGAAATGCCGAGGGACATGTGATCATGTATGCAGATAAGATCACCGATTCTATGCGTGTTGCAATCGATGAAACCGAACGTAGAAGACAGATCCAGCAGCAGTATAATGAGGAACATGGAATTACGCCGCAGACGATCCAGAAGTCAGTCCGTGAACTGATCCATATCTCGAAGAAGGTTGCTGCAAGCGAGATGGAATTCAAGAAAGATCCGGAATCTATGAGCAGACAGGAATTAGAGAAACTGATCGCAGATATCCAGAAGAAGATGAGCAAGGCGGCAGCAGATCTGAACTTTGAGGCAGCGGCAGAGTACCGTGATAAGATGATAGAACTTAAGAATATGCTCCGGGATTTAGATAAATAAGATCACCGGGCAAAGCAGGAGCAGAGAGATGGCAAAAAAGGAACGAAAATATATCAAGATACGTGGAGCAAAAGAGCATAATCTGAAGAATATTGATCTGGATATTCCAAGAGATGAGTTTGTGGTTTTAACAGGGTTAAGTGGATCCGGTAAGTCCTCACTGGCATTTGATACGATCTATGCAGAAGGACAGCGGCGTTATATGGAATCTTTGTCTTCTTATGCAAGACAGTTCTTAGGACAGATGGAAAAGCCAAATGTTGAGAAGATCGAAGGCTTATCCCCTGCAATTTCCATTGACCAGAAGTCAACGAACCGGAATCCGAGATCGACCGTCGGAACCGTGACGGAGATCTATGACTACTTCCGGCTTTTGTATGCAAGAATCGGTATTCCACACTGTCCGAAGTGTGGAAAAGAGATCAAAAAGCAGAGCGTGGATCAGATGGTAGATCAGATCATGACACTGCCGGAACGGACGAAGATCCAGCTGCTTGCACCGGTGGTACGTGGACGCAAGGGCGAGCACCAGAAGCTGTTTGAACAGGCAAAGCGGAGTGGATATGTCCGTGTCCGTGTGGACGGAAGCCTGTATGAACTGACGGAAGAGATCAAACTGGATAAGAATAAAAAGCATAATATTGAGATCGTGGTAGACCGGCTGATTGTAAAGCCTGGAATCGAAAAGCGTCTGACGGATTCGATCGAGAATGTACTAGATCTTGCAGAAGGTCTGATGACGGTAGATGTAGATGGTGGGAAACCAATCCAGTTTTCACAGAGTTTTTCCTGCCCAGACTGTAATATCAGTATTGATGAGATTGAGCCGAGAAGCTTTTCCTTTAATAATCCGTTTGGAGCCTGCCCGGACTGTTTCGGACTGGGCTATAAGATGGAGTTTGACGAGGATCTGATGATTCCGGATAAGCGGTTAAGTCTTGCAGAGGGTGCGATCCAGGTGATGGGATGGCAGTCTAGTACAGATCCGTCCAGCTTCACCTATGCAATCTTAAAGGCACTGTCTGAGGCATATGATTTTTCACTAGAGACACCGTTTCAGGAACTGTCCAAAGAAGTACAGGATGTGATCATACATGGTACGAAGGGCCGGGAAGTGAAGGTCTATTATAAGGGTCAGCGTGGGGAAGGTGTCTATGATGTGGCATTTGAAGGCCTGATCAGGAATGTAGAACGTCGTTACCGGGAAACCGGTTCTGATACGATGAAGCAGCAGTATGAAGAGTTCATGCGGATCACACCATGTAAGACCTGTGGCGGCCAGCGTCTGAAGAAGGAAGCACTGGCAGTCACTATCTGCGATAAGAATATCCATGAGATCACCTCCATGTCAATCCGGAAGCTGAATGAATTCCTGGCAGATATGGAACTGACAAAGCAGCAGATGCTGATCGGAGAACAGGTGTTAAAAGAGATCCGGGCGCGAGTAGGCTTTCTGGTGGATGTCGGACTTGACTATCTGTCATTAGCGCGTGCCACCGGAACCCTTTCCGGTGGAGAAGCACAACGTATCCGTCTGGCAACCCAGATCGGGTCAGGACTCGTTGGTGTTGCCTATATTCTGGATGAACCGAGTATCGGATTGCACCAGAGGGATAATGACAAGCTGTTAGCTACCTTAAAGCACTTAAAGGATCTGGGAAATACCCTGATCGTGGTTGAACATGATGAGGATACTATGCTTGCAGCGGATTATATTGTGGATATCGGCCCGGGCGCAGGCGAACACGGTGGAGAAGTCATTGCAGCAGGAACAGCACAGGAGATCATGAAAAATAAGAATTCCCTGACCGGAGCATATCTGAGCGGCAGAAAGAAGATCCCGGTGCCGGAGGTACGAAGAGAACCGACCGGTTATCTCGAGATCCGTGGCGCAAGAGAGAATAACCTGAAAAATGTAAATGTAAAGATCCCACTGGGTGTGATGACTTGTATTACCGGGGTGTCCGGTTCAGGAAAAAGCTCTCTGACGAACGAAATCCTGTACAAGCGTCTTGCCAGAGACCTCAACCGTGCACGTACGATACCGGGAAAACATGATGATATTCTTGGAATCGATCAGTTAGACAAGGTGATCGATATTGACCAGTCTCCGATTGGCAGAACCCCGCGTTCGAATCCTGCAACGTATACCGGAGTATTTGATATGATCCGTGATCTGTTTGCAGCAACCCCGGATGCAAAGGCGAGAGGCTATGCAAAGGGACGTTTCAGCTTCAATGTAAAGGGCGGACGTTGTGAAGCGTGTTCCGGTGATGGCATCTTAAAGATCGAGATGCATTTTTTGCCGGATGTCTATGTGCCATGTGAAGTTTGTCAGGGCAAGCGTTATAACAGGGAGACACTGGAGGTCAAATACAAGGGCAAGAGTATCTATGATGTCCTGAATATGACAGTGGAAGAGGCATTGGAATTTTTCAAAAATGTGCCTTCGATCGAACGCAAGATTCAGACTTTGTATGATGTGGGATTATCCTATATCCGGCTTGGACAGCCATCCACGGAGTTATCCGGTGGAGAAGCACAGCGTATTAAGCTTGCAACCGAACTGAGCAAGCGGAGTACGGGAAAGACGATCTATATTCTTGATGAGCCGACAACCGGACTTCATTTTGCGGATGTAGATAAGTTAGTAGAGATCCTGAGACGTTTATCCGATGGCGGGAATACGGTTGTAGTCATTGAGCATAATCTGGATGTCATTAAGACGGCGGATTATATCATTGACATGGGACCGGAAGGTGGAGAAGGCGGTGGAACGGTCGTTGCGGCCGGCACACCGGAGGAGATTGCAAAAGTTCCGGAATCCTATACCGGATTGTATATTAAGAAGTATCTCGAGAGATAATATCTGTGTATAAAAGATAGAATCGTTAAGAAGTTATTGCGATTTTTTTAAATTACGATATTTTATGAAAAAAACCTTTGAAAAATGGGATTTATTGTATATAATGGGTTTATGTATGTAAGAATATGATTGAATGCGTACTCTGCGTTTTTTTGGGCAGAACCATGGAAATGCAGGTGAATCCACATAGAATGAGTCAGATGAAAGGGGAAACATAAAATGGTTTCGACAGATATTGGAATTGATTTGGGAACAGCTAGTATTTTAGTATACATCAAGGGTAAGGGTGTTGTTTTAAAAGAGCCGTCTGTAGTGGCTTTTGACCGTGATACGAATAAGATCAAGGCAATCGGTGAAGAAGCAAGACTGATGTTAGGAAGAACGCCTGGAAATATCGTGGCAGTCCGTCCATTGCGTCAGGGAGTTATTTCCGATTATACCGTAACGGAGAAGATGATCCGTTACTTTATCCAGAAGGCACTTGGTAAGAAGAGCTTAAGAAAGCCACGTATCAGTGTCTGCGTGCCAAGTGGTGTCACAGAAGTAGAGAAGAAGGCAGTAGAGGATGCAACTTATCAGGCAGGTGCAAGAGAGGTTGCAATTATCGAAGAGCCGATCGCAGCAGCAATCGGAGCAGGAATTGATATTTCCAGACCATGTGGAAACATGATCGTAGATATCGGAGGCGGTACCGCAGATATCGCAGTTATTTCTCTGGGTGGTTCGGTTGTCAGCACTTCCATTAAGATCGCAGGAGATGATTTTGACGAGGCAATCGTCCGTTATATGAGAAAGAAGCACAATCTTCTGATCGGTGAGCGTACAGCAGAGGATATCAAGATCAAGATCGGAAGCTGCTTCCCATTACCGGAACCGGAGACAATGGATGTAAGAGGACGTAATCTTGTAACCGGTCTTCCGAAGACAGTTACCGTATCTTCCGAAGAGACCGAAGAGGCACTGCGTGAATCCACACTTCAGATCGTTGAGGCGGTTCACAGTGTATTAGAGAAGACTCCGCCAGAGTTAGCAGCCGATGTTGCAGACCGTGGTATCGTATTAACCGGTGGCGGTTCTTTACTGCGTGGGTTAGAGGAACTGATCGAGGATAAGACCGGAATCAATACAATGACCGCAGAAGATCCGATGACCTGTGTGGCAATCGGAACCGGAAAGTTTGTTGAGTTTTTAGCAGGCAACCGTGATGATGACTAATCTTATCCGGTGCGGGAACCGATAATAGAGATAGAGAAGTAACAGAAGATAATATCAGATAAAGGATTGCAATATAAGTAAGAGCAACGGATTGCTTACAAAAGGAGAATCAGATGGTCAAAGGTCTATATACGGCATATACCGGAATGATTAATGAACAGAAGAGACTGGATGTCCTGTCGAATAATCTTGCGAATGCAGATACGAACGGATATAAGAAGGAAGGAACGGCAAACCGCGCGTTTGCGGATGAACTGGCGGTTAAGATCCGGGATACTTCGGCATACAATCTTCCAAGACGTCTTGGAGATGTGAATCTGGGCGTTAAGATCGGTGAGACTTATACAGACTACAGTCAGGGAAATTATAAGGTCACAGACAGTAAGTATGATGTTGCATTAGATGGAAATGGTTTTTTTGGTATTTCTTACACAAATAAGAATAATGAGACATCTGTAAAATATACAAGAGATGGAGCGTTTACCGTGAATACAGAAGGCTATCTGGTTACAAAGGATGGGGATTATGTCCTGAACCAGAATGGCGCACAGACCGGTAATGCTTCCGCAGATAATTATATCCGTATTGATCCGAATACTGACTTTAAGATCGATGAACAGGGTAATATTATTCAGAATAATCAGATCGTAGCCAAGATCGGTGTGGTAGATGTAGCAGATTATAACTATATTCAGAAGTATGGAGAGAATCTGTATGATCTTGCGAATGGAGCACAGGTTACTGCATCCACTGCAAAAGTGAATCAGGGAACGATTGAGACGTCGAATGTCAATGTCGTTTCAGAAATGGTCGACATGATTACGATTACAAGAGCATATGAATCCAACCAGAAGATTATCCAGACAATAGATTCTACACTGGATAAGGCGGTAAATCAGGTTGGCAAGGCATAAAAAAGATTGATTTAAGACAGGATGTCAGTACGGCTGCATATGGATACGTAAGATAGCCTAGAAAGGATGTACAGGAATATGATGAGATCATTATGGACTGCTGCATCAGGAATGATTGCACAGCAGACAAATGTAGATACGATATCAAACAATCTGGCGAATGTAAATACGACAGGATTTAAGTCTGAGAAGGCAGAATTTAAGTCCTTACTTTATCAGACGATACAGGCACGTACAACAACTGCAAACGGAGAACAGAAGCCGATACCGGCACAGGTCGGACTCGGTACCCGAGTAGCAGCGACGACTTCAAGCTATACAGACGGAGCACTGTTGGCGAATGACAGTGATACGGCATTTGCACTTCAGGGTGATGGTTTTTTTGCAGTTCGCGGTGCAGATGGCAATACATATTATACGAGAAACGGTGATTTTAATTGGAGTATGGGAACCACGGGTGTGACACTTACGAATTCTGATGGATATCCGGTACTCGATACAAATGGAAATGCAATCGTACTTCCGAATAATGTTACAACAGGAAGTGTTGAGGTTTCGAAGGAAGGAACATTTTCTTATAAGGATGCGAACGGAAATCATATTCCACTCAATGTGACGATCGGAGTATGGCAGTTTAATAATCCGGCAGGCTTAAATAAGCGTGCGGATAATCTATTGCAGGTAACGGCAGCATCCGGTAATCCTATGAATGAAGCTACTACAAATGGTCTTGCAAAAAGTTCTGTCAACCAGCATTATTTAGAGGGTTCGAATGTACAGATCGCAGATGAGATGGTGAATCTGATCGTTGCCCAGCGTGCATATGAGATGAATTCGAAGGCAATACAGGCTTCGGATGATATGCTCTCACAGGCAAATCAGTTACGTCGGTAATGAAAGGATGAGGGTATGAGTATTTCACTGGACAATATTGCATCTTATGTTGATAATGCAAAAAATACAAGCAGTAGTTCCAATGTAGAGAAGACGTTAAAGTCGGATCTTTCCAAAGCATCGGAAGATGAACTGATGGATGCCTGCAAAGAGTTTGAGACTTATTTTATCGAGCAGGTTATGAAAGAAGTGAAGAAGACGATTCCACAGGATGAAGATTCCACGATGTCTAAGCTGACGGATTTCTATATGGACGAGACAATGGAGACGATGGCAGAGAAGATCGGGGAGCAGAGTGGAAATAATCTTGCACAGACAATGTATGAACAGATGAAACGGAATTATGGTCTGTAACATACACTGCGGAATACGTGAAGAGGATCCGGCAAGATAGGTGATTGCAGAATAAATATAGTGGATAGAAGGCTGTCTGGTTCAGACAGCCCTTTTCTATCCGCAGAAGAATATATCTGATATTGTGGATACAGAGGCAGAAAGGCGGCACAAAGGTGGAAAAAGTAACAGGGTTTGTGGATCATATTATTTTTCGGAATGCAGATAACGGATATACGGTACTGGTATTGATCTGTGGTGAAACAGAATTGACCTGTGTAGGTATTTTTTCTGCGATCAGTGAAGGGGAAAATATAGAAGCAACTGGAGAATATACCTCACACCCGACGTATGGAAAGCAGTTTAAAGTGGATAGCTTTGAGGTGAAGGAACCGACAGATGCGTTATCCATTGAGCGTTATCTTGGCTCCGGAGCCGTGAAGGGAGTTGGAGCTGCGCTTGCTGCAAGGATCGTGCGACGCTTTCAGGAGGATACCTTTCGTATTATTGAGGAAGAACCGGAACGACTTGTAGAAGTAAAGGGCATCAGTGGAAGAAAGGCAAGAGAGATTGCAGATCAGGTGGCGGAAAAGCGGGATCTGCGGCAGGCAATGATCTTTTTGCAACAGTACGGAATCTCGCTGACACTTGCAGTAAAGATTTATCAGCAGTATGGACAGGAAGTGTATGGGATTATCCGCGAAAATCCATACCGGCTTGCCGATGATATGAGCGGGGTCGGATTCCGGACGGCGGATGAGATCGCAGCAAGGGTCGGTATCCATACCGATTCGGATTTTCGAATCCGCAGTGGGATTCTTTATGCCTTACAGCAGGCTTCTATGGAGGGACATACCTATCTGCCGGAAGAGAAGCTGACCGAGCGAACCAGTGATTTGCTTGAGGTAGAGCCGCAGTACATAGAGAAGCATTATATGGATCTTGCGATTGAACGGAAGCTGGTCATGAAGGAAACGGATGATATCACAGCAATCTATGCAGCACCATTTTATTATATGGAAGCAAATACAGCTACGATGCTCTGCAATCTGGATATCGGCTATGATGTGGCAGATCTCGAGATCGAACAGCGGGTGCACCGGATTGAAAAGCAGACCGGCATGGAACTGGATGAAAAGCAGTTAGATGCAGTAAAGGAAGCAGTGCGGAATGGACTGCTTGTGATCACCGGAGGTCCGGGAACCGGAAAAACAACGACGATCAATACGATCATCAAGTATTTTGAGATGGAAGGTCTGGACATTTTTCTGGCGGCGCCGACCGGCCGTGCAGCGAAGCGGATGAGTGAGATGACCGGATATGAGGCACGGACGATTCACCGGATGCTTGAATTAAACGGTGGAATGGATGGAAACGAAGGCTTTGAGCGAAACGAGGGGAATCCCCTCGAAACGGATGTTGTGATCGTGGATGAGATGTCTATGGTAGACATCAGTCTAATGACATCTTTGTTAAAAGCAATTGTACCGGGTACCAGACTGATCCTTGTGGGGGATGTGAACCAGCTTCCGAGTGTGGGACCCGGAAGCGTATTGAAGGATATTATTGATGCAGACAAGTTTCATGTAGTGAAGCTGACGAAGATCTTCCGGCAGGCAAGCCAGAGTGATATTATTGTGAATGCACATAAGATCAACCGGGGAGAACCGGTCACACTTGATAATAAGAGCATGGACTTCTTTTTCCTCAAGCGTTATGATGCTGATGTCATTATCAATGTTGTATTGCAGCTGATTAAACAGAAGCTGCCGAAGTTTGTAGATGCCACGCCTTACGATATACAGGTATTGACACCGATGAAAAAGGGCAATCTTGGTGTGGAACGGTTAAATGGAATCTTACAAAAGTATCTGAATCCACCGGCTTCGGATAAGAAGGAAAAAGAGTATGGTGACCGTGTTTTCCGTGAGGGAGATAAGGTGATGCAGATCAAGAACAATTATCAGCTGGAGTGGGAGATCAAGAGCCGGTATGGAATTACGATAGACCGTGGCATGGGAGTATTTAACGGAGATGTCGGGATTATCCGGAAGATCAATGACTATACAGAGCTTGTAACCGTCTGTTACGATGATGAGAAGGTAGTGGATTATCCATTTAAGCTGTTAGAGGAACTCGAACTTGCATATGCGATTACAATCCATAAGTCACAGGGTAGTGAATATCCGGCGGTTGTGATACCACTGCTTAGTGGACCGCGGATGTTAATGAACCGGAATCTGCTCTATACCGCAGTAACCCGTGCAAAGAAGTGCGTGACGTTAGTCGGAAACGATATGTGTTTCCACGAGATGGAAAACAACGTATCCGAACAGACCAGATACAGCGGCTTATGCCAGCGTCTGCAGGAGCAGTCCTGATCTAGAAATAGAAAATCCCGGAAGAATGGACGTACACAGTCCAAACACTTCCGGGATTTTTTGATTTAAAAATCGGAATTCGGAGCAAAATCAAATCGTTTTTATGGGATAGGAAGGTAATTTCAAGAATACTTCCGATCTCCGATTTATATATAAATATCAGGATTAGGAAAGCAATGCCTTATCATTGGAAAACTCTTCACCGCTGACTTCTTCAAACTTCTGAAGCAGATCTTCTACGGTCAGGTTTTTCTTGTCTTCGCCGGCAATGTCTAAAATGACCTGTCCTTCATTCATCATGATCAGACGATTTCCGTGTGCGATCGCATCACGCATGTTATGTGTAACCATTAATGTAGTCAGGTTGTTCTCTGCAACAATCTTGTCCGACAGAGCCAATACCTTAGCTGCTGTTTTTGGATCAAGGGCAGCGGTATGCTCATCTAAAAGCAGAAGCTTTGGCTTTTTTAAGGAAGCCATTAAAAGGGTAAGTGCTTGTCGCTGGCCACCGGATAATAATCCGACCTTGGAAGTAAGACGGTTCTCAAGACCAAGGTCTAACTCAGTAAGCAGTTCCTTGTAATGTTCACGTTCTGCCTTGGTGATACCGGACTTAAGACCTCTGTGTGCGCCACGTCTGGCAGCAAGGGCAAGGTTCTCGTCGATTCCCATGGTAGCAGCGGTTCCCATCATCGGGTCCTGGAAGACACGGCCGAGGAAACGGGCACGTTTATGTTCCGGCATCTTTGTGACATCGACACCGTCGATCAGAATCGAACCCTGATCGACGAACCAGGTTCCGGCAACTGCGTTTAACAAGGTAGATTTACCGGCACCATTTCCACCGATCACGGTAACAAAGTCACCTTCGTTCAGGGTAAGTGTTGCTCCGTTTAAAGCAGTCTTTTCATTGATGGTTCCAATATTGAAGGTCTTATGGATATGATCAATTTTAAGCATTGTTATCAGCCCCCTTTTTTAAAGGTTTGTTGAAATATTTCTTTTTCCAGTAAGGTACTGCAAGGAAAACAGCAACTACTAAAGCAGATAACAGCTTCAGATAATTGGTATCAAGACCGAGCCAGATAACGACCTGAAGTACCATATAATAAATAACTGCACCGATGGCAACCGCTAACAGCTTCAGTGCAAAGTTATGGAAGATCTTTTCAAAGATAACATTTCCGATAATAACGGCTGCAAGACCGATAACGATTGCACCACGACCGGCATTTACATCGGCAAAGCCCTGATACTGTGCATAAAGAGCACTTGCAAGACCAACCAGCCCGTTTGAAATCATCAGTCCAAGTACAGTGTTAAAGTTTGTATTGATACCCTGTGCACGGCTCATATTCGGGTTACATCCGGTAGCACGGATGGAACATCCACGTTCGGTTCCGAAGAACCAGTACAGGATGGCAATGATCACAATGACAAAAAGAGCTACGATAAAGATCGTATTCTTATAAAAAGTAACACCCTTTACATAACGAAGGGAAACCAGAAGATCATATTTGTCTGCGCTGATCGCCTGATTGGCTTTGCCACCTAAGACCTTCAGATTGATGGAATACAGACCAAGCTGCGTCAGGATTCCGGCAAGAATAACAGGGATTCCCATTCCGGTATGGAAGATTCCGGTGACAAGTCCGGCAATCATACCGGCCAGAGTTGCTACGATAAGGGCAACCCAGATGTTCTGACCATGGGTAAGCATAAGGATACAGACTGCACCGCCCAGACTCATTGTACCATCTACGGTAAGGTCTGCGACATCCTGTATCTTAAATGTGATGTACACGCCGATTGCCATGATTCCCCAGATCAGACCCTGGGAGACTGCACCCGGCATTGCGCTGAATAATGTTGAAATATCCACGATATTACCTCCACTTTGATTGGATAAAGTTTGTAAAAAAAGAAGATATCCCCATATATAGGGTACATCCTGCCGGATCGATCCATGGATCAGACCGGCGTGAAATATACCTTGTATATGGGGGATCTGTATTATAAATAAGTAAGCAATATGTAACGGCTTTATTCTGCAGCAAGTGCTTCGTAATCATCCGGAACAGTAATGTTTAACTTTTTACAGAGATCTGCATTGTACTGTTTGGTAACCTTAGGTGCAAACTGGATCTCCATAGTGGAAACATCCTTGCCGTCTGCAAGAATCTCGGCTGCCATTTCGCCGGTCTGGTAACCTAAGTCATAGTAGCTGATGGATAAGGTTGCAACACCACAGCCACGGCAGATACCTGCTTCACCCGCGATGATCGGAACGCCTGCTTCGCTTGCAATGTTGTTGATAACTTCTGTGTTAGAAGCAGCTGTGTTATCGGTTGGAATATACATAACATCGCTGGCGCTTACCGCATTCTGTACGATAGAAGCGATATCATTGGAATCTACAAAAGAGTAAGAGGTGCAGGTGTATCCAAGAGCTTCTAACTCTTTTGTCATAACCTTAACCTGATATTCAGAGTTCGCTTCTGCGGAGCAGTATAAAAGACCAACATTTTTTGCATCCGGGAACAGCTCCTGTAACATTGCTGCCTGATCCTTTAATGGAGCAAGATCAGATGTTCCGGAGATATTTCTTCCGGTCAGGCCATCCCAGCTTGCATTGTCCATGTCAAGTGCAGTTGCATAGTCAGTTACGGAAGTTCCAAGGATTGGAATATCAGTTGTCGCTGCTGCGGCTGCCTGTAATGGAGCAGTTGCATTTGCAAGGATCAGATCTACATTGCTGGAAACGAATGAGTTGACAATCGTTGCACATGTTGCGGAATCACCCTGTGCATTCTGCTCGTCAAATTTTACTGCATCACCTAATTTGTCCTGTAATGCTGTTTTAAAGCCTTCGGTTGCAGCATCTAATGCTTCGTGCTGGACTAACTGACAGATACCAACGGTATAAGTCTTGCCGGAAGCATCCTCAGTTTTCTGGGTGCTTGCTGTTGCACCGGCGTTGGAATCTTTGCCGGAATTGCTGCCGCATGCAGTCATACCGAGTGTCATTACAGCGGCAAGACCGAGGGCGAGAAACTTGTTTGCTTTTTTCATAATGTTTTCCTCCTGAAATCCTGTTCAAGTTTAAATACTTTAATTCTTTGCTGCTTTTAAACATCAACGGGTTAAAGTACGAATAGTTAAATTATAATAAGTGGAAAAAGTAAAGTCAATCCCCCAGAGTGCTTATTTTTCAAGAAAAATTAAGACAAATTTAATGGTCTGGGAACGGCTTCGGTGTTAAGATTGCAAAAGAGAGTTTGGAAAGGAGTTCATGAGGGAAAAAAAGAATCAGAGAGATCAGATCAGAGAGTTTGCAGTGAGGGTGCTGGAACTGCTGTATCCCATAAGGTGTCCGGTATGCGGAATGATCCCGGAATATGGAATGGACATCTGCCCGGAGTGCAGGGTGAAGCTGCAGGATGTGATGAATCCGGTCTGCATGAAATGTGGAAAGCCGGTTGCAGATCCGACAATAGAACTGTGTTATGACTGTAGCAGAAAGCAGCATGTATTTCGCGCGGCAAGAGCAGTATTTGTATATGATGGTGAGGCGAAGGCATCTCTTTACCGCTTCAAATATGCCGGCAGACAGGAATACGCAGCCTTTTATGCACGGGAGACAATAAAAAAATACGGACACTGGATCGCACACCATCCGATCGATGCGATCATACCGGTGCCCTTACATTGGAAAAGAAAAAGAAAGCGTGGATATAATCAGGCAGCATTATATGCACGTGAGCTGGGCAAAATTACCGGTTTGCCGGTATGGACGAATATATTGCGAAGAGTTGTCAATACGCGTCCGCAGAAGGAACTTGACGACAGGGAAAGAAAAAATAATCTGAAAAATGCTTTTAAATGCGAAAAAAGTATAGTACAATCTAAATATATACTTTTAGTCGATGACATTTATACCACAGGAAGCACTGTTGACATGGCTGCATCAGAACTTATGCGTGCAGGAGCAGCAGGGGTTTTTGTGATATGCATCAGTATCGGCGGAGGACTCTAATGGCAGACTGGGTACTGCCAGGAATTTGGAAGGAGAAGAGTGAAGTTATGGATGTACGAAATTGCAGAAGCTGTGGAAGATTGTTTAATTATGTTTCCGGACCACCAATCTGTCAGGCATGCAAGGATAAGTTAGAACTGAAGTTTCAGGACGTGAAAGAATATATCAGAGAGAATCCACATGCACCAATCCAGGCTGTTTCGACAGATAATGATGTATCTGTCCAGCAGATCAAGCAGTGGGTGCGGGAAGAACGCCTTACATTTTCCGAAGATTCACCGATCGGAATCGAATGTGAGAACTGTGGTAAGATCATCAAGACAGGACGTTTTTGTGAAGAATGCAAGAACAAGATGAAGGATAACTTAAGCAGTGTGTTAGACAAGCCGAAGGTTATCTTAGAACCGAAGAAGCCTGCGCGTGACGGTGATAAGATGAGATTTTTAGATAGTATGAAATAGTAAGAAGCTGCCTTTTGCGGGCGGCTTCTTTTTTTCCCTTTGCATTAGATACCATCTATGATATAATGAAAATAATGTTTAGTATGATGGGGTGTGCTATGATTAGTAAAGAAAAGGTCAGACAGATGACAAAACTGGCAGCTTTTGAGGAAAGAGAAGGAAAATCATGCCATAAGATGACGCAGTTTTTCCGGAAAGATTATGTCAGTATGGAGATGATAAAAAGCTTTCTGACAGGTACGATAGCGTTTGCTGTGATTGTTGGAATTTGGGCAGTTTACCGGATGGAGGAGCTCATGAATGAGATCAATAAAATGGATATTCCGGCATTTGGAATCCAGCTGCTCATGAAGTATCTGGTCTTTATGGCACTGTACCTGCTGGCAACGTATATCATCTATAACATTCGTTATTCAAAGGGAAGAAGAAAGATCAGGCAGTTCTATAACGGCCTGAAGAAAATAAGCCATCTGTATGAAAGTGAGAACAGACCGGGCAGTTTTGATGATTTTGAATAAGATGGGAGGCTGACATGAGCGACTTATTGGAACTGAAAGAGAAGATGAGACACTTTTACGGAAAATATGAGGTATATCTGCTGCCGGTAGTCCGGTTTGTTCTGGCATTTGCAACATTCTATCTGATCAGCAGCAGACTGGGATATATGGAGAAGATCAGCAGTCTTCCGGTTACACTTGTGATCGCACTGCTCTGTTCGATCCTTCCGGTGAATGCGATTATTCTGTTTGCAGCGGTGCTCGTTTTAGTAAATCTGTATGCGTTATCTTTAGAGGTATGCGTGACCGGATTGCTACTGTTTTTGATCATCGGACTGTTGTATTTCCGTTTTGCACCGAAGGATGGCTATTATACCTTGCTGACGCCGATCTGTTTTACACTGCATATTCCGTATGCGGTTCCGGTATCTGCCGGACTTTTGAAGGAACCGGCAACCGTTATGTCTGTGATCAGCGGTACCGTGGTATATTATTTCCTGGCAGGTGTGGAAGAAAATGCAACTCTGCTGGGGCAGGTTGATGAAGAAGGAAAGTCAGCAACTTCAAAGTTTGTGATCGCACTCAATCAGCTCCTGGGCAACAAGGAGATGTATCTGGTGCTTGCAACCTTCATCCTGATGATGATCTTAGTCTATGCGATCCGCAGAATGTCCGTAGATCATGCATGGACGATCGCAATCATAACAGGAATTCTGGTTGGGTTTGTGATGCTTTTGGCGGGATTTTTATTGCTTGGAATTACCGGAAGGGTAACCTGGCTTGTGATCGGCAGTGTGATTTCCATGGTGATCGGTCTGGTGGAACAATTTCTGTTTTTCGATCTGGATTACAGCCGGACGGAACGCGTTCAGTTTGAGGATGATGAGTATTATTACTATGTAAAAGCGGTACCGAAGATGTATGTTCCGACGACAGACAAACAGGTGAAGAACTTTAGTAAAAGAGATGAGGATTTCCGCAAGAAAGAGCGGATAACCAAAGAAGATCTTGCAAAGGATATGGATATCGACAGAGATCTTTTAGATCTGTAGGAATACAATCTGTAAGCATGCAGCAGGTATTCTTGCAGATAGAAATATAGGAAAAGGAAGTGAGACAGGTGCAGACTCTGATGGTAAATCTTCAGATATTTATCGATAAATACATGGGCTGGAAGCCGGATATGCGGACTACGGATGTTGTAGAGATCCTGATCATCGCATTTTTGATCTATCAGGTGATGGTATGGATTAAGAAAACACGTGCGTGGATGCTGCTTAAGGGAATTATTGTAATTCTCGTATTTGTTGCGCTTGCAGGACTGTTTCAGATGAATACGATCCTGTGGATCGCAGAAAAGACAATCAATGTTGCGATCATTGCACTTGTCGTGATCTTCCAGCCGGAGTTACGAAGCGCTTTAGAGCAGCTTGGAAGAAAGAAGTTTATCAGTTCCCTGTTTTCTTTTGATTTTTCCAAGGGCGGAGAGGAGCGCTTTACGGACCGTACGATCAACGAACTGGTAAAGGCCTGCTATGAAATGGGCAAGGTAAAGACCGGTGCACTGATTGTTGTAGAGAATGAAATTATGCTGACGGAATATGAACGTACGGGAATTGCATTGGATTCGCTTGTATCGAGCCAGCTTCTGATCAACATTTTTGAAAAAAACACACCGTTACATGACGGTGCGATTATTGTCCGCGGAGATCGTGTGGTATCTGCGACCTGTTACCTGCCGCTTTCCGATAATATGGAACTGAGCAAGGAACTGGGAACGAGACATCGTGCAGCGGTTGGCATCAGTGAAGTCAGTGACTCACTTACGATCGTTGTTTCGGAAGAAACAGGAAAGGTATCGATTGCATCCGGTTCGGAACTGTACCGGAATGTGGATGCTGAATTTTTACGCAGCAAGCTGAAGTTCATGCAGAATAACAAGGTTGAGCCAAAGCGTTTTACAATTTTGCAAAGGAGGTTTAGCCATGTTAAAAAAGCTGACAAAGTTAATAACAAATAATTTTGGATTAAAGCTGATGTCGCTTGCCTTTGCCGGGATACTGTGGCTTGTGGTTGTGAATATCGACGATCCGAGTACGACAAAGCCGTTTACGATTTCAGTTGCGGTGGAAAACGGTGATGCGATTACTTCACAGGGAAAATATTATGAGATTGCAGATGGTGGCAATACCGTGACTTTCCAGGTGACGGCAAACCGGTCGGTATTTAAGGCATTAAGCAGTTCTGATTTTAAGGCAGTGGCAGATATGAGCAAGATTGAGGACTGGCAGAGAGTGCCGATCGAGATAACGGCAACACGCTATACTTCCTCTGTGAAGATTTCAAGCAAGACGCAGTATCTCGAAGTCAACGTTGAGGATCTGCAGAAAAAACAGCTTGTGATCAGTGCAGGCTATACCGGAACACCGGCGGATAACTGTGCAGTTGGAAACGTAACGATTCAAGGCTCGAATGTGCTGAAGGTCTCCGGACCTGCATCTGTGGTTTCAACGATCGCATCTGCAAAGGCAACCGTCAATGTGGATGGAATGTCTACAACGATCAACGACAGCATTGTTCCGGTTCTCTATGATGAGAATGGAAATGAAGTAGATACGACAAAGCTGACCATGAATATCGATGCGGTGAATATCCGGGCAGAGATCCAGGATATCAAGCAGGTCAATGTATCTGCAATGGTAAGTGGAACACCGCGCGACGGATATGTGGATACAGATGTCAGCTACTCTCCGCAGACGGTTGCGGTAAAGGGTCAGGCGGCAGCTTTAAATACGGTCAATGAGATCCAGATTCCGGATGGAATTGTTGATATCAATGATGCGACAGAGGATGTGGTGCAGACGGTTGATATTTCTTCTTATCTGCCGGAAGGAATCACACTGGCAAATGACGAAGAGAAGAAGATTGTAGTTACCGTTAAGATTGAACATATTGTGAATAAGACTTATGCGGTACCAACCTCGAATCTGACGATTTTAAACATTCCGGAAAAATATAAGGTGGATTTTAAAAATGATACGGTAAATGTTTCTATCCGTGGTCTTACCTCGGATCTTGGCAAGCTTTCTGCAGATATGATCCATGGTACCGTGGATGCAGCAGGTATTACCGATGGCGACCGTGCGCTTTTGGTAACTCTAGAACTGGATGAGAATATGTATACAGTAACCGGAACACCAAATGCGATGGTAACCGCAACCGGAGAAGCAGAGGAAGACAGCGAAGCGGCTGACGATAAGACGGATGCGGGCGGTAACAATGATGCCATGGAGCATGATACGGAAAGCGTATCCGATAAAAAGGATGAAAGTACATCCGATACAACAGATAAAGACAAGAAGACAGATACTGCTTCTGGGAAAAAGAATACGACAACAGACAGTAAAGAATAAGATAAGAAGAATTTTGGAGGAAAGATCATGAGTAGAATGTTCGGTACAGACGGAGTAAGAGGTGTAGCTGGTTCGGAGCTGACGATAGAACTGGCAACCAAGCTTGGCCAGGCAGGTGCTTACGTGCTTACAAAGGAACAGGAACATCAGGCAACAATTATTGTTGGATGTGATACAAGAATTTCAGGAGGAATGTTAGCAAATGCATTGATGGCGGGTATCTGTTCCGTTGGTGCCAATGCAATCTATGTAGGTGTTGTTCCGACTCCTGCGATCGCATATCTGACAAGAAAACATAAAGTAGATGCAGGTGTTGTAATCTCAGCATCCCATAATCCGATGGAATTTAACGGAATCAAGTTCTTTAACGGAGACGGCTACAAACTGTCAGATGCGTTAGAGGATGAGATCGAGGAACTGATCCGCAATAACATGCGTGATGTGGTGCTGCCGATCGGCTCAGGTGTTGGAAGAATCGATTATCGTATGGATATCCGCGATGAATATGTGGAATTTATGAAAAAGACCGTTCCGGTAGACTTACATGGACTGAAGATTGTAATCGACTGCGCAGAGGGTGCTTCACATTATACCTCAGTCAAGACCTTACAGGATCTTGGTGCAGATCTGGTTGCAATCCATACGAACCCGGATGGAACGAATATCAATGCAAACTGTGGTTCTACCCATATGGAGGAACTTCAGGCACGTGTTGTATATGAAAAGGCAGATGTAGGTCTTGCATTTGATGGGGATGCAGACCGTATGCTTGCTGTTGATGAGAATGGTAAGATCGTTGATGGGGATCAGCTGATGGCAATCTGCGGCAATTATATGAAACAGAAGGGAACCTTGAAAAAGAATACGATCGTTGTAACGGTCATGACGAACCTCGGCTTTACCTTAATGGGTGAGAAACAGGGCATTCATATTGAAAAGACAAAGGTTGGGGACCGCTACGTGCTTGAAAATATGAGGGAGAATGGATATAATATCGGAGGCGAACAGTCCGGACATATTATTTTCTTAGATGATAACACGACAGGAGACGGACTTTTAAGTGCGCTGCATCTGTTACAGGTTATGGTAGAGACAAAGAAAAAATTGTCAGAACTTGCAGGCATTATGGAAGTCTTACCACAGGCACTTGTAAATGCAAAGGTTCCGAATCATAAGAAAGATAAGTTCATGGAATATTCAGAGATCGCAGAAGCAATCGCAGAGGTAGAAAAGAAGTTCAACGGAGAAGGAAGAGTATTGATCCGTTCGTCAGGAACAGAGCCGTTAGTCCGTGTTATGATCGAAGGCAAGGACCAGAAGGTCATTGATGAAGAAGCGAAAAAGCTCGCAGATCTGATTACAAAGATCATGCTGTAACAGCAGGTTACAGATTACAGAATAGTAAAGAGGGTGGAATTATGGTTAGTCAGAAGGTAACAATCAAGAATCCTACAGGCTTACATCTCCGGCCGGCAGGCATATTGTGCAAGGAAGCAATGCAGTTTAAGTCTTTGATCACATTTAAGCATAAGGAAAACACAGCGAATGCCAAGAGTGTGCTCAGCGTATTGGGAGCCTGCATTAAGTCAGGCGATGAAATAGAGTTCTGCTGCGAAGGAGAAGACGAGGAGGTTGCACTTGCAGCCATGGTACAGGCAGTAGAAAATGGACTTGGGGAATAGTATGGGAAAAAAAGTACAGATATTGATGTCGACTTATAATGGTGAAAAATATCTCCGGGAACAGTTAGACAGCCTGCTGGCGCAGAGTTATCCGGATATTGAGATCCTGATAAGGGATGATGGTTCGAAGGATCACACCGTGTCTGTTTTGCAGGAGTACAGTAACCGTTATGACAATATTCAGGTGTTTCCGGAGAAAAATACTGGTGTAACAGACAGCTTCTTTGAACTGCTGAAAAAAAGCGATGCGGATTATATTGCATTTTGTGATCAGGACGATGTCTGGCTGGAACAGAAGGTAGAACGTGCGGTAGACAAGATCAGCAGTTTTACGGAACCGGCATTATATATCGGCAACAAGATACTCGTAGATGCCGACTTAAATATTATCTCCGAGGGAGATTCCAGAAGCCTGAAGCCGGGATTTGGAAATGCACTGGTGGAGAGTATCGGAAGCGGCTGCACGATGATGATGAACCGGAGCCTGGCAGAGGCACTGCGGCTGCACATCCCGAAGCAGGCGGTGATCCATGACTGGTGGTGTTATCTGGCAGCAGCTTATCTGGGAACCGTGGTCTATGATCAGAATCCATATATCTGGTACCGGCAGCATGGAAATAATGAGGTTGGTGGATCAGACAGCTTTTTTGGACAACTGAAAGGGAAGATCCGGTATCTGAAAAAAAGCCGTGGTAAGTTAGCAAAGCAATTAGAAGAATTTAAACAGTATTATCATAGTGATGAGAAAAAAGACAGACAGTTGCAGGAACTCTTAGATGCATCTGCTGTTTCAAAGCGTATGAAGGTAGTACGTGATAAGACAATCTATAGACAGAACGGGCTGGACAACCGGATGATGCATCTGCTTGTATTGGCAAACCGGATGCTGTGATAAGACAGGGAAAGGAAGAAAAGATGAAGAAGATTTTAGTAACAGGATGTAATGGACAGCTTGGACGTGCGATCCGTAAGGAATATGAGAACGATCAGGTAGAGTTTATCAATACAGATGTCGTAGAAGGAGACGGAGTCGTATCTTTAGATATTACCGATATTCATGCGGTATTAAAGCTGGTCGAAGAGACAAAGCCGGAGGTTATTATCAACTGTGCAGCACATACAAATGTAGACAAGTGCGAGCAGCAGTGGGATCTTGCATACAAGATCAATGCGATCGGACCACGTAACTTAAGTATTGCAGCAACCAGGACCGGAGCAAAGATGATCCATGTATCTACCGATTATGTATTTGAAGGAAATGGTACAAGACCATATACCGAATTTGACGATCCGAATCCAGTCAGTGCCTATGGAAAGACAAAGTTAGAAGGAGAGCGTTTTGTCAAAGAATTCGCAGACAGACACTTTATCTTAAGAACCGCATGGCTGTATGGCGATGGCAAGAACTTTGTTAAGACGATGTTAGGACTTTCCGAGAACCATGATGAAGTCAGTGTCGTATGTGACCAGGTAGGGTCTCCGACAAGTGCAGTAGAATTGGCAAAAACGATCCACTATCTGGAGCCGACAGAGAATTACGGACTGTTCCATGCAACCTGTGAGGGAGATACAAACTGGGCTGACTTTACAGAAGAGATCTTTAAAAAAGCAGGAAAGACAACAAAGGTTCATCATGTAACCAGCAAGCAGTACAAGGAGATGAATCCTGCTTCCGCAGACAGACCGGCATATTCAATCTTAGACAATTATATGCTCAGACTGACCTGTGACTACAAAATGGCAGACTGGCATGATGCACTGGATGTATACCTGAAGGATCTGCTTGGTTAACAGCGATAGGAGAAAACATGGATACTTTAGTAAGTGTATGTATTCCGGCATATAACAATGAAGGATACATTAAGGATACAATCGAGTCGGTCTTACATCAGACTTATCAGAACATCGAGGTCGTTGTCGTAGATGACTGCTCCAAGGATCATACGGTAGATGTGGTAAAAAGCATCGAAGATCCGCGGATAAAGCTGTACTGCAATGAGAAGAACCTTGGTATGACAGGAAACTGGAACCGTTGTCTGGAACTCGCAAACGGTGAGTTCGTGAAGCTGATCTGTGCAGATGATATGATCGACCGGAATGCGATCGAGTTAGAGGCAAAGGCGATGCAGGAGCATCCGACTGCAAATCTGGTCGAAAGTGATACGCGTCTGGTAGACATCAATGGAAAAAAGACAGGGGCATTTAAGCGTTATCCAAAGTCCGGATTAGTCGATGGTAAGAAGCTTGCCAGAAAGTCTCTGATCTTAAAGAATTTTTATGGAGCACCGGTGAATAATCTGATCCGTAAAAGTGCATTGGAAAAAACAGGAGGATTTGATCCGAAGTTCACATATATTCTGGACTTTGATCTGTGGGTCAGCCTGTCCTGCACCGGTGATGTCTATATCATCCATAAGCTGTTAAACAGCTTCCGCGTGAGAAATGATTCGAATACCGGAATGCTGATCGGAGAAAAGCGTGATATCTATGTGGCAGAGCACCGCAGACTGGTAGAAAAGCATGCAAAAACAGATGTAACATCCATGCGTGCATTTGATATACAGTTAAGTATGCTGATCCGCCGGTTACGGAATATGGCGATCTGGGTATACTTAAAGATATTTGCAAAATAGAGGTGACAGATGAAAAAGTTAGTAATTATACCTGCTTACAATGAAGCTGGGAATATTGTAAAAACAGTGACAGATGTCGTAGAGAATGCACCGGGTTTTGATTATGTGATCATCAATGACTGTTCCAAGGATAACACCCTTGAGATCTGCCGTGAGCACGGCTTTCGTGTAATAGATCTTCCATGTAATATGGGAATCGGTGGTGGTGTACAGACCGGATATCTCTATGCAAAACGGCATGGATATGATATTGCAGTGCAGTTCGATGGTGACGGACAGCACAATGCATCTTACTTAGAGCATATGGCAGAGAAGTTAGAACGGGAACATTTAGACATGCTGATCGGTTCCCGCTATATTGCTAAAAAGGGCTTTCAGTCATCCGGCGCAAGACGGGCAGGCATTAAGTATTTTACGGGACTGATCAAACTGGTGACCGGGAAAAAGATCACAGATCCGACCTCCGGAATGCGTATGGTCAGCCGCGACATCATCTGCCAGTTCGCAGAAGATTATCCGAAGGATTATCCGGAGCCGGAGAGTGTTGTTACGATCTTAAAACAAAAAAAGCATGTGGAGGAGATCGCAGTAGAAATGAATGCCAGAGAAGAGGGTACGTCATCGATTTCGATGTACAATGCGGTTTATTATATGATCAAGGTAAGTCTGGCAATTCTGATCGCTGCAATTCGAAAGTAGGAAGAGGAGATGAATATGTCACTTAGAATACAACTGGTAATAGGGATTATCACAGTTATCTGTATCCTTGCAATCTGTAATACCGTCCGGAAGAAGAAGCTGGATCTGCGCTATGGCCTGATCTGGATCATCGTGGGCGTGTGTGTGATCTTACTGGATGCCTTTCCGGGAGTGCTTGGATGGCTGACCGGGCTGCTTGGTATTGAGCTGCCGATCAATATGCTGTTTTTCCTGGGATTTTGTTTTTCGCTGATCATTATTTTCAGCCTGACAAAGACCGTATCGGATCTGGCACATAAGGTAAAAAGACTGACACAGGAACTCGCTTTGTTAAAGCGGGACATGGAAAACGGGGAAGAGTAAGATGGAAGCAAATATTCTGATATCTATTTTTTTTGTAGCAGCATGTTTGAGCCTGACTGGTTCTGTATTATGTACCGGACGTTCAAATGAAAAATTGTCATTGATTCCAGAAATAGTATTATGTTTTCTTGGAGTGATCAGCTATGGTGCACTGGTTTCCGGTGTGCTTAGCCTGATTCACATTCCGGTAAATATTCTGAGTGTCGGAATTGTGTATCTTCTGACCTCTTCTATTTTCTGGTTCTTTTTATTTCAGAAGAAAAAGTGGCAGAGTTATCAGATCGGCTGGTTTGATCTGGCAGTGATTGTGATCATCATCATCGGAACCTGTATGATTGCATACCGGTTCTATGGAAAAGAGATGAACCTGAATTACTGGACCAGTGATGCGGCAGTACATATGCTGAATGCAAACGAGGTCGTTCTGACACAGAAGGTGTCGAGTATGTATTTTGCACCACTGTACAATGCGCTCGTGATGGAGATCTTTTTGCCGGCATTTTCCGGTACGATGATATACAAGGGCTTTATGATTGCAGATTGCAGTATGATCATGCTTGAAATGGCGATCTTATATGTGATCATTCGTCCGTATTTTAAGAAAAAGGCACATATGGTGATCGGAATGGTACTGGTGGGACTGTATTTTGCAGGGTATCCGCTGCATTCTTTCATCTACACCTTCAATTACTGGGGCGTGGGTGTGCTGACCATCGGCTATCTGTTAGCAGTATCTGCAAGGCTGTTTTCCGATACGATCAGCAAAAGGCAGGCAACGCTAGAATTGATGCTTGGCTCGTATGCGGTGATCACCTGCTACATGATGTTTGCACCATTTGCATATATCGCAGTGCTGCTTTGCCTGATCTACTATGTGAAAAATCAGGGCAGACGGATTTTTTCCTGGAGCAATGTGCTCTGGGCATTGAAGATCTTCCTGATCCCATGTCTGGCAGGTATTTATTTCTGCTATATCCAGTTCTTCATGAGCCAGAAGCTTGGCGTGGGAACGGCACTGAATGAGCAGGGAGCGATTTACCGGGAGCTTTATGTTGACTTTATCTGGTTTGTTCCGTTTGTGCTCTATTTTCTGATACACAGCCTCCGCAGAAAAAAAATCAATGCAGAGCTGATCTTCCTTTGTCTGTTTGCAGCAGTGGAAGCAGCGATGTTTGTACTGACCTGGAAGGGAAAGATTTCAAGCTATTATTACTATAAGATGTATTATCCACTTTGGCTGCTTGTTTTTGTGGTCGCAGCAAGGGGAATCTTCCTGTTGCTGGAGGAAGCAAAGGACTTCCTGATCGCCTGTATCAGTCTGTATGTGGGAATCTTTCTGCTGGCAGCGACAGGTATGGAGGATAAGATTGTGGCATCCCCGGCGGTGTTACAGCTTGAGAACAAGAGCAGTAAGATCTTCGGCTTATATGCAACGAATCTGAATTATATCCATACGGACTGGTCACAGTTTGAGATGAATGAACATTATCCGGCACTGGCAGCTTATGTAACTGAGCATCTGGGTGGTGAGAAGAAGCCGATCCCGATGATCGTTGATGGCAGCCATTACACGTTCTGTTACTGGTATATGGCATTCACCGGACAGAAATGCCAGCCGTATTATGGATGGGTGAATGACATTGATGAGACGAAGAAGCTGATCTCGGAAAAGAAGATGGATTATGTGGTGCTGCTTTACCATAATTCCTATTACATCGATAATCAGGATTACTGGGAAGGATTCGATACCGTGTATCAGAATGGCGCCGGTGTGATTAAAAGGGTAAATGATTAGGAACGGAGCGAATATGAAGAAACATACAAAAATATTACGTGGTCTGATATTGCTTGTCCTGCTGCTTGCACTGATCTTTGAGGTCCGTGTCTGCTGGTACAGGGCACAGACCACAGAGGTCACAAAAAGCAGTGAATTTGCAATGAAAAACAGTGAGGTCGTGGGTGAGATCCGAAAGGGTGTGACCGTTTCGCAAAGCTTTATGGCAGACCGTGACTTTGCCGGTGTGATGCTCTATGTTGCGACGTATGGCAAACAGAGCTACAGTAACATCTATGTGGAACTCGAAAATGTGGCGACCGGGGAGATCGTGGCAAGGAGAACCTGCTATGCAAGCCAGATGCGGGATAATTCTTATTTCAGCGTGATCTTTGATCAGACGATCCCGGTGAAGGAGAAGACACGATATCAGGTGAATATCACATCTTCAACCGGACGTTTTGGTCATCCGGTCACGATCTGGAGTACCGCAGGTGATTCCTATAAGGATGGAAATCTTTCCATCAATGGAGAGACAAAGGGCAATGATCTGCTGTTTGAGATCGTCTACGAAGGAACAGCAAAGGTACAGTGGGGCATGTTTGCCCACCGGGTAAGTCTTCTGCTCCTGCTGTTTGTTTTTCTCGGGCTGCATGGTATCCTCAATGTTCCGAAGATGTATCAGTGGATCTTTAGGAATCGTGTCTGGGTTGCAATCGCGCTGTTTATCTTCATGGTTGGAAATAAATACAACTTTTCTTCTATGGCAGAGTTCGACCCTTATGTACAGCCGGGCGAAGGATCGGAGTACAGTTATCCGGTATTCGGCAGTTCGCGGTCGATCCGGAGTGATGAATGGATGGTTTCCCTGCCAAGACTGATGAGTGCGGAGTACAGTGATTATGGCGAATACAATTCGCTGGTACGTGCCGTAAAGTCTACGAATATTGCATCTTCCGGTCTGTATCGGAGCTACAGTGCGCTGGCACAGCCGTCGGACTGGGGCTTTTATCTGTTTGGAACGGATTATGGTCTGGCGTTTTTATGGAACTTTAATATGATCTTTGGCTTTTTGTTCAGCTTTGAGTTCTGCCTGATCTTAACAAAGAGAAAGAAGCTGTTATCCCTGCTTGGTGCAGCACTGATCTGGTGTTCTTCCTATAATATGTGGTGGTCCACTGTGAACTGGATGTTAATGGGACCGGCAACGCTGGTGTTTGCATACTATTTCCTGACCGAAGAAAAACGGATCAAGCGGGTATTCTTTGGAATCGGAATCGCGGTCTTTGCATCTGCCTTTGTCGTGAACCTCTATCCGGCATGGCAGGTACCGGCAGGTTATCTGTTCCTTATGATCTTAATCTGGATGTTTGCAGAAAACTGGCAGAGAATCTGGCAGTATAAATGGAAGGACTGGATGATCGTGCTTGGTACGATCGCATTTCTGGTAAGTATCGTGCTCGTATACTTTATGAATGATGCGGAGTATTTACATGCGGTTACGAACACCGTATATCCGGGACAGCGTGTAAGCTATGGCGGCTTTAGTATTACAAGACTGTTCGGCTATCTTGGAAACTTCCTGATGCCGTACCGCACCTACTCGAATCCGAGTGAGGTGGGCTGTTTTGTGACCTTGTTCCCGATTCCGTATCTGTTTGCGATCTATGCACTGATCCGCAGTAAGAAAAAGGATCTGCTTACGATCTTACTGCTGATCCCGACAACCTTCCTTGGAGTCTACTGCATGGTATCCCTGCCGCCGGTTGTGGCAAAGGTATTGCTTTTGACTTATACCACACCAAAGCGTGCATCGGATATTTTAGGATATGCAATGGTATTATTGTTACTTACCGCATTGGGACGTATGAAAGAGGATGTCAGGGTGCGTTTCCCGGTATCGCTTATCGCATGTGCCGCCGTGATGGCAGTCACCCTGTATGTTACAAGGATCACCTATGCCGGTTATCTGCGCTTCTTATATTTTGCAGTGATCGGTGGAATCTGTACGATCGTGTTCGCATTGCTGTTTAGCCGTGCAAAAGAGAAGTGGCGGAATGCGGCAATGATCGTGATGAGCGTGGCAGTGATCGTGACAGGCTACAGTGTCAATCCGCTGATGTATGGGACAGAAACGGTCACAAGCAGGCCGGTTGCAAAAGAGATCAGCCGTATCGCTGCCGAAGATTCCGAGGGCAAATGGATGGCATTAAGCAGCGGCGTGGTAGGAAACTATATGGTTGCCTGTGGCGCACCGACGATCAACAGTGTCAACTATGTGCCGAATATGGAGATGTGGAAGAAGCTTGACCCGGCCGGAGCAGACGATGAGGTCTATAACCGATATGCCCACATCAACATTGAACTGACGAATAAAGAAACGACGATGGAACTGGCACAGACTGATTTTATCAATCTGTTTTTATCTTATGATGATCTGGAAAAATTAGATGTAAGCTATCTGTATGCTCCGTATCCGTTAAAGGATCAGAAGAATGTATCCTTTAAGGAACTGTATCACGAGCGGGATGTTTACTTATATCAGGTACAGTATCAGAAATAGAATGGAGATTCCTATGAAACAGCCAAGAGTATGTATCGCAATGGCAACCTACAATGGGGCTGCTCATATGCGGATACAGTTTGACAGTCTGCTAAAGCAGACGTATGAGAACTTTGTCGTTGTGATCCGGGACGATGGATCGACCGATGATACGGTTGCGATCGTAAAAGAATATCAGGACAGGTATCCGGATCGTTTTGTCCTGCTCGAAGATGATGGGGCAAACTTAAGATGTCCGGGCAGCTTTTACCGAATCTTACAGACCTGTGAACCGGCAGATTACTACGGCTTCTGTGATCAGGATGATTACTGGAAGCCGGAGAAGATCGCCTGTGCCGTCGAGGTATTAGAGAAGTTAGATGGAGAAGGAAAGCTGTATCTGGGATCGTATGATTATTATACGCAGGATCATAAGTATATCCGTGCATTTCCCAAGCAGCAGGTGCCGATTACATTAGCAAAGGTCATCTATCATACACCGGCATCGGGCTTTACGCTGATGTTTGATGAAAAAATCCGCCGGAAATATATCTGCGAGGTAGATCCGGGTACCGAGATGCACGACAGATGGCTGATCCGGTGTGCAGTCTGCTTTGAGCAGGTCGTATATGATGAGAGAAGTCTCGCAGAGCATATCCGCTTTGAAGAGTCAGTGACCGCAGAGGACGCAGGAAACAAGAAGCTGCTTACACACTTTATTCAGGACGAGCTGATGTCGGACGTTGCCGTGGAGGCAAAAAAGGATCTCTGCTATTTTGAACAGGTCTTTGGCGCACAGCTCACACCGCAGGATGCAAAGCTGATCCATACCTTTACGAAGGCACATGGATGGGGCAGAAAACTGTTTTTCCCACACCGGATGCGTGCAAGGATTCCGGGCGAAATTGCGCTTCGTATACTATTTTTGATCGGAAAAATATAAGGTTTACAAAGTATATGGTAAAATGCTATAATACTATAGTTTCATGATAATAAAGAGAAGGAGGAACTCTGATGAGAACCTATTTAGTTACAGGAGGAGCTGGATTTATCGGATCCAACTACATTCATTACATGTTTCGCAAGTATGACAATGAGATCCGCATTATTAATGTAGATGCTCTGACATATGCAGGAAACCTGGAAAACTTAAAAGACATCGAGGACAGAGACAATTATACATTTATAAAAGCAGACATCACAGATAAGGAAGCAATCAGTAAGATTTTTGCTGAGAATGATATTGACCGCGTGGTTCATTTCGCTGCAGAAAGCCATGTAGACAGAAGTATCAAGAACCCGGAAGTGTTTGTACACACAAACGTAATGGGAACTGCTGTTATGCTGAACTGTGCAAAGGCAGCATGGGAGCTTCCGGATGGCAGCTTCAAGGAAGGAAAGAAGTTCCTTCATGTATCTACCGATGAAGTATATGGTTCCTTACCGGATGACGGAAAGAGCTTTTTCTATGAGACAACCCCATATCAGCCACACAGCCCATATTCAGCAAGTAAGGCATCTTCCGATATGTTAGTGAAGTCCTATATTGACACCTATCACTTCCCGGCAAACATCACAAATACATCGAACAACTACGGACCATACCAGTTCCCGGAGAAGCTGATCCCACTGATCATCAATAATGCACTTCATGGCAGGAAGCTTCCGGTATACGGAGACGGAATGAACATCCGTGACTGGTTATATGTAGATGACCATGCAAAGGGTATCGATATGGTACAGGAGCAGGGAAGATTAGGTCAGACCTATAACATCGGCGGTCACAATGAGAAACGTAACATTGAGATCATCAACATCATCATTGAAACATTACAGGAGATCCTTCCGGATTCCGATCCGAGAAAGGCAAATATCAGCACAGACCTGATTACTTATGTAGAGGATCGTAAGGGCCATGACAGACGTTATGCGATTGCACCGGATAAGATCAAGGCTGAGATTGGCTGGGAGCCGGAGACCATGTTCAAGGATGGTATTAAGAAGACGATCGCCTGGTATTTAGCGCACGAAGACTGGATGAACAATGTAACAAGCGGTGATTACCAGAAGTACTACCAGGATATGTACAGCAATAAATAGACATGAAAAATACCCCCGGGCATAATCAACTGATTATGACAGAGGGTATTTTTAAATCAGAATGAAGATAGTGTGAAAATATGAAAAAAATTGCATCTGAGAATGTAAAAAATGTATTCATGGTGGTGAGCAGTAACTTTTTTATCATCATGGTCCAACTGCTGATGGGCTTCGTCCTTCCAAAGCAGCTTGGTGTTGTAAATTATGCATATTACAGAGTGTATTACCTGTATGTATCGTATGCCGGGCTGATGCATCTGGGCTTTGTCAATGGGATCTACTTAAAATACGGAAGCTATAACAAGGATGAACTTCCGGTGGAGAAGTTCCGCGGCTTTGGCAGGATCATGTTCGCCCTACAGCTTGTTGTGGCAGCAGTTCTTACGGTACTGCTGGTACTGTTACGCGGACAGATGGATACGAGTACGATGATTGCATATGCGTTTGTCATTGTGAATATCCCGCTGATCAATATCAAGTGGTTCTATTCGTCCATCAACCAGTTTACGAAGCGGTTTGTTTCCGACAGTTATGTTACCTATTTACAGAATGTACTGATGTTTTGTATTGTCATGACAGTTGTGATCGGTCACTGGCATAATTTTATCGGGGTATTGATCTTAACGACCATTATGAATCTGATCTGTATGCTGGCAGTCATGGGACAGAACTGGAGAATTATTGCAGGTTCATGCAGGGAGCAGGTATGGCAGGAAGCGACGGGACTGATCAAAAACGGATTCTTTCTGATGCTCAGTGAGTTTGTGGCAATTATTATCTTAGGAATCGATAGTATCTTTGTACAGAATCTGTTTTCTGTAGAGGATTTTGCGATGTATTCCTTTGCAGTATCACTGCTTACGGTTATCTATGCCCTGATCAGTACGGTATCGAATCTGGTCTATCCGTATCTGGCGCGCGTAAGCGAAGAGAAGTATGCGGAATATTACAGTCTGATGAGTGATGTGCTCTGTGTGGTCACGGTGATGTCACTGATCGGTTTCTATGTGGCGAAGTTTATTGTAGACAGCTGGATGCAGGAATATACGGACAGTATTCCGATCACAGCAGTTCTATTTGGAACAATTATTTTCCGTTCCCTGATCATGTTAGTCTGTGGAAATTATTTTAAGGTTCTGAAAATGATCCGGGAGTATACGGTCAATAATATTTTTGCGATCACCATATCGTTTGTACTCAACCTGATCGCATACTTTTTGTTCAAGGATTATCTGTATATTGCACTGGCAAGCCTGTTATCTTTTATCATCTGGTATCTTGTGACGGATTATGTATTTATCAAAAAGCTGGCAATACCACTTAGCGGCTGTCTGCCGCGTTATATCTGCATCACACTTGCCCTGGCAGCGTTCTATCTGCTGCTTAGGCTGTCCGGTCTGCTTGCAGCGGTATTGTATTTTGTGATCGCAGCCGTGATTTGCGTGATTTGTTTCCACAGACAGTTTAAAAAGCTGATTGGACTGGTAAAAGCGGCAAAATAAGGGATGAAATCTAAAAACAGGTATGCTATAATGCTAGAATAGTGCGAAGCAAAGTAAGTATAGAGAGGCAGTAACACATTTTGCATATATAATAAGGAGGAGAATTCGAATGAAAGGAATTATTTTAGCCGGAGGTTCCGGAACACGTCTGTACCCATTAACAAAGGCAATCTCAAAGCAGATTATGCCGGTGTATGACAAGCCGATGATCTATTATCCGTTATCTACCCTGATGTTAGCAGGGATCCGTGAGGTGCTGATCATCTCCACACCAAGAGATCTTCCTGTTTTTGAGGAATTACTCGGTGATGGTACACAGCTTGGCATGCATTTTGAGTATGCGGTCCAGGAGCAGCCAAGAGGACTTGCAGATGCATTTATCATCGGTGAGAAGTTTATCGGGGATGATGCAGTGGCGCTTGTATTAGGAGATAACATCTTCTACGGACAGAGCTTTTCAAAGGTCTTAAGATCTGCAGCAGAGCGTACCGAGAAGGAGGGCGGAGCTACCATCTTCGGATATTATGTGAGAGATCCAAGAGAGTATGGTGTTGTGGAATTCGATGAGAACGGTAAGGCACTTTCCATCGAAGAAAAGCCGGCAGAGCCGAAGTCCAACTATGCAGTACCGGGACTGTACTTCTATGATAATAAGGTCGTAGAGATCGCAAAAAATGTAAAACCTTCCGCCCGCGGTGAGATCGAGATCACAAGTGTTAACAATGCGTACTTAGAGGCAGGAACACTTTCCGTTGAGACACTCGGCAGAGGATTTGCATGGTTAGATACCGGAAACCACGATATGCTTCTTGCAGCAGCCGATTTCGTATCCGCATTCCAGAAGCGTCAGGGCTTATATATTTCCTGTATCGAGGAGATCGCATACAAGAGAGGCTTCATTGATAAAGAGCAGTTAGTAAAGCTGGCACAGCCGCTTCTTAAGACCGAGTATGGAAAATACCTGATGGAGATTGCAGAAGG
>JALERL010000027.1 GCA_022764465.1 Lachnospiraceae bacterium | reverse complement strand
GTCCAGCCAAAAAACACCGTATTTACGGTGTTTTTTTAGTGTCGTGTTGCATTTCGTGTTGCATAATAAGGAATTTCGAAAAAAGCACCCAAACGGGTGAACGCGATACTTGACGCTGCAAATGTTAATTTCTATACTATTCTTAAAGGCATTGAAAATGCAATGAGGGAGAAGGATATGTTTGAAAAGAATACAAAGCAGGTGAACCGTATCATTGCACGTATGTTTATTGTGTGTACGGCGTTGATCATATTTCTGGTAATATGCTCCTATTTTGGTGTGTTTGAATTTGGATACCGGTACACCATGATCATGCTGATCGCCGGACTTGGCATTACGATCAGTCCGAGTATTCTGATCCGTTTTTTACCGGACAATGTGATGAAGTATTATATGCTGATCGCATTGTCTGTTTTTATTGGGATTTTAGGCACGAATAACCATATCGGCATCTATATCACGTATGTGCTGGTGCCGGTTTTCAGTTGTCTGTACTTTGATCCGGGACTGACTGCAAGGATTGGTGCATTTTCCTATGTGGTAATGGGGATTGCGGTATATATCAATTCGGCGGGTAAGTATGAAGTCGTATATCAGGGGAGACCGCGTATGCAGATGTATATTGCCTATATGCTTGGTTTTACCGCGGAATACATTGTGATCGGCATGATCTTATATTTTCTGGTGAACCGGGCAAAAAGGATGATGGAAGAACGCTATAGTGCCGAGGAACAGAACCGGATGAAAAGCCGGTTTTTATCGAGTATGTCGCATGAGATCCGCACACCGATGAATGCGATCCTTGGCATGGCAGAGGTGGCACTGCGCAAGGACATGCCGGAGGATGTACGAAAATGTCTGGATGTGATCCGGTCTTCGTCTGCAGGTCTTTTAGAGATTATCAATGATATCTTGGATATTTCGAAGATTGAAGCAGGAAAACTAAGTATTATCGAAGAAACATATACGACGGAGTCTCTGATTGTGGACATGCAGGCAGTGATCGATGCAAGAAATGTCGATAAGAAGATCCCGATCATCTATCATATCCCGGAACATATGCCTTATGCGTTACTGGGAGATGCAGGAAGGATCAAGCAGGTCATGTTCAATTATGCATCCAATGCCATCAAGTATACGGATCAGGGACAGATTGACATCACCCTTTCCTGCAAAGACCGCGGGGATGGAATGGTGGATCTGACTTATTCTGTTGCAGATACCGGACAGGGAATACGACCGGAGGATATGGATAAGCTATTTACCATGTATGGTCAGCTTGATATGGAAAAAAATTATGGCAAGGAAGGAACCGGTATTGGATTGGCAATCAGTAAGGGTTTTGTAGATCTGATGCACGGAACGGTCGGCGTGGAAAGTGTATACGGAAAAGGCAGCAGGTTTTCATTTACGATTCCGCAGAAGAAGATCGAAGAATCCAAGGGAAAAGAAGAACAGAAAGAGTCGTTTGATGTGGTCACGCAGCCGGAGCATCTGTTTTGGGCAGAAGGAGTCAGAATCCTTTTGGTCGATGACAATGAGATCAACCGGGAAGTTGTAAAAGAAATCCTAGATCCATTACAGCTTCAGATCGACGAAGCGAAAAATGGAAAAGAGGCAGTCGAGCGGGCCGGAGATACTGCCTATGATCTGATCCTGATGGATAGTCAGATGCCGGTGATGACGGGAGAAGAGGCAACAGTGGCAATCCGAAGCGATGCAGATTGTATCAACCGTCAGGTACCTGTGATCGCGCTTACTGCAGATGCGGTATCGGGAGTGAGAGAACGGCTGCTTGGCAGTGGAATGAACGATTATATTGTAAAACCAATCGATGTGAAACAGATGTACGATCTGCTGTACCGGTATCTGCCAAAAGAGAAGATACGGCGCTAAGAACAAAAGCGTGCTTTTAGGCACGCTTTTTCTATTACAAGGTAGGGTGCCAAAAGGTGCTTTCAAATTTTATAACTGACAAAATGCACAAATATGTTCCGCAAACATTTGCAACGCTCATCGTGAACTAACTGCCAACTACAACCATACAAGTTCAGCAATGGCTTCACTTGTGGTTTTCGTAAGCAGTGGATTTCACTCGCAGCTAAAATCGCAAATAAAAGTTTGCTTTACATATTTTGCGCATTTTGCCCTTTTGATTTTTATAAAACATCTTTTGCCCCCCCTGGTTTGGTGTATAAAAAAAGGATGTTCAAAAATGAACATCCTGAAAATTCGGGGAGTGCACTCCAGATCTTGCGACCTGAAGTGCATGAGTTATGAAAAATTATATTAGCTTATTAGCTAGTACTTTTGTAATATACAACATTATTTTACAAAAATCAACCCTTATTTCGCAAAAAAAATAAATTTTTTCATTCTATTAAAAAATCAAATTTTCTTGAAATTTCAAACAGGCGAAAACGGGAGTTTTTCGGCTACTTATACGTTTACTTAACAATTTGCTCATAATTTATTTCCTTAAACTTCACATTTTTGACAACGGATTTTCACAATTCCCGGATATACTAATATCATCAAAAGAAAACAAAGTCATTTCCCCGATGACAGTTTCATTTGATAATCTTTTTCATAACTCCCCCTTTTGAACAGTCACAGTGATGTGGCTGTTTTTGTTGTGTCAGTAATTCCAGAATCCGGGTATTAAACGCTGTCCATATTATAATATAGTTAAATTGCACACAGAATTATGAATTTGCTCCGAATTCCGAATCTAATATTTTCTAAATGTTCTGCCAAAATGCTCTTTTTTCCGGCAACCGCAAAAGACGCAACATCCATGTCACGGCTTTTGCTTGCAGCAACGTCCTGTTGCTGCATTGCCAGACTATTTACAGAACATCAAGAAAATCTAAGATTCTCCATAAGTCGCAAATTCATAATTCCGTGTGCAATTTACATATCACAAACAATAAAAGCAGCTTTGGACACCCGGATTTAAGAATCCCTGTCAGGTACAAATTTCATAGAATCCCCATAGTATTCCCACAACTTCATACTATTATGTAACAAAATCGTAACAATTTAACAGAAAGGAAAGTTATTCGTATGAAGTTAAACAAAGTAAAGGCAGTTCTTATTGGCATGGCAGGTGTTGCAGCGCTTGGCACAATGACAACAATAGAGAAGAAAGCGACAGAAGCAGTTCCGGCATCAGAGGAGGGCACAGCTGTCATCGCTGATGCCGGACTGGTGGCAGGGGTTTCTTCTATTACAAAAGATACCTTAGCAGAATATGAACAGGCAGAGATTGTGAAAAATGATCTCGAAAAAACCCGTGCTGCGGCAGATAGGGAAGAAGTACAAAAGGATAATGAACAGGAAAATCAGGAGATAGAAGAACAGAAGATAGAAGAACAG
>JALERL010000029.1 GCA_022764465.1 Lachnospiraceae bacterium | reverse complement strand
TATAAGAGTGATACCATGCAGACAGAGGGAGAGCGTCAGGTAGGACAGCACATAGATTTCCGGGGGTAGCCTATGAAGTTAAAAGAAGCAATGCCGATCTACCGGGGCTACAGGCAGCGTCTGATCGATCAGACCAAGAGTCTGGTGAAGAGGCGGGATGAAGCCAAGGAGAAGTTTAAAGCGACCGGAGATAAGTCCTGGTCGGATGAAGCAGCTTCCCTGCAGCTTTCTATTGATGCAACGAAAAAGGACTTTGACGATAACCAGAAGGTCTTAGACGGACTTGTCACGCAGTGGTGCAATGCTGCAAATGCAGAGAGTGCCAAGGCGATGGCAGATCCGGAGACCGGAATAGCTGCAACCATGGGAAAGATCATGACAACCGTAGCCAGAATGTGTGCCGGAGATAAAGTGCCATACAGTGATGAAAAAAAGGTCATGGAGTATGATAAGGATCTGTATGCGAGTGCCAAGCAGGCGCAGACCATGATGGCTGCCATGAAAAAGCGGATCAAAGAGTACGATTCCCTTTGGGATGAGGAGGAAGGCGGAACCTATGATCCGGAGGGCGTAGCGGATAATACCGAAGCACAAGGAGATCTCCCGGAGGTGCCGGAGGTATCCTCTGCGGATAATGTGGCAGAAAATTGAGAAAAAAGGTGAAAAAAGGAGAAAAAAATTCTTGCAATGGAAAAAACGGATGCTATCAAAAGGTGAAAATCGAAAGAGAAAGGACGAGAAGAGATGGCAGAAGAGAAGATAAGTAACAAGATAGCAGACATGTCGCTGAAGAAGAGACTGAAGTTTGGATACCAGAGAGTCATTAAGATGATGCTGGCTTCCGGTGTACTTTCACTTGCTGTAATCATTATTTTGTTCGTAAGTATATTTAACTATGTGAAAAAGACAGCAGGGGGAAATGTTTTTGAGAACCAGACCATGGTGATCACACTGGTTTTAACGATTATCGGTGCGGTTGTGATCGTGGCATTTATTGCACTGGCATGGATCATTGCCCAGAAGACAGGTAATGCAGTGATCGATTCTATCTTATCCCCACTTCATGAGATTGAGATAGTAGCCGGAGAACTGACCAATGGTAACCTGCACAGTACATTAGATTATCATTCATCCGATGAGATCGGTAAGCTGGCACATGACCTGCGTAAATCCATCCGTATCTTAGGATCTTATGTAGATGATATTGATCATTCCATGCGTGAATTTTCCGAAGGTAATTTTGATGCACAGCCGGAAGTTCAGTGGAAGGGTGACTTTGTTGGAATCTTAGATTCCTTTATGACCTTTGAAGACAGTATGGCACATACTGTTAAGGGTATCCAGAGAGCAGCGAATGAAGTATCCAGCGGTGCAGAGCAGGTGGCAGCAAGCTCGAATGATCTTGCACAGGGTGCTACCGATCAGGCAGCAGTCGTAGAAGAATTAACAGCAACACTGGCAGATGTGGCAGAGCAGGTAGCGAAAAATGCAGAGCATGCAAAAGAAATCAGCAGTAAGGTCGGCGGACTCGGAAGTGAGATCTTAGAGAGCAACGGACAGATGCATGAGATGGTGAATTCCATGAATGAGATCAACGAGGCATCTCAGGAGATCGGTAAGATCATCGCAACGATCAATGAGATCGCATCCCAGACCAACCTGCTTGCATTAAATGCATCGATCGAGGCAGCAAGAGCAGGTGAGGCAGGAAAGGGCTTTGCAGTCGTAGCAGATCAGGTAACCGTACTTGCTGAGCAGAGTGCAAATGCAGCGAAGGAATCCGCAGCACTGATCGATTCTTCTGTTCAGGCAGTGGAAAAGGGTATGGTGATTGCCGGAAGAACAGCAGCCCAGCTTGAAGAAGTAGCAGACAGCTCGAAGGTGATTACAGAAGAAGTGAACAACATTGCAGAGACACTTCATACACAGACAGATGCGATCTATCAGATCAATAATGGTGTAGAGCAGATCAATCAGGTTGTTCAGTCGAATTCTGCATCTTCACAGGAATGCGCGGCTGCAAGCCAGCAGATGAGCAGTGAAGCAGAGAACTTAAACGGACTGATCCGTCATCTGAAGGTAACGCATAAAGATAAATAAGATTTTAAAGGCGCTAAGTCAAATGTTGGGGTAACGAACATCAAATATAATTCGTCATCCCAACATTTATTTTAGCGGTTTCGTTTATTCCAGAACTAATAATAAGCCCATTTTAAAACGGCCATTTGCAGTTACGCTGTGAAGCCCGTTCTTGTCAAAACGGAAGTTCTCGCCTTCGGAAAGTGTGTAATCTGTTCCTTCATATCCGATCGTTGCACTTCCTTCTAATGCAAAGATGATCGCATTGCCCGGTGCACGGTGTGGTGTCAGACCGGTTCCTTCATCAAAAGCCATTAAAACGAACTTCATGGTATCATTGCTTACAACGTCAAGATTGCTGATGCTGCCTTCCTCATAAGAGATAAGATCCTTTAACTTCATTACTTCGCCTGATTTGATAATACTGTTCATATGATTCTCCTTTTTTGTAATAATTTCGGTATAGACGGTTCCGTCATTGGCTTCTACGCCGCAGAGTGTACCGCCGGAAACAACGAGCAGATCGCCTTCGGTAAGAGACTGCTTTTTTGCATCTTCACCGATCAGAAAAGTTGCAGTTCCCTTTGCACCAAGATAGATACTCGTTGTGTCATAACGTTCCTGACTGATCGAGGTATCTTTTCCAAGAGAAAAAAAGGTTACGCGGTTGGATGAACCTAAGCGTGCATCTCTTGAGATAGTCATCCCATCCTTTATCGGACGTAATTGTTCAATTCGAAAAGTGCCATTCATAGAAGACTGTCCTCCTTTTTGTACGATCTGTTTCTTAGCATACACTAATTATAGGAAAATCATACCATATTGTCTGTTGGAAATCCAACAAAGTAAAACTTATATTTTTCTATATAGATCAGGACATCAAATTTTGACCTTCTGATCCTATATAAAAATTATAAGAAAAGGGCTTACATTTTGATACGGAATATGATAGAATAACCCGGCAAAAATAAATATTGGTTAAAATTGGAAACGCACACTCCTTCTGGATGATAACGAACAACACATACGAGAATTATATCAGGAGGATTTTTTTATGCCAAAAACGAAGTTAGAAAATGTTGTATTCACTGCCATTATGGCAACCATAATGGTATACGGAATGATCGTCTACAATGTCGCACTGAACATGGGCGGTGTTTCGGGAGAGACTTTCCTTGCCGCACTTCACGAACTGCCGATCATGGCACCGATCGCTTTTGTATTAGAGCTTTTTGTAGTCGGAAGAATTGCCGGAAAGCTTGCTTTTACCGTGATGCGCCCGGATGACAGACCACAGTTTATTACCTATGCGATCTCCATCTGTATCTGTTGTATCATGTGTCCGGTCATGAGTCTGATCGCAACCCTCCTTTTTAAGGATACGAAGACCTTTGGAACCTTTATTCAGACCTGGGGAATGAATTTCCCGATGGCATTGCTTTATCAGCTCTTTTACTGCGGACCATTCGTGCGTCTGATCTTCCGCTGTATTTTCCGCAGAAAAAAGACTTCGGAAGAAAAATAGATCAGGAGAAAACTGCCGGGAAAAGTAAGTGGCTGCCTTTGAATGAAGCAGTTGCCGGGTTGTTTGCGCTTGCATGGGAAAAGGAATCCATATATAATAAGAACCGATAGACAGATGAATAACGTGTGAAACAGCATATTCAGAAGTCGTTTTACAAATATTGAGCCTGTAGATTACCATTTGCAGGAAAAGAGAAAGGTATGGTTATTAGATGGAACTTTGGGATATTTATGATAAGGATAAAAAACGTACCGGACGTACGATGAAGCGCAATGACTGGTGTCTGAAGGATGGCGAATACCATCTGACCGTGTTAGGTGTGATCGCAAGAAGCGATGGCAGATACCTGATTACGAAGCGTGTGATGACCAAGGCATGGGCACCGGGCTGGTGGGAAGTATCCGGTGGTGCTGCAATGGCAGGAGAAGAATCCCGCGAGGCAGTGAACCGCGAAGTATTCGAAGAAACCGGACTGAATGTATCCGGCTGTGAAGGGGAACCGGTACTAACCTATAAGCGTGAGAATCCGGGAGAAGGCGATAACTACTTTGTAGATGTATACCGTTTCGAACTCGACTTCGACGAAGCAGACTTAAAGCTTCAGGAGGCAGAGACAGACGGGTATATGCTCGCGACACCGGAAGAGATCGAGGCATTTGCAAAACAGGGGATTTTCCTGCATTATGACAGTATCCGTGAGGTGTTCCGGTAGAGACAAAAAAATATATAATTATATGAGTCAAAACACACATTAAAATATGTATTTGCTCCGAATTTCGAATCTAATATTTTCTAAATGTTCTGCCAGCATTTTATCTATGCCTGCAACCGCAAAAGACGCAGCGTCCATGCCACGGCTTTTGCTTGCTGCAACATCCCTGTTGCAGCATTGCTGATTGTTCGCCAGAACATTAAGAAAATCTAAGATTCTTCATAAGTCGCAAAACATGTTTTAATGTGTGTTTTGACATCTAATTTGTATAGTTTTTTATGAACCAGAAGTACCTTATAAAATCTATAAAATCAAAAAGTACCAAAATAGAATATGAAAAGGAAATTGCACAATAAGATTGTATTTGCAACTTATGAAGAATCTTAGATTCGTAATTCAGAGCAGATATAATCTTATTGTGCAATTTCATGTATATATTAAATAATGAATATATCAAATTACCTTTAGAACATCACCGCTGCAACGACATACACCGCCAGTGACACAACCGTATAGAGTGAGTTGGTCGTTGCAATGAATTTTCCCGGTTCCTCGGATTCGATATAAGACTGCGTGCTGAAGCTTGGCGGTGCAGACATATAGATGAGCAGGGCTGCCATCATCAGTGTATTTCCCGGATACAGATACCGGATTAAGAAGATCAGCGGCAGGAACAATAAGCCCTGCGTGAGGACACGTAAGAGGATTGCGCGTAAGCTGATTACAACTCTCTTAGGGTCAAATTCAAAGTCATATCCTACGATGATCAGAATCAGTGCATTCAGCATAGAGGTGATCATATCTTTGAGGGACGTATAAACAATCCCCACATCGGAACGAAGAATAAACGGAATGATACCGGAAATTCCACAGATGATGCCAAGTGCCATGGCGAGAAATACCGGGCTCTTTAAGGCATCCCTTACGATCTGGGAAGGCTTGATTTCTTTTCCGGAATCCGTAGACTGCAGCATCGTCATAAAGACACTGAATCCAAAAATCATATTGGCAATATCGAAAATCGCAATGTTCGACAGCTTGTCTGCACCAAACAGGTTCGTGTAGAGCGGATACGCCATCATACCACCTTCATAGACGGCGGTAATAAAAGGCAGGTATCTGCGGTACTGTTCCGGGAGGAGTGGACGAAGCAGGAATCCGATTCCGAAGCTTATCAGTAATACAACGAAAATACCGATTACAAGTACGCTTGTGTGTGCATTATAATCCGCGGTTGCCATTGCATGAAAAACAGCTACCGGCAGAATGATCGTTGTGATCAGATGTTTGATCTCCTTTGTTCCGTTTCTTGATAATAAGTTCGCTTTTTTACAGATCATGCCGATCGCGATCATTACGAAGATCGGCAGTATATTACTTACGATTTCCAATGTTAAATTCACCTCTATCTTATGTTAAGCCAGATGCATGCACTGGATCAGAAGGATCCAGGATAAACCATAATAGGTAACGACTGCAACCAGATCGTTGACGGTTGTGATCAGTGGACCGGAAGCAACTGCCGGGTCTACCTTGATCCGGTGGAAAAATAATGGAACCAGCGTGCCCACCAGACTGGATATGATCATGGCAACCAGAAGGGAGATACCGACACATCCTGAGATCAGGAAAGCATGTGTAATGTCATAACCCTTAAAGAACGCAATGTATAAGCCAAGGAACAGCAGGGATAAAATACCAAGCAGTAATCCGTTGCTGAAACCGACCTTCATTTCCTTTGTCACGAGTGCAAATTTATCCTTGCTACTTAAGTTCTCATCCATCAGGACACGGATGGTTACCGCTAAGGACTGTGTTCCGACATTTCCCGCCATATCAAGGATCAGGGACTGGAAACAGATTACGATCGGCAATACGGCAACGACACCTTCAAAGGCACCGACCACGGTAGATACCGCCATGCCGAGGAATAAGAGTACGATCAGCCATGGCAGACGCTTCTTCATGCTTTCCCCGATCGTTTCCTTTAAGTCTTCCTCTGCGGTCAGACCGGCTAACTTCGCATAATCATCACCCATCTCATCATCGACCGCTTCGATGACGTCCTGTGCGGTTAAGATACCGATCAGCTTCTTATCTTCATTGACAACCGGGAGGGAATCCTCGGCATAATCCTTGATCTTTTCGATGCTGTCTGAGATACTCTCATGGTCGATCAGGTACGGATAGGAATAACTGATGAGATCGTCGAGTTCATCATGCTCTCTTGCAATGATCAGATCCTTCAGATCGATCGCACCACAGAATGTTTCATCCTTGTCTACGACATAAAGCGTAGAGATATTGTCATTATCGCCCGCCTGTTTTACCAGCTCGTGCATAGCCTGACGGATCGTAAGATCCTTCGAGATCTGGATATAATTTGTTGTGATCAGGCTACCGATCTCATCATCATCGTAGGAACTGATCAGCCGGATGTCTGCCTTGACATCTTCATCCAGGATCGGACGTAACTGATTTTTGACATTTTCATCGAGATCTTCGAACAGGTCGACCGCGTCATCGGAATCCATTTCATTGATGACAGCAGCTAACTTGTCAATACCAAGCTCTTTGGTATACTGATCCGGTTCTTCGATATAGGAAATAATCTCAGAAAACCACTCTGCACCCAGGTTGTTGTAGAGTGCGATACGTTCATCCTTTGTTAAGTATGCAAAGCTCTGTGCAATATCATTTTCATGGTAATCATTTAACTTTTCTAAGAGCTGCTCTTTGTCGAGCCCGCTCCGGATAATTGCGACGATCTCTGCAACAAACATTGGTTCTTTTAAAACTTCTTTTTCCACAATAAGCCTCCATTCTCCCTAAAAAGGGCATAAAAAATCCATCGCAGCCAGGGACTGCACAAACACATGCGGTTGTGACACTTCGAAACGATGGAAAAGCTTATCGGATATTAAAAGGTCAGAATACGGGCACTTGAAATAATGTCTAAGTCTGATCCATCGTTGCAGGTACTTCGACTAGGAATATCACAACTGTCCATATACTTCGCCTCCTTTGTCTTTGTTTTAAATCACCTTATTTTATCATTTAAAAAATCAGATGTAAACCTTTCCGGTGAGAAAGAATACTTTTTACGTAGAATTTACAATTGTCAAAACATGTGTCTTGTCACCTGTAAAGTTGTGTGCTATAATAGCGCGCATAAGTCGAAAGTCAGGCCGGTTACAGGCCAAGAGAAAGGTATGGTTATTTTATGACAGTAACAGAAGAGATACAGCAGTTGAAAAAGAAAAAACATGCTGTGATCCTGACGCATTACTATGTGCCGGAGGAAGTACAACAGGTCGCAGATTATATTGGAGATTCCTATTATTTAAGTCAGGTCGCGGCAAAAACGGATGCTGAGATTTTAGTATTTTGCGGTGTTTCGTTTATGGGTGAGAGCGCAAAGATCTTAAATCCGGCGAAAAAAGTGCTGATGCCGGATCTGTCTGCGGACTGTGCCATGGCACATATGGCAGAAATCGAAGCGGTAAAGAAGATGCGGGAAACCTACGAGGATTTGTCAGTTGTCTGCTATATCAACTCTACCGCAGAGTTAAAGACGTATTCCGATGTCTGTGTGACATCGTCGAATGCGGTAAAGATCGTAAGAAACCTTCCGAATCAGAATATCTTTTTTATTCCGGATGGAAATCTCGGGCGTTACGTGGCAGAGCAGGTGCCCCAAAAGCATGTGATCTTAAATCCGGGCTATTGTCCGGTTCACAATGCAATGACAAAGGCGGATGTCTTAGCCGCAAAGGCAAAGCATCCGGGCGCACCGTTTCTTGTACACCCGGAATGCACGGCAGAAGTATTAGAAGAGGCAGATTATATCGGAAGCACCTCCGGTATTATCGAGGCAGCATCGAAAAGTGACAAGGAGGAATTCCTGATTGGAACAGAGACAGGAGTTTTTTATGAATTGAAGAAGCAGAATCCGGACAAGACCTTTTATCCGGTCATGGAACAGCAGGTCTGTGCGGATATGAAGCTTGTCACGTTAGATAAGGTGTTAGATGTATTACAAAACGAGAGCAACGAGGTTTTCGTCAGTGAAGAAACAAGGGCACAAGCACTGCATCCGTTAGAGCAGATGCTTGCACTTGCAAAATAGATCGTAAAAAGAATCGAGGCAATCATATGAAAACAGATATATTGATCGTGGGAAGCGGATGCTCCGGACTGTACTGTGCATTACAGCTTCCACAGGAAAAACAGATCATGGTCATTACAAAGTCAGATTTAGAAAGCAATGACTCTTTCCTTGCACAGGGTGGTATGTGTATGTTAAAGAGTGAGGATGACTATGACAGCTACTTTGAGGATACCATGCGTGCCGGACATTATGAGAATGATAAGAAGTCCGTGGAGATCATGATCCGTTCCTCTGTCGATGTCGTAAAGGATCTGATCGGATATGGCGTTGACTTTGAACGGGATGAGAATGGAGAACTTCTGTTTACCAGAGAGGGCGCACATTCCGCAAAAAGAATCCTGTTTCATGAGGACATTACCGGCAAAGAGATTACAAGCAAGCTGTTGGCAGAAGCAAAAAAACGGGAGAATATTACACTTTATCCATATACCCGGTTAGTTGACCTGATCTGTCAGGAAAATGACTGCTATGGAGCAGTGCTCCGTATGGAGAATGGCAGCCTGGAAAAAGTATATGCAGAGCAGACGGTACTTGCCTGTGGCGGGATCGGAGGACTCTACCGGCACTCGACGAATTTTCGTCATCTGACCGGGGATGCGCTTGCACTTGCGATCCGTCATGGTGTAGAATTAAAGGACATCAACTATGTACAGGTACATCCGACGACCTTCTATTCGGAAAAGGAAGAGGATCGCAGTTTCCTGATCTCGGAGTCTGTGCGTGGAGAGGGGGCAAAGCTCTATGATAAGAACGGGAATCGTTTTGTCGATGAGCTTCTACCGAGAGATCTTTTGACAGAGAAGATCCATGAGCAGATGAAAAAAGATGGCACAATGCATGTCTGGGAAGATCTTCGGACGATCCCGGAACACGAGCTGCGTACACATTTTCCGAATATCGTAGCACATTGTCAGGAAATGGGGTATGATGTTACTAAAGAGTGCATCCCGGTTGTTCCGGCACAGCATTATTTTATGGGTGGTATCCGCGTGGATCATGTCAGCCATACTTCCATGGATCATCTGTATGCAGTCGGAGAAACAGCCTGCAACGGTGTGCATGGAAGGAACCGTTTAGCAAGCAATTCCCTGTTAGAGAGCCTTGTTTTTGCAAAGCGCGCGGCAGAGGATATGCAGGCAAAGCAACCGGAGAAAAACGCAGGAAGACGGGCAGATGTTGTCAGCAATGCATCACTTGTCCGGTATGAGGATATGACAGCTTTTGAAGAAGAAAACCGCAGACTTGTGCAGGAGGCAATCCGGCAGGCAGACGAAGCAGACAGTAAGCGCAAGGCAGGCTGAGCTTTTAGTTGGGCAGCAGCCTTAGGAGGATAGTGTGAAAATTAAGATTTTCACACTGCATACAGACAGCGCAGGAATGGAGATTAAGATAACAGTTTTTGCAGATTATAAAAATAGAGAAAAGAGGATTCATATGTACGATCAGGTTACATTAAAATTAAACGCAGACCCATTGATCTTAAGCGCACTTAGAGAAGATATTACCAGTGAAGACGTTTCCACCAACAGTGTGATGCCGCATCCATGTCAGGGAGAGGTAGATCTGATCTGTAAGGAGGATGGCATTATCTGTGGACTTCAGATATTTGCCCGTGTATTCGAGTTACTTGACCCTGAGACAACGACCGAGTGCTTTGTGGCAGACGGAGATGAAGTGAAGGCGGGACAGCTGATGGCAAAGGTACACGGAGATATCCGTACGCTGTTATCCGGCGAGCGTGTTGCATTAAATTACTTACAGAGAATGAGTGGAATTGCCAGCTATACACATAATGTGGCAAAGCTGTTAGAAGGAACGGATACGAAGCTGCTTGATACACGTAAGACCACACCGAATAACCGTATTTTTGAAAAATATGCAGTCCGTGTCGGAGGTGGCTGTAATCACAGATATAATCTGTCTGATGGGGTACTGTTAAAGGATAACCATATCGGTGCAGCAGGAGGCGTGAAGCAGGCGATCGAGCGTGCGAAAGCCTATGCACCATTTGTACGCAAGATCGAGATCGAGGTAGAGAACCTGGATATGGTCCGTGAGGCGGTAGAAGCGGGTGCGGATATTATCATGTTAGATAACATGTCACATGAACAGATGAAAGAGGCACTTGCGATTATTGCAAAAAGAGCAGAGGTTGAGGTATCCGGAAATGTAACACGCGAAAATATTGCGCGTCTGACTGATCTTGGTGTAGACTATATATCAAGTGGAGCATTGACACACTCTTCACCAATTCTTGATATTTCATTAAAAAATCTGCATGCAGTATAGGAAAAGGGTGTTATAGGATGGAAGGAAAAGAACGACGGGAGAGAATCCTCCAGATGTTGACGGACAGTGCAGAGCCGATCTCCGGCGGGAAGCTTGCAAAAGAAACTGGTGTCAGCCGTCAGGTTGTGGTTCAGGATATTGCCCTGCTTCGTGCAAATGGGGTAGAAATTCTCTCGACAAATCGTGGATATTGTGTAAAGGACCGGGTTTGTGAACGTGTATTTAAAGTGCGTCATTCCGATGAGGATGTACAAAAGGAACTGAATGCAATCGTAGACCTTGGCGGACAGGTGCGGGATGTATTCGTCTACCATAAAGTATACGGGGTTGTCCGGGCGGAGTTAAATATCCGTTCGCGGATGGATGTAGAGCATTATATGGAGAATATCCGCTCCGGGATGTCCTCACTTTTGAAAAATGTAACAAGTGGCTATCATTACCATACGATTGCAGCTGAGAGCGAAGAGGTCTTAGAGGTGATTTTAAAGCGGTTACAGCAGATGGGATTTTTAGCAAGCTTACAGGAATATGAACCGGTAGATTTTTGGAAGCAGGCTTAACCGGTCAGACATAGGAGAAAACAATACACATGAATACAAAAGAGAAAAGAAGCATAGGAAAACGTGTACTATGTGCACTGTTTTGCATGGTATTTCTGGCAACGGCATGCTGGCCGCTTACGGCAGATGCCAGAACGACAAGGACATCCCGGACGATCCGTATCGGCTATATTGATTATGGTGGATTTATCAGTCAGGGAGAGGATGGTGCATATACCGGGTACGGTGTGGATTATCTGAATGCGATCGCGGGTTATACCGGATGGCGGTATCAGTTTGTCTACGATACCTGGGAGAACCAGCTGAAGAATCTGCAGGAAGGCAAGATCGATTGTCTTTGTCAGGCACAAAAGACCCCGGAGCGGGAGGGGGAATATCTTTTCTCTAAGTATTCGATCGGCTCTGAAGCAAATGTATTGTATGCAAGAAAAGATGATGACCGGTTTTACTTTAACGACTTTGAGAACTTTAACGGGATCAAGGTTGCTGTGCTGAAAAACAGCTACCAGAACCATGAATTTGAAGAATATGCAAAGAAAAAGGGCTTTGCATGCACCTATCTGACGTTTGATACAACACAGGAATGTTTTCAGGCTTTGAAAAACAAAAAGGTTGATGGCGTGGCCATGGGATCACTTGCATTGCAGAATGACTGCAAGATCATCTGCCGTTTTGGCTCAGATCCGTTTTATTTTATGACCGGACAGGAGAATCAGGATCTGGTAGATGCAGTGGATGATGCAATCGCACAGATCACTGCGAATAACAGTGTTTTTCCGTCAGATCTGTACAAAAAGTATTATGGAAGCATGGAGTCCGCCGATCTTGTACTGACAAGGGAAGAGGCAGAATATATCCGTACAGCGGAGCCGATCACGATTGGACTGATTACAAGTCGTGCCCCTTTTTCGTATATCAATGAACAGGGAGAACCGGATGGTATTACCGTTGATATTATGAAACAGATCGCGAAGACGACGGGGCTTAAGTTTAACTATGAGATGTTAAAAGCCGGAGAGCGTACATTAGATTATCTGAAGGAGAATCCGACCCACATTGTTTCCGGCATTCTTGCAGAAAATCCACAGTTTAAGTCGGATAAGTATATTGTGTCAGATGTGTTCGATTCGGATGATGTGTCACTGGTCTGCCGGCAGGGCATGCAGTACGATCTGGGTGCAGCTGATGCTTCGTATGTACTTGCTGTGCCGAAAAGCTATGCAGCACTGCAAAGCTATATTAAGAAGAATTATCCGCAGTTTAAGGTTGTGGAGGGAACGACCACCAATGAATGTGTCAAAATGGTATTGAAGGGAGAGGCGGATTTTACAGCACAGAATGTCAATGTGTTACGCCCGGTGCTGCAGAACCCACATAATGAGGGACTGACAATTCTACCGACATTTTTTATGAATGAAAATATGGCAATGGTGGGAGTGGCATCGGATGAGATGCAGATGGTCATGAATATCATTAACAAGAGCATTGTGACTTTATCGGATGAGGATGTTTCACAGTATACGGTCAACCACAGTGTGGCAAATGGTTACCGGTTAAGCTGGAACGATATGCTTTATAAGTTCCGGTATACACTGTCTGTGATTGTACTTATGATCGGGGTGCTGGCATATCTTCTGATGCGCTGGCGGCATGCAAAGCAGCTAAGTTTAAAACGGATGCAGGAGAAAAATGTGCAGCTTGCAGAAGCAGTCGCACAGGCTGATAATGCGAACCGTGCGAAGAGCCAGTTCTTAGCACGTATGAGCCACGAGATCCGTACCCCGATGAATGCGATCGTCGGACTTACAGAGATAGCAACCCATTATGAGAACCAGCCGGAGAGAATTGATGAATATCTGGGCAAGATCCAGGTATCTTCCAAGGTGCTGCTAAATATCATCAATGATGTACTTGATATGTCTGCGATTGAGAGTGATAAGATCAAGATTGGTTACAGCGCATTTAATCTGCGCGAACTTCTGACCTCGATCTCGACGATCTATTATTCCCAGTGTAAGCAGAAGGGTGTCCGTTTTGAGATGAATACGGCAGAGATCAATCACGAGAATCTCTTAGGGGATGGACTGCGCGTCAATCAGGTACTTCTGAATCTGGTATCGAATGCCTTTAAGTTTACACCTGCCGGTGGAACAATTACAATCACGGCGAAGGAATTATCGGTGAGGGATGGCAAGGTCTACGATAATTTTATCGTGAAGGATACCGGAGAGGGCATGACCGAAGAGATGCTCGGGAGACTGTTTCGACCATTTGAACAGGAGGATGCGGCTACGGCACAAAAGCACGGCGGAAGTGGACTGGGACTTTCGATTGCAAAGAATTTGATCGAGATGATGTCAGGTTCGATTTCCGTGGAGTCTGAGAAGAATGTCGGAACTACTTTTACGGTTTCACTGCCATTTGACTTAGATAAGCAGGTACAGGAATCTGTGGATGAAAAGTATTGTCAGGTGCGGGCACTGATCGTTGATGATGAACCGGATTCCAGAGAATATACATCCGTGATCTTAAGCCGGATCGGAGTTCCTTATGCAACAGCAGCTAACGGAACAGAAGCAATGGAAAAGCTGACGCATGCAAAAGAGACCGGCAGCGGCTTTGATATCTGCTTTGTCGACTGGAAGATGCCGGATATGAACGGCGAGGATGTGACAAGAAAGATCCGAGAAAGCTTTGCAAAGGATACCTTAGTCATCATTGTATCTGCCTATGATACACAGGAGATACAGGAGGAGGCTATTTCGGCAGGTGCAGATCTGTTTCTGACCAAGCCGTTATTCCAGTCAACCGTATTTAACCTGTTGATGCAGTTATCCGGTGGAAAATATGTCAGGCAGACTGCCGAAGAGGAAGCATATGACTTCACAGGAAGAAAGGTACTGCTTGCAGAGGATACGGAGTTTAATGCGGAAGTGGCAACCGAGCTGCTTGATCTGGTACATATGCAGGTGGATCATGCACCGGATGGAAAGCGTGCGGTTGAGATGTTTGAAGCATCTGAGGCAGGCACCTATACTGCAATCTTAATGGATGTACAGATGCCGGAGATGGATGGTTATGAGGCAACGAGAGTGATCCGGGCAAGCGGACATCCGCAGGCAAAGACGATACCGATCTATGCAATGACAGCCAATGCATTTACGGAGGATATCAGCGCAGCATTAAATGCCGGAATGAACGGTCATATTGCAAAACCGATCGATACCGATATCCTGTATGCTACGTTAAAAAAGGCAGTACAGAGTGAACAGAACGCATAAAAGCACAAAATTCGTGCAGATATAATAATGGATTCTTAAGATTTTTCATATATTTTGAAGGATTTTACCCTTGTTCATTTTTTTAGATTGCGATACAATGGTAGGAAAACGAATGAGAGTAAGATTTGGAGGAACTAGAACTATGAACAAGAAATTAATTATCGTAACATCACCGCCTGCATGCGGAAAAACATATATATCAAAGGAACTGGCAAAACACTTAAATCATATTGTATATCTGGATAAGGATACACTGATCACATTATCCAAGCAGATTTTTAAAGTGGCAGGAGAGCCATATAACAGAAGCAGTGATTTTTTCGAGGAGAATATCCGTGATTACGAGTATGAATGTGTGGTAGAGCTTGCATTGGAAGCACTTGAGTATGAGGACGTCGTTCTGATCAACGCACCGTTTACCCGTGAGATCCGTGATATGGATTACATCAACGGACTGAAGAAAAAGTTAGCCGAAAAGTCTGCATCCTTAGTTGTAATCTGGGTAAAGACAGATCCTGAGATCGTACATCAGCGCATGATCTCTAGGAATTCCGATCGTGATACCTGGAAGTTAGAGCACTGGGATGAGTATATTGCATCCTGTAACTTTGAGATTCCGAAGGAATTAGACAGTCCGGATACCAAGGATGATCTTTTGATCTTCAACAACAACAATGAGGAAGAATTCGAATCTTCCATGAAGCGGATCACCGGTATTTTAGAGGAATCCATCCAAAGAGATTAAATTTATCATTAAGAAAAGGAAAATTTATCTCTTGACATTCAGAAAAAAAGGTATTAAAGTCATAGCTAATGACAGATTTATAGCTAGATGCATTGATTGGGAAAAATCGCAATCCCCATTCTTTTTCAGAGAGCCGGTGGCTGGTGTGAACCGGTAGAGAACCTATTGTGACATCCCCCATGAGCATTTGTGCGGAACATATCCGGATCGGATATTAGTAAGTGCAAACGGTTACTTCACGTTATAGAAGCACCTGTTAAAAGGTAAGATTCAGAAGTGGTTTTGCCGGTGGACAGGATTAAGAGGGAGCAGCAGATGCTTCAAACAGAGTGGTAACGCGGGAAATCGTCTCCGGAATTGTTTTTACAGTTCCGGAGATTTTTATTGCAGCAAAGCACCCGCTATAGATACTGTTAAATATGTTTTATACATAGGAGGAGTAACATGAATGGTTTATTAATTATCTTAATATCAGCCGTCGTGCTGGTAGGCGCCTATCTGATCTATGGACGTTTTCTTGCAAAGAAGTGGGGCATTGATCCAAATGCCAAGACCCCTGCTTATACGGAAGCAGATGGTGTGGATTATGTACCGGCTGATACACAGGTGGTATTCGGACATCAGTTCGCATCCATCGCAGGTGCAGGACCGATCAACGGACCGATCCAGGCAGCAATTTTCGGATGGGTACCGGTTCTTTTATGGATCTTAATCGGTGGCGTATTCTTTGGTGCAGTTCAGGATTTCGCATCTATGTACGCATCTGTAAAGAATAAAGGAAAATCCATCGGATATATTATCGAGCAGTATATTGGTGAAACAGGAAAGCGTCTGTTCTTACTGTTTACCTGGTTATTCTCAATCTTGGTTGTAGCAGCTTTCGCAGATGTCGTAGCCACAACCTTTAACGGATTTGATGCAGATGGTGCAAAGGTTGTAGCAGATGGTGCAGTAGCAACTACATCTATTCTGTTTATCGTATTTGCAGTGGCACTTGGATTCTTCTTAAAGTTCACAAAGTGTCCGACCTGGTTAAATACGGTCGTAGCCATTGCACTTTTGGTAGCAGCAATCGCAATCGGTCTTCATGCACCGATGTACTTTAACCGTAACTTCTGGCTGGTATTTGTATTTATCTATATCGCAATCGCATGTGTCACACCGGTATGGGCACTGCTTCAGCCACGTGATTACTTAAACAGCTATCTGCTGATCGCAATGATGATCTGTGCATTTGTCGGAATCATCGTATACAATCCGTCCATGAACCTTGCAGCATTTACATCCTTTAAGATTGTAGATGAAGCAACAAGTACAACTTCTTACCTGTTCCCGACACTGTTTGTAACGATCGCCTGTGGTGCAGTATCCGGCTTCCATTCACTGGTATCTTCCGGTACAGCATCAAAGCAGATCAAAAACGAGAAGGCAATGCTTCCGGTATCCTTCGGTGCAATGTTATTAGAGAGCTTCTTAGCTGTTATCGCACTGATCTGTGTTGGATTCGCAGCAACCTCTGACGGACTTCCATCCGGAACACCTGCACAGGTATTTGCACAGTCAATCTCCGTATTCTTAGCCAAGGTTGGTTTACCGGAGAGTACATCCTACACACTGATCACACTTGCAATTTCTGCATTTGCATTAACGAGTCTTGACTCTGTTGCCCGTGTCGGACGTCTTGCTTTCCAGGAGTTCTTTTTAGAGGATGACAAGGAAGCAACACCGGTGATCAAGTTCATCACAAATAAGTGGTTTGCAACAATCATCACGCTGGTACTCGCATTCCTGCTTGCAAAGGTTGGATACTTAAGCATCTGGCCGCTGTTTGGATCTGCCAACCAGTTGTTATCCGCACTTGCACTTGTTGCCTGTGCCGTATTCTTAAAGAAAACAAAGCGTCAGGGTATCATGCTCTGGGGACCGATGTTTGCAATGATGGGTATTACCTTTACTGCAATCATCTTAAAGATCAAGGATCTGGTAACCGGTTTCTCAACACAGGTAGTAGCCGGAAATGTGATCCAGCTTGTATTTGCAATCCTTCTGTTTATCTTAGGTGTTATGGTAGCAATCGAAGGACTGCGTAAGTTATTCGAAGGAAAGAAAACCGCAGAAGCATAAATAGAATAACGATACATAGGTATTAGCAAAAAAGAGTCAGGCTATAAGCGGGAAACTTATAGCCTGACTCTTTTTAGTTACTTATCACTGTAATGTCCACGACAATGTGCGATGTAGATACGACCGTTTTCTATATGATATACAATACGATCCTTTTCGTTGATACGACGGCTGAATTCACCTTGCAGGTTTCCGCGTAATGGTTCTGGTTCCCCGATACCTTGCATGCAGCCATTCCGTTCAATATCTTTAATAAGCAGGTTGATCCGTTTCAAGGTCTTTTTGTCCTGAGTCTGCCAGTATAGATAATCTGTCCATGCATCATCAGACCAGATGATCTCACTCATTCGTATCCTCCTCGATCAATTTATGCGGATGTCCTTTTCCTTCACGTAGTTCATTTACGGACTTTAAGATATAAGCCTGATTTGCTTCATTGTAAAAAGGATCTGGAGAACAACTGATCTCAAATGGAATACGTCGTTCCCGAAGAACTGTTTTGATAAATAGATTAATTGCAGTGGAGGCATTTAATCCTACTGTGTTGCAGAAGTTATCGAAATCTGATTTGTCCTTACTGTCAATACGAGCTGAAATGGTTGACTGTGCCATATGATCACTCCTTTCTATTTGCCTACATTGTAATACAATGTATGACAAAAGACAATAAAATAATGATGTTTTTATATATTATGTAATTTTTGTAATACAGTTATTCAGGTGATATAAAAAGTAAACCGGATAATCAGATGACATTTCATGGCTGGATAGGTATAATGGTATCTGGTAGGAGAAACGACATGGTAAAGATATATGTAATGGACACCACCTGTCTTGGTGAACCGGTAATCTTTGAAAACGCGCAGAAGGAGTTGCCCGGAATGCGGTTGGAAAGAGTGAAAAAGGCGCGTGGTGAGGAAAATAAAAGACAGGAGCTGGCTGCCGGACTGCTTCTGGTATATGGACTCCGGTCATATGGAATTGATGCAGCCACGCAGGAGTTTGCTATAGGGAAAAATGGGAAGCCATATTTAAAGAACAGACCGGACATCCACTTTAATCTGACGCATTCCGGCACGTATGCAGCGGCAGCATTTTCAGATAAAGAGGTCGGAATTGATCTGGAGTATAAATGTCATAATATAGAAAAGATCGCAAAGCGTTTTTTTGCAAAGCAGGAAGCAGAAGTGATCACTTCGTGTATGGATGAAAAAGAAAAGCAGACGCTCTTTTTGCGGTACTGGACGTTAAAGGAAAGTGTGTTAAAGGTAACCGGGCAGGGGATGTATCTGTCTATGCAGGATTTTGCATTTACCCTTGGGGCGGAAGTACAGATAGACTGGGCATCATCGGATCCGGATACGCAGTATTTCTTCCGGGAATTTGAAATCCGGGGAAAAGATGCTATAATGGGGGATGTGCAATACCGTCTTGCGGTCTGTGCCGGGGAAAAAGAATTCCGGGAAAGTCTACAGTTTGTGGAATACCCATGGGAAAATAGGAAGAATGGAGAGTAACATGAAATATCAGACAGTTATTTTTGATCTGGACGGAACATTATTAAATACTTTAGAGGATCTGCATGCAGCAACCAATTATGCGTTAGAGCAGTGTGGCATGCCGGTTCGTACCTTAGATGAAGTACGCAGGTTTGTCGGAAACGGAATCCGTAAGCTGATGATCCGTGCAATACCGGATGGCGAGGCAAATCCCCGGTTTGAGGAAGCGTTTGCAAAGTTTCAGGAATATTATAAGGTACATTGCAATGATACGACAAAACCGTATCCGGGTGTTGTAGAACTGCTAGAGCAGTTAAAACAGCAGGGAATTAAGCTTGCGATCGTATCGAATAAGGCAGATTTTGGCGTAAAGGAATTACAGAAGATTTATTTTGACGGACTCATTCCGGTTGCAATCGGAGAACGTGAGGGCATTCGCAAAAAACCGGCACCGGATACTGTATATCAGGCGTTAGAGGAATTCGAAGCAGATGGCAGACAGGCAGTCTATGTCGGAGATTCGGATGTGGATATACAGACAGCAGCAAATGCCGGACTTCCTTGTATCAGCGTAACATGGGGCTTCCGTGACCGTGCATTTTTAGCAGAGCATGGAGCAACGCAGTATGCAGCGGATACACAGGAATTACAGAAGCTGCTTGGTATTTAGAAGAAAAGAGGCAAAAGTGTAGAACAGGCAGTGGATCGAATTGCGGAAATGAGGATCAGATGAAGATACAGGAATCAGTTGGAAAAATCAAAAAGGTGATGGCGGCAGTCAAGGATAAGATGACCTATACGCAGATCATTGCGCTTGGTTACTTTTGCGTAATTCTGACAGGAACGCTTTTGCTGTTATTGCCGCCTGCAACGAGAGCGGGAGAGCATACCGGCTTTCTGACCGCACTTTTTACGGCAACCAGTTCTACCTGTGTGACGGGTCTGGTTGTGGTTGATACCTCCCTGCACTGGACTGTGTTTGGTCAGATTGTGATCATCCTGATGATTCAGGTAGGTGGTATTGGCTTTGTAACGATGGGTGTTTTGTTTTCCATGTTCTTACGGCGGAAGATCAGCTTAAGTACCAGACGTCTGTTGCAGGAGAGCATGAATGCCAATCAGCTTGGTGGCATGGTGAAGCTTGTGCGTGGAATTTTAAAGGGGACACTTTTGTTTGAAGGAACCGGTGCAATCCTTCTGGCAATCCGGTTTATCCCTCAGTTTGGAGTCCTAAAAGGTATATATTATAGTGTGTTCCATGCAATTTCTGCATTTTGCAATGCCGGGTTTGATCTGATGGGAACACAGAGCGGACCATATTCTTCCTTTGTAAGCTATGTGAGTGATCCAATCGTGCCGACTGTTTTTATGATTTTAATTGTAGTGGGAGGTATTGGATTCTTCGTTTGGCAGGATCTGGCAACGAATAAATGGAACTGGAAAAAATATTCGCTTCATACGAAGCTGGTTCTATCTTCCACGGCTGTTCTTCTGATTGGTGGAACGATCGTGTACTATCTGTTAGAACGACGGAATGTGCTGGCGGGAATGAGTGCCGGTGAGGGGATCTTTGCAGCAATGTTTAGCTCAGTTACGGCAAGAACGGCCGGATTTAATACGACAGATATCGGTTCGCTGACAACAGCATCAAAGCTGTTTACGATGGTGCTTATGTTTATTGGTGGAAGTCCGGGATCTACTGCGGGTGGTATTAAGACGGTCACACTGATGGTAATGCTGGTGTATGTCTGGTCGAATCTGCGTGGTCGCAGAAGCTGTAATATCTTTGGAAGAAGATTAGATGATGAGAATATTAAAAAGGCAAGTAATGTGATCGTGATCAGTATTCTGCTTGCAGTTGCTGCTATTCTTACATTAAGCTGCATGCAGCAGGATCTGCCGTTAGAAGATCTGATGCTGGAGGTGTTCTCTGCGATTGGTACGGTCGGTATGTCGACCGGGATCACACGTTCCCTGACAACGGCATCAAGACTGATCGTGATCCTTCTGATGTTCTGTGGAAGAATAGGGAGCATGTCCTTTGCCCTTTCTTTTACAGAACGTAAGAAAGTGGCACCGGTACAGCTCCCTAGTGAAAAAGTAATGATCGGTTAAAGCGGCTGCTTAACCGATCATTTTGGATATATGGTTCTATTTATCTGCCTTCAAATCGTCCGGATGCTCCGCAGGGAAGTACCAGTCCGTTTGAAGAAACGCGCAGCCCGATTTCGTCAGCAACTACCGTTCCATCGAAAGAGGAAAGCGCGGTGCTGATCATATAAGATAAGACCGCCGGCTGAAGACCGGTTGTGTAGGAGTTAATCAGGAAAAAGAGCGGTCGGTCTGTTAAAAGCTGCGTACAAAGTTGTACCAGTGGATAGATCGCTTCTTCGATTTTCCAGATCTCACCCTTTGGTCCACGGCCATAGGAAGGCGGGTCCATGATGATCGCGTCATACTTTTTACCACGGCGGATCTCACGTTCCACGAACTTGACACAGTCATCTACGATCCAGCGGATCGGTGCATCAGAGAGACCGGAGGATGCAGCATTCTCTTTTGCCCAGGTAACCATGCCTTTGGATGCATCCACATGAGTCACGCTTGCGCCTGCGGCAGCCGCAGCGATGGTAGCCCCACCGGTATATGCGAACAGATTAAGTACCTTGATTGGACGGCCGGCATGCCGGATCTTCTCAGAGAACCAGTCCCAGTTGACTGCCTGTTCCGGGAAAAGTCCGGTATGCTTGAAGCTGAAAGGCTTTAACTGGAAGGTCAGGGAACCGTAGTTGATGCTCCACTGTTGTGGCAGATCAAAAAATTCCCACTCGCCGCCGCCTTTTTTGCTGCGGTGGTAATGTGCGTTCATCTTTTTCCAGCCCTTTTCTTTTTTCGGTGTATCCCAGATGACCTGTGGATCCGGACGTACTAACAGGTAGTTCCCCCACCGCTCTAATTTCTCACCTTTTGAACAGTCGATTACTTCGTAATCTTTCCAATTATCTGCAACCCACATATGATTTCCTCCATCTATTCTGTATCTGTTTCCAAGATTAATATTGCGTTTGGTACGAATTCTTACTTATTATATAGGGCATTATCCGGGCAGTCAATAAAAATAAGACTTTACAAGGTGCAAAAGTATTGTTATTCTATTTAAAGTGTTACTAAGTTAAAGTAGATGTTTCTCTGAATGAGACACGCACCTTGCTGAGTGGAAGATTATATGATGCATCCGCTCGGGCGCGAGAGTGTACGGCAGGCGCACACTTTATTTAGATGAAATAGAACATACGAGAAGAGGAGAAAAACATGAACAGCAATCTGATATGGATTTTGGTTGCGTTTGTCGTGTACATGGCGATGATGATCTGCATCGGTGCACGTTACATGAAGCGCACAAGTAACTCGGAAGATTATTTCCTTGGAGGAAGGGGATTAAGTGGCTGGGTAGCAGCTTTAAGTGCCCAGGCATCGGACATGAGTGGCTGGCTTTTGATGGGTCTGCCGGGAGCAGTCTATGCATTTGGTACCGGTCAGGCATGGATCGCGATCGGATTATTTATCGGTACGGTCTGCAACTGGATCTTTATTTCCAGCCGTCTCCGCAGATATACGATCCGTGCGAATAATTCACTGACTTTACCGGAATATTTTGAAAACAGATTTCACGATAAAAAGAGAGTGCTTTTAACGATCTCTTCGGTGGTAATCGTAATTTTCTTCCTGGTATATACCGCATCTGCATTAGCAGCCGGCGGCAAGCTGTTCCATGCGGTGATCGGGATCGATTATAAGGTTGCACTGACGATCGGAGCGGTTGTAATCCTTGCCTATACGTTTATGGGTGGCTTTATGGCGGTCTGCGTGACAGACTTTATTCAGGGAATGTTAATGCTGGTTGGTCTGTTATTAGTGCCGATCCTTGCATATGCAGTCGTAACCGGTGATGGCAGTCTGGTGGATACACTCAATGCAAGCGGTGTTGCAGGTGGAAGCGAATCCTATCTGAGCCTGTGGCAGAATGGCGGAGAGCCATACCGTGCCATTGATATTATTTCACAGCTTGCCTGGGGACTTGGATATTGTGGTATGCCGCATATCCTGACCCGTTTTATGGCGGTAAAGAGTGAAAAAGAGTTAAACAAGTCCAAAGGAATCGCGATCATCTGGGTTGCACTTTCCCTGACCTTTGCAATCCTGATCGGAATTATCGGAAGAGCTTATCTGTATCCAACGATCCTTGGTTCGGAAGGCGCAGATTCTGCTGAAAATGTATTTATCAATATGATCACACGGTTATTTACCGAACATTATGCATTACCGTTTATTGCAGGAATCTTTTTGTGCGGTATTTTGGCAGCGATCATGTCAACTGCAGATTCACAGCTTCTTGTTACGGCATCTTCCGTGTCTGAGGATATTTACAAGGGCGTGATCAACAAGAATGCAGATGATAAGAAGGTACTTCGTGTCAGCCGTATTACAGTTGTAGTTGTAGCAGTGATCGCTTACATCATTGCATTGAATCCGGATAACTCGATCATGGGACTGGTATCAAATGCCTGGGCAGGCTTTGGTGCAGCGTTCGGACCGTTGGTACTGTTATCACTTTTCTGGAAGCGTACGAACATGCCGGGTGCAGTTGCAGGAATCGTATCCGGTGGAGCAGTCGTTATGATTTGGGATTATCTCCCGGTTGTATCGGAAGCAGGAAAGCATGTGACACTTGCCACAAGCACCGGAATCTATTCTCTTCTGGTAGGTTTCTTTGTCAGCCTGATCTGTATCGTAGTAGTCAGTCTTGCAACCAAGGCACCGGATGAGGAGATCTTAAAAGAGTTTGCGGATGTAGCAGATAAGAGCGTAGAGTTATAGTGAGCCGGTACTGCGGAATATAAAATAAAAAAGAAGCAGATAAGAGGAACCCGTATACGAGAGTGTGCGGGTTTCTTCCTATACAATATAAAAGAAAGCATGCTCATTTCGCGCTGTCGCGGTAAGCAGAGGAATGGAGAAAACGGGCGGTGCAATTCGCATTGCGCTGCATGCTCATTTCGCGCTGTCGCGCTATACAAAAGAATAGATATAAGCCTGCCTGTGAGCAAGCTCCCGGCAATCTTATACCTATTCTTCTGTGCACCGCTCGTAGTGTACGTAAAAAAGTACAATTTTTATATAAAAGTACTTGCAATCGTTGATGTTATCGTGTATAGTAATACTTGCTGTGACATTGATAGCGTAGAAGCGTGAGGTTGCTGCCCATGTGGCAGGTTTTCCGTGGAGCGAATGTCAAGTTAGGAAACTGGCGACAAGTCACTGTATCACGAATAACATCTACAAAACATGAGAGTAGAAACAACGTGCGTTTGAATCTGAATGCAGAGGACACACACGGGAGAGTGTACAGTCACCGCTTGTCGTACTGAAATTAAAAGTGCGAAAAGGAGGCGACTTTTTTTATGGCAAGTCAAGTAATGAGAATCACATTAAAAGCTTATGATCACGAATTAGTAGATTCATCAGCAAAAAAAATCATCGAGACTGTAAAGAAAAACGGATCACAGGTGAGTGGACCAGTACCACTTCCAACTAAGAAAGAGGTAGTTACAATTCTTAGAGCTGTACACAAGTACAAAGATTCCAGAGAGCAGTTCGAGCAGAGAACTCATAAGAGACTTATTGATATCATTGCACCAACACAGAAGACTGTTGACGCATTATCAAGATTAGAGATGCCAGCAGGTGTTTACATCGATATCAAAATGAAATAAAGTCAAAAGATCCTGAGGAGCCAATCGGCTTTCTAGGATGAACGCGAATGCGTTCCGCTGTAGAAAAACAGGAGGAAAGAAAGAATGAAGAAAGCAATTTTAGCAACAAAAGTCGGAATGACTCAAATCTTCAACGCAGACGGCGTATTAGTACCGGTTACTGTATTACAGGCTGGACCATGTGTAGTAACACAGGTTAAGACCGTAGAGAATGACGGTTACAGCGCAGTACAGGTTGGTTTCGTTGACAAGAAAGAGAAGATCGTCAACAAAGACGCTAACGGCAAAAAAGAAATCAGAAACAGACATGGTGTTAACAAAGCTGAAAAAGGACATTTTGATAAAGCTGGTGTATCCGGTAAGAGATTTGTCAGAGAGTTCAAGTTTGAGAACGCTGAGGATTACAAGTTAGCAGACGAGATCAAAGCTGACATCTTTGCAGAAGGCGACAAAGTAGACGCAACTGCAATTTCAAAAGGTAAAGGATTCCAGGGCGCTATTAAGAGATATGGTCAGCATAGAGGACCTATGGCTCACGGTTCTAAATTCCATCGTCATCAGGGTTCCAATGGTTCCTGTTCTACACCTAGCCGTGTATTTAAGGGAAAAGGAATGCCAGGACATATGGGATGTGTAAAGGTAACAACTCAGAACCTCGAGGTTGTAAGAGTTGATGCTGAGAACAACCTGCTGTTAATCAAGGGTGCTGTTCCAGGACCTAAGAAATCATTAGTAACAATCAAAGAAACAGTTAAAGCAGGCAAATAGTGCTAATTTAAGAAAGGAGGATCACACAGATGGCTACAGTATCTGTTTATAATATGGAAGGCAAAGAAGTAGGCAGCATGGATTTAAACGATGCAGTATTCGGTGTTGAAGTTAACGAACACTTAGTACACATGGCAGTAGTTCAGCAGCTTGCAAACAATCGTCAGGGAACACAGAAAGCTAAGACACGTTCTGAAGTTCGCGGCGGTGGAAGAAAACCTTGGAGACAGAAGGGAACTGGTCATGCAAGACAGGGTTCAACCAGAGCTCCACAGTGGACAGGCGGCGGTACAGTATTCGCTCCGGTTCCAAGAGATTATTCTTTTAAGCTGAATAAGAAAGAGAAGAGAGCAGCATTAAAGTCCGCTCTTACAACAAGAGTTCAGGAAAGCAAATTCATCGTTGTTGATGATCTGAAGTTAGACGAGATCAAGACAAAGAAGTTTGCTGAGGTTATGAAGAACTTAAACGTTGAGAAGGCATTAGTAGTATTAAACGATATGGATGCAAACGTAATCGCTTCTGCTAAGAACATCGCAACAGTTAAGACAGCTCAGACAAATGAACTTAACGTATTTGATGTATTAAAGTATGACACAGTTGTTGCTACAAAGGCAGCAGTTGCAACAATCGAGGAGGTATATGCATAATGGCAAACATTCAGTACTATGATGTAATCCTCAAACCGGTAGTAACCGAGAAGAGTATGAACGCTATGAGCGAGAAGAAATACACTTTCTTAGTTCATCCAGAATCAAACAAAGCAATGATCAAAGAAGCAGTTGAGAAGATGTTCGATGGTGTTAAGGTTGCAAAGGTTAACACAATGAACATGGAAGGCAAGTCTAAGAGACGTGGCGCTGTAGTAGGAAAAACTGCTAAGACTAAGAAAGCAATCGTTCAGTTGACAGCTGACAGTGCAGATATCGAGATCTTCGCTGGCCTGTAAATAGAATTTCGCAAGTGAAATTCATTGCATGGAACGATAATTAAGCACAGTAAAGTGCGATAATAAACTTAAACACATCGAAAGGAGAACGAAAATGGGAATCAAAACATATAACCCATATACACCTTCCAGAAGAAATATGACTGGATCTGATTTCTCTGAGATTACAAAGACTACACCAGAAAAATCACTTGTAACTTCTTTAAAGAAGAATTCCGGTCGTAACAATCAGGGTAAAATTACAGTTAGACACCAGGGTGGTGGAAACAGAAGAAAATATAGAATCATCGACTTCAAGAGAAGAAAAGACGGAATCGAAGCAACTGTTATGGGAATCGAGTACGATCCAAACAGAACAGCAAACATCGCTTTGATCTGTTACGCAGATGGTCAGAAAGCATACATCCTTGCTCCAGAAGGTTTAACAGATGGAATGAAGGTTATGAACGGACCAGAAGCTGAAGTCAGAGTTGGTAACTGCTTACCACTTGAGAACATCCCGGTAGGTACACAGGTACACAACATTGAGTTATATGCTGGTAAGGGCGGACAGTTAGTACGTTCAGCTGGTATGGCTGCTCAGTTAATGGCAAAAGAAGGAAAATATGCAACATTAAGACTTCCTTCCGGCGAGATGAGAATGGTTCCTCTGAACTGCCGTGCTACAATCGGTGTTATCGGAAACGGTGATCACAGCCTTGTAAACATTGGTAAAGCAGGACGTAAGCGTCACATGGGTATCCGCCCGACAGTACGTGGTTCTGTTATGAACCCGAATGACCATCCACACGGTGGTGGTGAAGGTAAGGCACCAGTCGGACGTCCAGGTCCATGTACACCATGGGGCAAGCCTGCTCTTGGACTTAAGACACGTAAGAAGAAAAAATCTTCTAACAAGCTGATTGTAAGAAGAAGAGACGGTAGAGCTATTAAATAGTAGATAGGAGGAAGAATAATGGCAAGATCACTTAAAAAAGGACCATTTGCAGATGAGAGCTTACTGAAAAAAGTAGATGCTATGAATGCAGCTGGTGATAAAACAGTTATTAAAACATGGTCACGTCGTTCTACAATTTTCCCTTCCTTCGTTGGACACACAATCGCTGTTCATGATGGAAGAAAGCATGTACCTGTATATGTTACAGAGGACATGGTTGGACACAAGCTTGGTGAGTTCGTAGCAACAAGAACTTACAGAGGCCATGGCAAAGACGAGAAGAAATCAGGCGTTAGATAAATAGAACTTTTTGAAAGGAGGTTTCACTCATGGCAAAAGGACATAGATCCCAGATTAAGAGAGAGAGAAACGCAGTAAAAGATACAAGACCTTCAGCTAAGTTATCTTATGCTAGAATGTCAGTTCAGAAAGCTTGTTTCGTATTAGATGCTATCCGCGGAAAAGATGTTGAGACAGCTCTTGCGATTGTAACCTACAATCCAAGATACGCTTCAAGTGTTATAGAGAAATTGTTAAAGTCAGCAATCGCAAATGCTGAGAACAACAATGGAATGAATGCAGCAAACCTTTATGTAGAGGAATGCTACGCAGGTAAGGCACCAACAATGAAGAGAATCAGACCAAGAGCACAGGGTAGAGCTTATAGAATCGAGAAGAGAACAAGCCACTTAACAATCGTGCTGAATGAAAGATAAGGAGGGAAAACATGGGACAGAAAGTTAATCCTCATGGCTTAAGAGTCGGCGTTATCAAAGATTGGGATTCAAAATGGTACGCAGAATCTGATTTTGCTGATTTCTTAGTTGAAGACTATAACATCAGAAAATTTCTGAAGAAGAAATTATACGCAGCAGGTGTTTCTAAGATCGAGATCGAAAGAGCATCTGATAGAGTAAAGGTTATCCTTTACACAGCTAAGCCGGGTGTAGTAATCGGTAAAGGCGGAGCTGAAATCGAGAGAATCAAAGGTGAGTTACAGCAGTTTACAGATAAGAAGCTTGTTGTAGACATCAAAGAAGTTAAGAGACCAGACAAGGATGCTCAGTTAGTAGCTGAGAACATTGCATTACAGTTAGAGAATCGTGTTTCTTTCCGTAGAGCAATGAAGTCCTGCATGGGAAGATGTATGAAAGCTGGAGCAAAGGGTATCAAAACAGCTTGTTCCGGACGTCTTGGTGGAGCAGATATGGCTCGTAGCGAGTTCTACTCAGAGGGTACTATTCCACTTCAGACATTAAGAGCAGATATCGATTATGGATTCGCTGAGGCAGATACAACTTACGGTAAAGTTGGTGTTAAGGTTTGGATCTACAAAGGCGAAGTGCTTCCTACAAAAGCGAATAAGGAAGGAGGAGCTCAGTAATGTTAATGCCTAAGAGAGTTAAACATCGTAAACAGTTCCGTGGAACAATGACCGGAAAAGCGATGAGAGGTAACAGAATTACAAATGGTTCTTACGGTATCGTGGCTATGGAGCCATGCTGGATCAGATCTAACCAGATCGAGGCAGCCCGTATCGCCATGACAAGATATATCAAACGTGGTGGTAAAGTTTGGATCAAAATTTTCCCAGATAAACCAGTAACTGCAAAACCAGCTGAAACACGTATGGGTTCCGGAAAAGGAACATTAGAATACTGGGTAGCTGTAGTTAAACCAGGACGTGTATTATTCGAGATCTCCGATGTATCTGACGAGATTGCAAAAGAAGCATTACGTCTTGCTACACATAAATTACCTTGTAAATGTAAAGTAGTTTCACGTGCAGACTTAGAAGGCGGTGAATCAAATGAAAACTAGTAAATATTTAGAAGAATTAAACACACAGTCCGCTGCAGATTTAAAGATGCAGTTGGTTGAAGCGAAAAAAGAGCTTTTCAATTTGAGATTCCAGAATGCAACAAACCAGTTAGATAACACAAGCAGAATCAAAGAGGTTCGTAAGAACATCGCAAGAATTCAGACAGTTATCACTCAGAAAGAAAGCGTTGCTGAATAATACTATCCTAGCAGAAAGGAGATTCAATCGTGGAAGAAAGAAATCTTAGAAAAACACGTGTTGGCGTTGTTGTAAGTGACAAGATGGATAAGACTATCGTAGTTGCAGTAAAAGACAATGTAAGACATGCATTATACAACAAAATCGTTAAGAAAACTTATAAATTAAAAGCTCATGACGAGAACAACGAATGTAAGATCGGTGATACAGTCAGAGTAATGGAAACAAGACCACTCTCTAAAGATAAGAGATGGAGACTTGTAGAGATCATGGAAAGAGCGAAATAATAGAAGGAGGCTACCGGCATGGTACAACAGGAAACCAGACTTAAGGTTGCTGATAACACTGGAGCAAAAGAATTACTCTGCATTCGTGTTATGGGCGGTTCAACCAGAAGATATGCAAATATCGGTGATATAATTACTGCTACTGTTAAAGATGCAACACCAGGTGGCGTTGTAAAAAAAGGTGACGTAGTAAAAGCAGTTGTCGTACGTACAGTAAAAGGTGCTCGTCGTAAAGACGGTTCTTACATCAAGTTTGATGAGAACGCTGCAGTTATTATCAAAGATGACAAAACTCCAAAAGGTACACGTATTTTTGGACCAGTAGCAAGAGAGCTTCGTGAAAAACAGTTTATGAAAATTGTTTCTCTGGCTCCAGAAGTATTATAGGAGGTATCAGAATGGCAAGTTTAAAGATCAAAAAGGGTGATACCGTTAAGGTTATCGCAGGAAAAGATAAAGACAAAGAAGGCAAAGTAATCGCTGTTAATAAGAAAGACGGAACTCTGCTTGTTGAAGGTATCAACATGGTAACAAAGCATGCTAAGCCAAGCATGACAAACCAGCAGGGCGGAATCATTCATCAGGAAGGACCAATCGATGCTTCTAACGTAATGTACCTTCACAAAGGTCAGGCTACAAGAGTTGGTTTCAAGATGGATGGAGATAAGAAAGTCCGTTTCGCAAAATCAACAGGTGATGTAATCGATTAATTCAGGAGAGGAGGTCCAAAACGTTGAGTAGACTTAAAGATCAGTACCAGAATGAGATCGTAGATGCTATGGTCAAAAAGTTCGGATATAAAAATATGATGGAAGTACCAAAGCTTTCCAAAATCGTTATCAACATGGGTGTTGGTGAAGCCAAAGAAAACGCTAAGGTTTTAGAGACAGCCATGAAAGATATGGAGACTATCGCAGGTCAGAAGCCTGTAACAACAAAAGCAAAGAATTCAATCGCTAACTTCAAATTAAGAGAAGGTATGCCGATCGGATGTAAAGTAACCTTAAGAGGAGATAAAATGTATGAGTTCTTAGATCGTCTTGTGAACTTAGCATTACCTCGAGTACGTGACTTCAGAGGTGTAAATCCTAACGCATTTGATGGCAGAGGTAACTACGCACTTGGTATCAAAGAGCAGTTAATCTTCCCTGAAATTGAGTACGATAAGGTAGATAAGGTCAGAGGTATGGACATTATCTTCGTTACTACAGCAAAGACAGACGAGGAAGCTCGCGAATTATTGACTCAGTTCAATATGCCATTCGCCAAATAAGACAGGAGGGAATTCAAATGGCAAAGACTTCTATGAAAGTAAAGCAGCAGCGTAAACAGAAATTCTCTTCCAGAGAATACAACCGTTGCAGAATCTGTGGACGTCCACATGCATATTTAAGAAAATACGGCATTTGTAGAGTTTGCTTCCGTGAATTAGCTTACAAGGGCGAAATTCCGGGCGTAAAGAAAGCAAGCTGGTAAAATAAAGGAGGAAAAACACATCATGACAATGACTAGTGATCCAATTGCAGATATGCTTACAAGAATCCGTAATGCAAATACTGCGAAACATGATACAGTTGATATCCCGTCTTCCAAGATGAAAGTAGCAATTGCTGATATTCTGGTAAGAGAAGGATACATCGCAAAATATGAAATCATTGAAGATGGTATCGTTAAGACAATCCGTGTTACATTAAAATACGGTGCTGATAAGAACGAAAAGATTATCACAGGTATTAAGAGAATTTCCAAACCTGGTCTTCGTGTATACGCTGGTAAAGAGAATCTTCCTAAGGTACTTGGTGGTTTAGGTATTGCTATTCTTTCTACAAACCAGGGAATTATTACAGACAAGGAAGCTCGTAAGCTTCAGGTCGGTGGAGAAGTTCTTGCATTTGTTTGGTAGGAATTTTCTTGCACAGGTTTCTTATCAGAGGCTCTCTGGTAAGGAACACCCCAGATATCAAGAAGTATAATCCGCTTGTAGAAGCGGACATACTCATAGATGTAACTAAGAACAATGCGGCAATGGCGTAAGCCATTCAATACAAAACAGGAGGTACGGGCATGTCACGTATAGGAAGAATGCCAATCGCAATTCCTGCAGGCGTAACTGTAGAAGTTGCAGAAAATAATCAGGTGACTGTAAAGGGTCCTAAAGGAACATTAAGCAGAGTATTACCATCAGAGATGGAAATCAAAGTTGAGGGTTCTGAAGTAACCGTTACAAGACCAAATGATTTAAAGAAAATGAAATCTTTACATGGTTTAACAAGAACCTTAATCCACAACATGGTTGTTGGTGTAACTGATGGATTTACAAAGGAATTAGAGGTTAACGGTGTAGGTTACAAGGTTGCAAAATCCGGTAACAAGTTAACATTAAGCCTTGGATATTCTCATCCGGTAGAGATGACTGATCCGGAAGGATTAGAGTCTGTAGTGGATGGTAACAAAATTACTATCAAAGGTATCGATAAAGAAAAAGTTGGCCAGTACGCAGCTGAAATCAGAGATAAGAGAAGACCTGAACCTTACAAAGGAAAAGGTATCAAATATGCTGATGAAGTTATTAGACGTAAAGTTGGTAAGACTGGTAAGAAA
>JALERL010000036.1 GCA_022764465.1 Lachnospiraceae bacterium | reverse complement strand
TAATTCCTCTACTCTTGCCTTAGAGTCATTTAATTCTTCCTTTGCAAGCTCCTTGAGTTCCTCGTCTGTCTCTTCCTCTAACATGGCAAGAGAATCCTCAATGTTCTGCTTACACTGCTTGTATTCCTTATATGCTTCAACGATCGGGGTCAGATCACTCTGCTCCTTCATCAGCTTACGAAAACGCTCCGGATCATTTGCAACATCCGGCTCGCTTAATGAACTCATCAGTTCTTCAAAACGAATCAACAGATCCTCTAATTTATCAAACATAGTTTCCTCCATAAACGCCCATGGGCGTATCTTTTCTTACTCTATAACTTCTTCCTCTACCGGTTTTAAACGTCCCTTAACCACACGGTCAAGTCCTGCCAGATCTTTTACCACTGCAATATCCGTAAAACCGGACTTCTCCATCAGTTCAGAGACTGCTTCGCCTTGATCGTAACCGATCTCCACATACAGATAGCCTTCCGGCTTTAAATGATCCGGGCTCTGTGCGATGATCCGGCGGTAAAAATACAGCCCGTCTGCATGGCCATCTAATGCATCAAACGGCTCAAAATCACGTACCTCCGGCATTAATCCGGCGATCACTGCCGTCGGTATGTATGGTGGATTCGATACGATCAGATCATACCGCCCCGGTATGTTGTCATACAGATCACTGCGGATCCATTCCGCATCCACCTCGTGCAGCTTTGCATTCTCCTTGGCAACCAGCAGTGCCTGCTTCGAGACATCCGAACCAACACCGGTGACGCCGACCGTATTTTTCAGGATACTGATCAGAATACAGCCCGAGCCGGTACAAAGATCCAGCACCTGCATGCCGGAACTTACCAGCTTCAGTGCCTCTTCGACTAATGTCTCGGTATCCTGTCTCGGTATCAGGACATTGGAATTCACCTTGAAGGTAAGTCCCATGAATTCCTGCTCTCCGATAATATACTGCAACGGGATATGCTCGGCTCTCTTTTTGACTGCGATCGTATATTCGCCCTGTTCTTCTGCTGTGATCTCATCCTCTTCGTGCAGATAATAATAACTTCGTTCCATCCGGCAGACCATCTGCAGCAGATACCATGCATCCAAGTCCGGATTGTCGATTCCTGCACCGGAGAGAATATCCGTTCCGTATTCGATTGCTTCGCGATAGGTCATTGCTCCTCCACATCCTTTTGAAAACTTCTCCAGTCAAACACCGCCTCTACGGAAGCAATGCCGACTTCGATCATTGCATCATCCGGTTCCTTCGTTGTCAGATTCTGCAGCCACAGTCCCGGTTTACTCAGTGCCATCACAAGCTTGTTCTCACTGCGCCCTGCCAGACGGATGAATTCATAGGAAACACCTGCGATCACAGGGATTAAAGCCACCCGGAGCAGTAACCGGAGGGCTCTGTTATCCACACGGATAAATGCAAAAAACAGAATACTTAACACCAGTACATAAAGCAGGAAGCTTGTACCGCAGCGTTTGTGCTGTCTCGAACTTTTCCGTACATTCTCTACGTTCAGTTCCAGTCCATGTTCAATACAGTTGATACACTTATGCTCCGCTCCATGATACATGAATGTCCTCTGGATATCTTCCATCCGTGAGATCAGAAGGATATATACCACAAAGATCACCAGACGGATCACACCCTCGATCAGTGCAAGTAATGTCGGCGATGCTATGTACTTCCGGAAAAATAAGGACAGATAATATGGAAGTATCATAAAGATTGCAATGGCAAGTACAAAGGATAACGCTACGGTAATTCCCATCTCCGCATTTTCCTTTTTCTTCTTCTGCTTCTCATCTAACTGCTTTTTCCTGTTGCTCTCCTCTTCTTCAAAAAAGGAAGCGGAATATGTCAATGTCGATATTCCTAATACGAGCGAATCTATAAAATTGAGTACCCCGCGTAGGATCGGGATATTCTTTACTTTTTCATTCTTAATAATGCCGGTGTAGTCCTTCACTTCGACTACGATCTCCTGATCCGGCTTACGGACAGCGACTGCATAACGATCCTTGTTCTTCATCATTACGCCTTCCATAACCGCCTGTCCACCAATTCCTGAATACCTCATTTGCGACCTCTTTCTCTAAAAAAAGGTTGAGATTAAATTAACCTCAACCTTGTCTTCAGTCACATGTGTGATTCTTATTTCATGCCGTATTTCTTATTGAACTGCTCAATACGTCCACGAGCCTGATTTGCTTTCTGCTGTCCTGTATAGAACGGATGGCACTTAGAACAAATTTCAACGTGGATATCTTCCTTTGTAGATCCTGTTACGAATGTGTTACCGCAGTTGCAGGTTACAGTTGCCTGATAATAATCTGGATGGATTCCTTCTCTCATTTCTTTCACCTCTCTATATGGTCATCTCGCATGTTTTCTAATTAAACACGTCACTGTTTAGTTTCCGAATAAACAGCTTATTCATTGTAACATAGGGTGATATGTTATGCAAGCATTTTTAAATAATTTTTGTCTTTTTTACAAGCTGGCAGAAATCCCGGTTGTTTTTTGTCCGTACAAACAGGTTTAAGATACTCTCTACCGCCTCGTCTGTTTTCATGCCGTTGATCGCTTTTCGCATGATCATCACTGCTTCCTGTTCCTCGGCATCTAAGAGCAGATCCTCCCGTCTGGTACCGGACTTTACGATATCGATGGCTGGAAATACACGCTTTTCCGACAGCTTTCTGTCAAGTACAAGCTCCATGTTACCGGTTCCCTTGAACTCCTCGTAAACGACATCGTCCATCTTGCTTCCGGTATCCACGAGTGCAGTTGCAAGGATCGTAAGGCTTCCACCCTCTCTCATATTTCTGGCTGCACCAAAGAACCGCTTTGGCATATGCAGTGCCGCAGGATCAAGACCACCCGATAAGGTACGCCCACTTGGTGGAACGGTCAGGTTATATGCCCTTGCAAGACGTGTGATGCTGTCTAAGAGGATCGTGACATCCTGTTTGTGTTCTACTAACCGCTTGGCACGTTCGATTACCATCTCGGACACACGCTTATGATGCTCCGGCAGTTCATCGAAGGTCGAATAGATGACCTCGACATTCTCTCCTTCGATCGCTTCCTTAATATCCGTTACTTCCTCCGGCCGCTCATCGATCAGAAGAATGATCAGATGCATCTGTGGGTTGTTTTTCGTAACAGACTTTGCGACTTCCTTAAGCAGAGTCGTCTTACCTGCCTTCGGTGGGGAAACGATCATGCCTCGCTGTCCCTTTCCGACCGGTGATACGATATCCATGATACGCATTGCCATATTGCCGCTTCCATTCTCTAAGCGGATTCTCTGATTCGGGAAGATCGGTGTCAGATCCTCAAAGTTCTTACGGCGTGCTGCCTCAGACGGATGATAACCATTGACGCTTGTTACATAGAGCAATGCAGAAAACTTTTCAGACTGGGTCTTTACCCTTGTATTTCCACTGATAATATCTCCGGTCTTTAAATTGAACTTCCTTATCTGTGACGGAGATACATATACATCATTTTCTCCCGGCAGATAATTCTCCGAACGGATAAATCCATAACCATCCGGCATGACCTCAAGAATGCCGTTTGCGGTCTGTCCACTGTCGAGTTCCTTGCGGTCTTCGTATTTCTCCTTATGCTCTCTCGTATGTTCCTCATTCGCATTCTTTGGTCTTGGATGTTCCTGTTCTGTCTTTTCTTCCTGCACCTTCGCTTCTTCCTGTGGGACAGATGCAGTCTTCGCATCCTCTGCGAGCATTGCTTCTACCAGCTCTGCCTTTTTCATCGTCGAAGTATGCTTGATTCCTCTGGTTTTTGCTATATCCCGTAAAACGGTAACAGAAAGACTTTCATACTTTTCTCTCATTGATTCCTGCTCCTTTTCTCTCATTGCTTATATAATTGATCAACATTCTCTGGGATTTTATCAGATAATATCTTGCGAGTCGAATCACGGTAACTGATTCCTTAGATTTGCTGACTAATATTATACACTACTCATTTTAAAATAGGAAGTTCTATTTTCCTTGATTTGTACTTTTTTTAATGCTATGATTACAAAAAGACTACTTATTTTAAAGGAGAGCAAAATGGATACAAACAAAAAAGCTATAAAAATGCACAGAGAATGGAACGGCAAGTTAGAGACAATCGCAAAGTCACCGGTAAAGTCTAGAGAAGACCTCTCGATCGCATATACACCGGGTGTTGCTGCTCCGTGCAGAATTATCGCTGAAAATAAAGAAGAAGCTTACAACTATACCATGAAGGCGAATACGGTCGCTGTTGTTTCCGACGGAAGCGCGGTACTTGGACTTGGCAACATCGGTCCATATGCTGCCATGCCGGTTATGGAAGGAAAATGTGTCCTGTTTAAGGAATTCGGCAATGTCAATGCGGTTCCGATCTGCTTAGATACCCAGGATACCGAAGAGATCATTGCAACGGTGAAAAACATTGCTCCTGCCTTTGGCGGTATCAACCTCGAGGATATTTCCGCACCAAGATGTTTTGAGATCGAGGAACGTTTAAAAGAGATGTTAGATATCCCGGTCTTCCATGATGACCAGCACGGTACTGCTATCGTTGTACTTGCAGGAATCATCAATGGGTTAAAGGTGACCGGCAAGAAAAAGGAGGACTGTCAGGTTGTCGTAAACGGTGCCGGATCTGCCGGAGTTGCAATCACAAGACTGTTACTCACCTATGGATTTAAGCATCTGATGATGTGTGACCGCGAAGGTATCATCGGCAAGGATTATCCGAACCTGAACTGGATGCAGAAAAAAATGACCGAGGTAACAAACTTAGAGAACCGTAAGGGAACACTTACTGATGCCTTAAAGGGTGCTGATATCTTCGTTGGTGTATCCGCTCCGAATATCGTAACTGCAGATATGGTTGCTTCCATGAATAAAGATGCGATCCTCTTTGCCATGGCGAATCCTGTTCCGGAGATCATGCCGGATGTTGCAAAGGCTGCCGGAGCACGTATCGTCGGAACCGGAAGAAGTGACTTCCCGAATCAGGTCAATAACGTCGTTGCATTCCCTGGTATCTTCAAAGGTGCCTTAGAGGGACGCGCAACCCAGATTACAGAAGAGATGAAGCTTGCTGCTGCACAGGCGATCGCAGATCTTGTTCCGGATGATGAATTAAGCGATGAATTCATTATGCCGGAAGCATTTGATCCTCGTGTTGCACAGGTTGTAAGCGAAGCTGTAAAGTCCCATATTGTAAAATAGAACCATAACCGGAGAAGATACATGTACAGACAATGGGATGACAAACGCTACTACTCCTTGAATTATTATCTGAAGCAGACCTTCGGTGAAAAAGTCTACCGGCTGTCTTTAAATGGCGGCATGACCTGTCCAAACCGTGACGGAACCTTAGATACACGTGGCTGTATCTTCTGCTCTGCCGGTGGCTCCGGTGACTTTGCTGCAGGTTACTCTGCTTCTGTTTCCATGCAGATCGCCGAGGCCAAATCACGTATTCAGTCAAAGACAGACTGTAAGAAGTTTATCGCATACTTTCAGGCATACACGAATACCTATGCCGACATCTCCTATCTGCGGCATCTGTATACGGAAGCGATCAAACAGCCCGATATTGTTGCACTTTCCATTGCGACACGTCCGGACTGTATCTCACCGGAGGTACTGTCTCTGCTTGTGGAACTAAATGAGATCAAGCCGGTCTGGATCGAACTTGGACTACAGACCATTCATCCAAAGACCTCTGCATTTATCCGCAGTGGTTTTTCTTATGCATGCTTTTTAGATACCGTA
>JALERL010000032.1 GCA_022764465.1 Lachnospiraceae bacterium | reverse complement strand
AATAGTATAGAAATTAACATTTGCAGCGTCAAGTATCGCGTTCACCCGTTTGGGTGCTTTTTTCGAAATTCCTTATTATGCAACACGAAATGCAACACGACACTAAAAAAACACCGTAAATACGGTGTTTTTTGGCTGGACTAGACGGGAGTCGAACCCGTGTCCAAAAACCAATCCCCTGTCCTTCTACGAGTGTAGTTCATGCTTTGACATTCCCTCCACACTTCCAGCATGAACACCGTAAGTGCTTTAGTAGCTTCATAATACGTCTATATACGCAAAGCTTTGTATATACCGTTTCCTACATGTTTGATGCCTGGATTCTGTGGTGTAGGTGCCTCAGAGCAGACAACGCCGCCTAGGCAGCGTAAGCTAATTTATTATTGTTAGCGTTTAATTTTAATTGTGGAATTTGACGCATCCCGTGCGACTCGCTTCTCCAGCTTCATAATCCCTGTCGAAACCATTACTAGCCCTTATTCAATTTTATTATATTAACCATATTCTGGTTTTTCAATTTTACACGGGGATTATGAAGCTACGCTTCATCGTCTCCGCTCCGCTTCGGTCCGCCCAAAGCCAAGGTCCACCGGACCTTGTGGGCCCTGTCGAAACCATTACTAGCCCTTATTTAATTTTCATATTAACCATACTCTGGTTTTCCAATATATCTATATTATACGCACCAATGCCCCAAACGGTCAAGGGTGCGTAGCAAAATTATCTCTGTTATTGCGAAATTATCCAAAATTCCGCACCTTGAACTCACGCTCTGCCTCACGCTTTGCATCCTTTTTCGCAATGTCCTGACGCTTATCGTAGAGCTTTTTACCTTTGGCAAGTGCTATCTTTACCTTAACCAGACTTCCCTTAAAATATACCTCTACCGGCACGATCGTATAACCCTTTTCCTTCATCTTGCCAAGCAGCTTGTTGATCTCATACTTATGCATCAGAAGCTTTTTCGGGCGCAGCGGATCACGGTTAAAAATATTTCCCTTTTCATACGGACTGATGTTCATCCCATAGAGAATGACTTCGCCATCCTCTATATGGATAAAAGCCTCTTTGATGCTGCATTTGCCCTGACGCAGAGACTTGACCTCGGTACCATGCAGACTGATCCCTGCTTCGTAGGTCTCCTCTAAAAAATAATCATGTCTTGCTTTTTTATTATTTGCGATTAACTTGATAGATTCTTTTCCCATGCTGATCCTCATTTCTGTGTATATTCTATATCGGTCAGATCTGTGTCCGCTTTACACTTTTTTCCACATTCGAATTACTGTCCTGCATCCTCATCCGGATCTGCCAGTACAAAATCGATCGTACGAAGCATCATATCTACACCGGCTGCCTTTACGAAAACCTTCTGTCCGAGCTTGTAATGGCGGTTATTTGCTTCACCGATCAACTCATAGGTATCTTCCTGATAGTGGTAATAATCATCATCCAATGCCGTAATATGCACCAGACCCTCGATCGTATTCGGAAGCTCCACATACAGTCCCCAGTTTGTAACGCTTGAGATCACACCCTCAAACACTTCACCGAGATGTTCCTGCATATATTCTGCTTTTTTAAGCTTATCGGTTTCACGCTCTGCCTCGTCTGCCCGGCGTTCCATCTCACTCGAATGCTTTGCTACCTCCGGCAGTATCTTCTCATAATGTGCGATCCGCTTGGCATTCATCTTCCCTCTGAGGCTCTCTTTGATGATACGATGGATCTGCAGATCCGGGTAACGGCGGATCGGAGAGGTAAAGTGGCAGTAATAGGAAGTTGCCAGTCCGAAATGCCCGGTGTTATCTGTCGTATACTTTGCCTGCTTCATGGAACGGAGCGTTAAACGGCTGATCAGTGCCTCTTCGTCGGTTCCATCGATCTTCATTAACAGCTTCTGTAATTCCTTCGGATGTACCTCATCCTGCGCAATATGCAGCGTATATCCGAAGTTATTGATGAGGGTTGCTAACTTATGGATCTTCTCCTCATCCGGGTTCTCATGTGTACGATAGACAAATGGAATCTCCTGCCAGAAATAATCCTGTGCAACAGTTTCATTAGCGATCAGCATAAAGTCTTCGATGATCTTTGTTGCGACATTGCGCTCATATGGCTTAATATCAACCGGTTTTCCCTTTTCATCTAATATGATCTTGGTCTCCGGAAAATCAAAGTCGATCGAGCCGCGGCTCATACGCTTTTTCCGCAAAATAGCGGCTAACTCCTTCATGCGCTCAAACATCGGAACCAGTTCTTCGTATTCTTCAATTTCTTTTTCGTCATGATCCTCTAAGATCTTTTTCACTGAGGTATAACTCATGCGTCTGTCTACCTTGATCACAGTTTCTGCGATCTTATGATCGATCACATGTCCTTTCGGATCGATCGTCATAATACAGCTTAATGCCAGACGGTTTTCCCCTGCATTCAGGGAACATATCCCATTGGAAAGTGCATGTGGCAGCATCGGGATTACACGATCCACCAGATAGACACTCGTTCCACGATCTAATGCTTCTACATCAAGCGCACTGTGTTCCTGTACATAATTCGTCACATCCGCGATATGCACACCAAGCTTATAATTATCGCCTTCCATCGTAAGTGAAACTGCATCGTCTAAGTCCTTTGCTTCCTCACCATCGATCGTAACCATCTGCCAGTCACGAATGTCCATACGTCCTGCCATGTCTGCCGTACTGACTTCTTTTGCGACGTTCTGTACCTGCTTCATGATCTTTTCGGAAAATTCTACCGGAAGATCATAACCGCGCACGATTGACATAATGTCCGTTCCCGGATCATTGATATGACCAATGATCTCTACGACTTTGCCTTCCGGCTTCTTTTTGCCGTTTTTCCCATAATCGGTGATCTCTACAACTACCTTATGACCACTGACTGCGCCCATCGAACGTCCCTGTGGGATAAAGATATCCTGTGCAAGCTTCTGGTTATCCGGTATCACAAAGCCGAAGTTCTTACTTGCCTGATACGTTCCGACAATCTCGGAAAGTCCGTGTGCAACGACCTTTACGATCGTTCCTTCCCGTCTCTTTCCGGTCTTATTCCGTGAAATCTGCACCTGCACGGTATCCATGTGCATGGCACCATTCGTATTTTCTTCCGGAATAAAAATATCCTCCGGATCACCTTCGATCGTCACGAAACCGAAGCCGCGGTTATTGCCGGTATAGATTCCGACGCTGTAACGCTCTGTTGCTTTGATATACTTGCCTTTTTTCGTCAGCTCGATTTTCCCTTCTTCGACCAACGCATCAAGGACTTCCTGCAGTTCGCTCCGCTGTTCCTTCGAAACACGCAGCATGATCGCGATCTCCTTGATCTTCATCGGCACATACATCTCATCACAGATGAATTCGTACAGCATTCTTTTTCTGCTTTCAAACTGTTCTCTCTTCATGCATCTATTCCTTATCTCTTTTCGATCTACAAGTAAATAAAGTGTGCGCTTGCCGCACACTCCCGCGCCCGAGCGGATGCATCGCATAATCTTCCGCTCCGCGAGGTGCGCATCTTAGCAATCAAGCATACTTGCTTGATTGTTTTTACTGTATCGGGGAATTCCACAGGGATTTCCGATACAGTAAAAAAGTGTTTTCGACACTTCAGCTCCCCTGCCCCTCAATCCTTGAGGGGATAGGGGGTTCCTTTTTTCAACTTTTCATTCATAATAGTCTTATGAATATCTTACAAAGAATTTTTACTGACTACTATGAAGAAATCAAATATACACTCCATCCCAGATTTACTGAAATGGAAAATATTGATAAGATGATCAACTGTGGTGATCCATCTTTTGGCGGTGCCATGTATGGTTGTCCACACTGCGGTAAGCTTAAATTTGTCCCTTTCCGCTGTCACAGCCGTTTCTGCCCTACCTGTGGAAACAAATATTCTATGGAACGTACTACCTCCATGTCTTTTAAACTTGTTAAAGTACAGCACCGTCATTGTGTTTTCACTATTGATGAAAATCTTCGTGACTTTTTCCTGAAAGACCGTACTTTGCTCAACTGCCTCTTCCACTCCGTTACCAGTGTCGTTTCACGTATGTTCTTCAAAATGAATAAGTCAAAAAACTATACACCTGGTTTTATTATGGTCCTCCATACTTTTGGCAGGGATTTAAAATGGAATCCCCATATCCATTGTCTTATATCCGAAGGTGGTTACAGCGATGATGGCTTCTGGCGTCCAGTCCATCACTTCAATTACACTTACCTGCGTAATGCTTTCCGCACTGCACTGCTTGATGAAATGGAACGCAACCCCGAAGCAGTCATAAAATATATTGGTCGTTATCTTGGGCGGCCAGTCATTGCCACCTCCAGGATTGACCGCTATGATGAAGCCTCCGAAACAGTCACTTTTCATTACAACCGTCATGAAGATGATAAATACATCCAGGAAACCATTCCTGCATTAGATTTCATCAAACGTCTGATCCGGCATATCCCGGAGAAACATTTTAAAATGATCCGGTATGGCGGACTTTATGCCCGGCATCGCAAAATAGATAAAAATCTTCACCGGGCAGTTTCAAGAACAAAACATCATGTATTCCGTAACTTCAACAAATGGAGGACTGCCATCCTTTCTTCCTTTGGATATGATCCACTGAACTGTCCGGATTGTAAGCATGAAATGCTCTTTCTTAAACTTTACTATAACCACAAACGTGTCTCCCTCGAAGAAATATACGAGAAAGTAATGTCCCGATCTCGCAGAAAGCAGTCTTCTGCATAAAATTCATGGATTCTGTGATATAATCCTCTCAAAGGAGGAAAGCACCATGAACCCAGATATCGAGGAACTGCGTAAAAAATACATGGATAATCCACCAGAAGGAATGACTTCCAGGGACATTCGCCGCATGAGCGAGGAAGAACTTCTGGATATGGATTATTTCCTAAATGATGACGAACTTGACGATGATTTCGGCGAGGAAGGTTTTTATATTTTCTAAGCTAAGAATCGTCTTATCGTTGTGCCCACCTCCGTGCGGGCATTTTTCAATTCAAAAGAGCGCCAGAGGCGGTCTTTCCTATAAAGTAAAAAAGAGCCATCGTACACACGACAGCTCTTTCGTTCTTAGAAACGTCCGATATTGAGGACTGCTGATAAAACAATGAATAAGATAACTAAAACTCTTGTGATCTTAACCAGCATACCTTCCATAGAACGTCCTTTATTCTTACCCCAGTATGTCTCAGCCGCTCCGCTGATCGCTCCGAGTCCTGCTGACTTACCTTCCTGAAGTAAAATAATCACTGTCAATGCGATACATATAATAATAAATAATACTGTTAAAACCGTCTTTAAAACTGCCACGGATGACACCTCCTGTTGATTCTTATATACTCACAACTTTAGCTATTATAGCATATACAGACTGCATTAGCAACTGTTTTTTTGCCATAGTCACACAGAATGGAATCAGACGTTTCCATGGTCTTAGATCAGGTTCTCCTCGATCCGCATTAACTGGTTATACTTCGCTGTCCGTTCCGCGCGGCATGGTGCACCGGTCTTGATAAGCTCTGCTCCAAGACCGACTGCCAGATCTGCGATTGTTGTATCTTCCGTCTCTCCGCTCCGGTGGGACATGATCGTAAGATAGCCGTTTGCTTTGGCAAGCCGGATCGTTTCGATCGTTTCCGTCAGTGTACCGATCTGGTTTGGCTTGATCAGGATTGCATTGGCACAACCCATGTGGATTCCTTTTCTCAGACGTTTTTCGTTTGTCACGAAAAGATCATCCCCGACTAAGATCACACGATCTCCTACTTTCTTCGTCATTTCCTTCCAGCCGTCCCAGTCCTCTTCATCAAGCGGATCTTCCAGCGAATAGATCGGGTATTTTTCGATCATGTTTTCCCAGAGTCCGATCATCTCCTGTGTGGAATAGACGATTCCCTTTTTCGGAAGCATATACCCGGATAGATTGTTTTGCTCTTTTTCCTCTTTTTTCAGCTTCCATTCACTTGCAGCCACGTCCAACGAGATCATGAAGTCTTTGCCCCTGCCATAGCTATAGCCTGCCTTGGTGATCGCCTCTAAGATCAGTTCGATTGCTTCTTCTTCATTCGCAAGATCCGGCGCAAAGCCGCCTTCATCCCCTACCGCAGTGGAAAGTCCGTGCTGCTTTAAGAGTTTTTTCAGGGTATGGTAGACCTCCACACACCAGCGGATGCCCTCACGGATACCCGGTGCACCAAGCGGCAGGATCATAAATTCCTGAATATCAATATTGTTATCCGAATGTGCGCCTCCGTTTAAAATATTCATCATCGGAACCGGCAGACCGTCCGTATTTACACCTCCAAGGTAACGGTACAGTGGCATCTTAAGTGCCTTTGCCGCCACCTTTGCAGTCGCAAGCGATACGGCAAGCAGCGCATTTGCACCTAATTTTTCCTTATTCTCTGTACCGTCTAACTGGAGCATCCTTGTATCAATGCCGCTCTGCCGCAGCACATTCCGTCCGCACAGCTCCTTTGCAATCTTGCCATTGACGTTTTTTACCGCCTTTGTTACGCCATTTCCCTGATAACGGCTGCCACCATCCCTTAACTCTACTGCTTCAAACTGCCCGGTACTTGCACCGGATGGAACTGCCGCTCTCGCTGTCGTCTTTTTTCCATTTGTCTCTGTTTCTACCGTGACCTCTGCTTCTACCGTCGGATTTCCTCTGGAATCGAGGATCTCTCTTGCTTTTACTTTTGTTACAACCAGTTTTAATGCCATAAAAATGCCTCCTTTGAAAATATACCGATTTAATACTTTAGTATTTCCAAAGAAGGCATTCTTACTATATTTTTTATACGGTTATTTCTGCGGTTACTCCTAAGAGTTCTTTGTTGGCATCTAATACCGGCTGGATCACATTCTTTAAGAATGCTTCTACCTGAATTGGTGCTCTGCCGACATATTTTGCAGGATCCATGTTGTTCTGTAATTCTTCTAATGTCATATTAAATGCAGGATCTGCTGCGATCAGCTCTAAGAGATTGTTCTCTTTTCCTTCCTGTTTTACGTTCTTTCCTGCTTCCATGGAAAGTACACGGATCTTCTCATGTAATTCCTGACGGTCCCCGCCTGCTTTTACTGCATCCATCATGATATTTTCGGTTGCCATAAACGGAAGCTCGCTCATCATGTGTTTGTAGATTACCTTGTCATAAACAACAAGTCCGTCTACTACGTTCAGACACAGATCTAAGATTCCGTCGATCGCAAGGAAGCCTTCCGGAATGGAAAGTCTCTTGTTAGCTGAATCATCAAGGGTACGCTCAAACCACTGGGTTGCAGATACGATCGCCGGATTTAAGGCATCGACCATAACATAATCTGCTAAGGATGCGATACGCTCACTTCTCATCGGATTACGCTTGTATGCCATTGCAGAGGATCCGATCTGGCTCTTTTCGAACGGTTCTTCTACTTCCTTTAAGTGCTGTAACAGACGGATGTCGTTAGACATCTTATGTGCACTTGCAGCGATACCTGCTAAGATATTTGCTACTCTTGTATCAACCTTTCTGGAATAGGTCTGGCCGCTGACTGCATAGCACTCCTTGAATCCCATTTTTTCTGCGATCATCGGATCAATCTTATCGATCTTCTCCTGATCTCCGTCAAATAACTCCTGGAAGCTTGCCTGTGTTCCGGTTGTTCCCTTGGAACCTAACAGCTTCAGGCTTCCTAACACATAGTCAAGATCTTCAAGATCCATTAAGAATTCCTGTGTCCAGAGTGTCGCACGCTTTCCTACGGTCGTAGGCTGAGCAGGCTGGAAATGGGTAAATGCCAGTGTCGGCTGGTTCTTATACTTGTCTGCAAATTTTGCAAGCTCAGCGATCACGTTGATCAGCTTCTTACGGACAAGCTTTAATGCTTCTGACATGATGATAATATCGGTATTATCTCCAACATAGCAGGAGGTTGCTCCCAGATGGATGATTCCTTTTGCCTTCGGGCACTGCACACCATATGCGTATACATGTGACATTACATCGTGACGTACTTCCTTTTCTCTTGCCTTGGCTACATCATAGTTAATATCATCCTTATGTGCCTTTAATTCGTCGATCTGCTCCTGGGTAATATCTAAGCCTAATTCCTTTTCTGTCTCAGCAAGTGCGATCCATAATCTTCTCCAGGTACGGAACTTCATATCCGGTGAAAAAATAAACTGCATCTCCTTGCTGGCATAACGCTCTGATAAC